>JBKEFM010000065.1:0-19717 GCA_046709505.1 Paraglaciecola sp. | reverse complement strand
TAAAAGAACCAGAAAATTCCAGTATCTACTCAAAAATGCGGGTGTATGACGGCGAGAGCCTTAAAGACACCGATCCCAAAGCCAAATCCTATCAGGAATACAAAGATTACGCAGGTGTTGATGAAGGTATGCAGGGCTTGTCAACGCGTTTTGCATTCAAGATATTATCCCGTGTTTTCAACTTTGATCAGCAAGAATTGGCAGCCAACCCCGTACACCTATTTTACGTATTGGAGCGGCAAATTGAACGCGAGCAATTCCCCGCAGAGTTGGCAGAAAAATATAAAGAACACTTAAAAGGGTTTCTTATTCCTAAATATGTCGAATTCATCGGCAAAGAAATTCAAACCGCCTACCTGGAGTCCTATTCGGAATATGGTCAAAATCTGTTTGACCGATACGTTGTTTATGCTGATTTTTGGATCCAGGACCAAGAATATCGAGATCCAGAAACTGGCCAACTATTTGATCGGGGTGCCTTAAATACCGAACTTGAAAAAATCGAAAAGACGGCCGGTATTAGTAACCCAAAAGATTTTCGCAACGAAATTGTTAATTTTGTATTACGCGCCAGAGCCACCCATAAAGGTAATAATCCTAGCTGGACCAGTTACGAAAAATTACGCAGCGTGATCGAGAAAAAAATGTTTTCCAACACTGAGGATTTGTTGCCCGTGATTTCCTTTAATACTAAAGGATCGGCGGATGACGAGAAAAAACATGACGATTTTGTACAACGGATGATGGAAAAAGGGTATACCCAAAAACAGGTTCGGCTCCTGTGTGAATGGTATTTGCGGGTTAGGAAATCCTCCTAATTACCTGCTATGTATGATGTGAATAGTTTAATGACAATCATTGAGGTGAAGCAGTATGGCCTATTTTATTGATCGACGGCTCAACAGCAAAGGAAAAAGTACAGTCAACAGGCAACGCTTTTTACGCCGCTACAAGGAGCAAATAAAAAAAGCCGTTTCTGACTCAGCTAATAAACGCAGCGTGACGGATATCGATAGTGGCGAACAGGTAAGCATACCCTATCGGGATATTTCTGAACCCATATTTCACACTGCCAAAGGCGGAAAACGCAACATAGTCCATCCTGGCAATGATCAGTTTAGTGCCGGCGACAGGATTAACCGTCCACAAGGCGGTCATGGACAAGGCAGTGGACCCGGGTCCGCCAGTAATTCAGGAGAAGGACAAGATGAGTTTATATTTCAAATATCCAAAGATGAATACCTGGACTTATTATTTGAAGACTTGGCCTTGCCAAACTTACAGAAAAACCAGTTCGATAATCTTGTTCAATATCAGAGTTACCGGGCAGGTTTTGTTAATGATGGTGTGCCCGGTAATCTGGATGTAGTGCGCTCCCTAAAAGGTTCGGTAGCCAGACGAATAGCTATGTCGGCAGGCAAAAAAGCCAAACTTAAAGAAATGCAGGCACAACTGGCAGAACTCAAAGCCGGCAAACTGGAGCAGTATGACCGCGTAATTCAACTAGAAGAAGAAATTGAAACGCTTAAAAATGCTATCGGCAAAATCCCTTTTATCGATACCTTCGACTTAAGATTTCGCAACTATCAAAGACGTCCGGTTCCAACCAGTAAGGCTGTGATGTTTTGTTTAATGGATGTATCCGGCTCGATGGACCAGGCCACCAAAGATATAGCTAAGCGTTTTTATATCTTGCTTTACCTGTTTTTAACCCGAACGTATAAAAATGTCGACGTGGTCTATATCCACCACCATACCCAGGCAAAAGAAGTCGATGAACAGGCGTTTTTTTACTCCCAGGAAAGCGGTGGCACCATAGTTTCAAGTGCCTTGAATCTTATGCAGGAGATAGTCAGCGAACGTTACCCTGGTAACGAGTGGAATATCTATGCAGCCCAGGCCTCAGATGGTGACAACTGGGTGGATGACTGCACTAAGTGCACCGAAATTTTACACCACAATTTATTACCCTTAGTACGCTATTTCACTTATATAGAAATAACCGAGCGTCATCACCAGAGTTTGTGGCACGAATATAAAAAGTTAACAGAAATCCATGGCAATATTGCCATCAAGCATATTCGTGACGTAGCGGACATCTATCCTATTTTCAGAGAATTATTCGATAAAAGTATCGAAAAACAAAAAGGAGTGAGCTGATATGTCTACCCAACATAAAACCACTATGCTCGATGACGGGCCCGAATGGACTTTCGCACTGTTAGCTGAATATGAAACCGAAATAGACAGAGTTGCCAAGCACTATGGGCTGGATACCTACCCCAACCAAATTGAGGTAATCACCGCCGAACAAATGATGGATGCCTATGCCAGCGTAGGTATGCCCATTAACTATAGTCATTGGTCTTATGGCAAAAAATTTATTCAGGCAGAACAAAATTATCGCCGTGGACAAATGGGGTTGGCGTATGAGATTGTCATTAACTCGGATCCTTGCATTGCCTACCTAATGGAAGAAAACACCATCACCATGCAAGCCCTGGTAATGGCTCATGCCTGCTATGGCCACAACTCCTTCTTTAAGAATAATTACTTATTTAAAACCTGGACTGACGCTGGATCAATCATTAATTATCTGCTGTTTGCCAAGAACTACCTGACCAAGTGCGAACAAAAATATGGCGTTTCTGAGGTAGAAAACGTGATGGATTCATGCCATGCGCTAATGAATTTTGGTGTCGATCGTTATAAACGACCACAGAAAATTTCCATGCAAGTTGAACGAGAAAGGCAGCACAAAAGAGAGCGACATATTCAGTCCCAGATAAATGATCTGTGGCGCACCTTGCCCAAAACCAAAATGGTAAACGAGCAGCAAGACGAGCGTTTGCCCACAGAGCCTCAGGAAAACTTACTGTATTTTATCGAAAAAAATGCACCTTTACTTGAGCCATGGCAACGGGAGTTGGTGCGTATAGTGCGTAAAATTTCGCAATATTTTTACCCGCAAAAACAAACCCAGGTCATGAATGAGGGATGGGCTTGCTTTTGGCATTACCATATCCTTAACCACCTGTATGACGAGGGAAAAGTATCAGAACGTTTCATGTTGGAATTTTTGCATAACCATACCAACGTAGTCGCGCAACCCGCATACAATAGCCCCCACTACACAGGTATTAACCCTTATGCGCTGGGTTTTAATATGTTTATGGATATCAAGCGGGTTTGTCAGCACCCCACTGAGGAAGACAAATACTGGTTGCCAGAGATAGCGGGCAAAGACTGGTTGGAAACGGTGCATTTTGCTATGGAAAATTTCAAAGACGAAAGTTTTATCAGCCAGTTTTTATCACCCAAGCTTATGCGCGATTTTAAGTTTTTTGCTATCGAAGACAACGAAGACAACCCTTACCTAAGCGTATCCGCCATTCACGACGAATTAGGCTATCAGTCTGTCCGGGATAAATTATCGGCTCAATATAACTTAAGCAACATCGAGCCAAACATACAAGTTTATGAGGCAAACACTAGGGGTGACCGCTCACTAACATTATGTTACTTAGCGCAAAACGGCGTGCCATTAGCCAAAAGTCATGACGAAGTCCTTAAGCACTTGCATCATTTATGGGGATTTTCTGTTAAATTAGAAAAAGTTGATGAAGACGGTACCCGGTGCCTGTTGGCCAGTTACCCGGCACAAGACAAAAGCGTGCCGGAAATGATTGTATAACCTCCACTGTATAATCAGTGCCCTTATTTCACTTCACCATTGACAGTACAAAAGACTTGGCGTTGGCTATGAGCACATTAGCCTCCTAAACCCTACTCATTATTCGTAGATGACAAAGATGACGATCCAAAGAAATAACCCATTGCATGGCATTACCTTGCAACAAATTGTAGAAGCTCTGGTAGCGGATTTAGGCTGGGAGCTAATGGCTCAGCAAATAAAGATTAATTGCTTTAGCAGCGATCCGAGTGTCAAATCCAGTTTAACATTTTTACGCAAGACACCCTGGGCGCGAACAAAAGTCGAACAGCTTTATTTATCGACCCAACAAGCCAAACCAGATGCCAGCTTTGTGTGGCCTGAAGCACAAAAACATGTCCCTGAATAAGATAGTTATACCCCAAGCCATCGGCGTTACAACGTCAAGGGAGACAGGTATAAGTGACTGGCAAACGTATTAACCACAGTATAATGTAGAGACTATATTCACTTGTCACTAAAATATTTATCAGCCTATGCGCCGCATCTGCAACAGCAGGTAGCACAGATGCTCGAGCAAGATAGTCTAAAAGACATGCTGTTAGACAAATATCCCTGTGTCCACCAAGTGGCCAAGGATAGTGATTTACGTGAATATGTGATGGCGCTCAAAAATCGTTATTTACGTAAATCTGCGCCATTGAGTAAAATAATTTTCGACCCAAAAATTCATGTGGTGGAACACGCCTTAGGCCTACACACCTATATTTCACGAGTTCAGGGGGGCAAGTTAAAAAGTAAAAACGAATTACGTATCAGCACTGTATTTAAAAATACTCCTGAGCCTTTTTTAAACATGATAGTCGTTCACGAATTAGCCCACCTTAAAGAAAAAGACCATAACAAGGCCTTCTACCAGCTTTGTTTGCATATGTTACCGGACTACCATCAAATTGAATTTGAGGTGCGGGTTTACCTGACCCAACTCGAGCAAAAAGGCCAAATTTACTAATTTTACCATGCTATGGCGCATACAACTTTCAACAAAGAGACGCTTATGGACTATCAATTTACCCGCAACGATAAAGCAGAACCGATTGCCATTTTTGCAATGGGTGCAGAATCACTCGGCCACTGGTTTACTGAAGAGC
Organism: Paraglaciecola sp.; assembly: GCA_046709505.1. Classification (GTDB taxonomy): domain Bacteria; phylum Pseudomonadota; class Gammaproteobacteria; order Enterobacterales; family Alteromonadaceae; genus Paraglaciecola. Next base: position 14,893 of record JBKEFM010000065.1, on the reverse strand, counting down.
TGGGCACAGACCAACAGAAAATCATCGACTTGCTAAAGACTATTGAGCAATTGGAGCACCGGCAAATCAATGAGTTTCACTTAACAGGCAGAGAGTTTAACCTGGAGCTGACTATTGATGAGGTTGAAGTCTATGCCAGTATCATGCGCAACGATATGGAAGACGATTTCCCTGAGGACACTAATCTATATGATCAAGAGTCTATTACCGGTTGCGGTCTTGAGGACTTCAAAAACGCGCTGTTATCTTGGGTTAAGTTTATCGGGGGCTGATCCCAGCTATACCTTTTTTCCTTGAAACTGCAGTGTTATTGCCTCCTCTCACCTTTACCGCCAACCTGAAGCACTTAGTAAGCCTATGCTTATAAAACTGAGTGCATGCGCCGCCTAGCTCCAACGCCAATGGCTTGGGGTATATACCCAAGTGACTTTAAAATGCAGGTTCACAGTTTAAGCCTGAAGACTTATCAAGGCACAACACGCAGGAAATGACCTTCCCTTTTCAAGGGTTGTAACGCCGCGCTGATTTTTGCCCTAAGCTCCCATAGGGCGGCGTTCAAATCACCCATTACGGCGTTATTTATATTAGACACAGGAAAGCTATGCCACAACACAAATTTCTTCTATTTAACGATTTGAATCCCCGCTGATCTCTGCATTTTTTGAGGTTGCTTGGGTATGCGCTAAATGATGTGGTGGCAAACTTAAAAGCAAGCACGAATAAAAACCTATGAAGTTTTTACTGTGTCATATTTCCTTCATTTTACTGTCGTAAAAAACACATCATTTCATCCTATATTGCTTTATTAATTTTACTCATAAAGATAAAGGAACAGCCTGTGCTAAAGATCACACACACACTAAGACTCAGTTTACTTTCATTAGCGATATTAGGCGGATTGTCTGCTTGCAACTCAGACGGTGACGATGGCCAAGACGGAGCAGCCGGTGTCACGGGAACACAAGGTATTGTTGGAGCCACTGGCCAAAGCTTGCCAAGAGATTTAGCCATAGATGTTGTGGGCCGGTTTGGGGCAGGCGGAATTGAAATTTTTGGCAAAAGTGCAGCAGAGATCGTGCAATTTCATCCCGCATCTCATTCAGCCTTTGCCATTAATGCAGCGTTAAACCAAATAGAAATTATTGATCTGACAGGTTTGGTTGCTGCACCCGTCGCCAATCCAATCACTGACAATAGCTTGCAATCCAGGGCATTTACTTTTACCGACAGTGTCACGGTCAAGGCTGTTTCGGGTGCCGAGCGGACTATTACCCTAGGTGTCGCAAACTCAATTGCCATTCACGATAATTTATTGGCTATCGCTGTTCAAGCCCAGGTTAAAACCGATCCAGGTGCGGTATTGTTTTATCGTTTAGATGCCACTGGCCAGGGAACATTTATTAAGGCCGTTGCAGCGGGTGCATTGCCTGACATGGTGACTATAAGCCCAGACGGCAGCACTGTTCTAGTTGCTAACGAAGGCGAGCCTGACACAGATTATGCTGTTGACCCGGACGGCAACATTTCAATTATTTCTTTGACTGATGGTGTACCAGCCGATAGCGCCCAAACTATCAACTTCACCACTGATATGACTTTTAGTAGCGACACTTTAGTCAGTGACGATTACGCCACACAAAGCCAACGTATGGCGCTCTTAAAAGCGGCAGGGGTTAAATTCGCTGGTCCAGCAGGTACCACCGTTGCTCAGGAATTAGAGCCCGAATATATTACCTATGCACAAGATGGTAAAACCGCTTATGTTTCACTGCAAGAAAGTAATGCTATTGGCATCATCAATCTTGTTGATATGAGTATTGAAGTTCGAGCCCTGGGGTTTAAAGATTGGAGCCAGGACCAACTTGATTTTACCAACAAAGATGAATTGCCTGCCTTTAGCAGTGTTGATGGTCTATATGGCATGTATCAACCTGACACTATCACGTCTTATCAATGGCAAGGTGCAACCTTTATATTGTCAGCTAACGAAGGGGATTCTCGGGACTACAATGCCTACTCAGAAGAAGTGCGTGTGGCTGACATCATAGATGTGAATAAGCTTAACATGACACTATCTAACTCATTACAGGCTGCTTATGATTTAAGTGGCGGTAAAAATGGACTGGGTCGCTTAAAAGTGACCACGGCGTTAGGCGATGCAGATAACAATGGTGAATTTGAAGCACTGTATGCTTATGGAGCACGATCATTCTCAATATGGGACCAGAACATTAACCTGGTGTATGACTCTGGTGATGACTTTGGAAAAATATCTGCCTCGGTATTAGGTAATAATTTCAATAGTGCACATACCAAAAACAAAGGCGATAACCGCTCAGATGACAAAGGCGGAGAACCAGAAGCCATAGCCGTTGGTGAAATTGCAGGGCGCATGTATGCCTTTATCGGATTGGAGCGTTCAGGTGATTTATTTACTTATGACGTCACCAACCCCTTTCAGGTAGCCTTTGTTGCCCATTACAATAACCGAGACTTTAGTACGAACTTTGAATTGGATGACGATCTGCAGAACCCTTGTGATGAAACACAAGGTATGAATTGCTCAGAAGTGGCCATATCTGGAGATTTGGGCCCGGAAAGCATCAAGTTTGTTGCCCCGGCCGACAGCCCGAATGGCAACGCTCTGCTGATTGTTGGTAACGAAGTTAGTGGCACAGTCACCATTTATCAAGTGACTGAAAAATAATAGTATCGCCCCTTTTTTGTCAGTTACGTTACAAAAATGGGGCGATTTTTTGATCTTAAACCTTACCGTTCAGTACAACCCCCCTTAATAATACCCATCCACCTAAATCTCTGCTCACTCAGCGGTCGATAATATTCACTTAGCTGGAGTGTTGATTTTATCGGTCTACTGATGAATCGGAAGCAAATTTAGCATCACCCTTCGGGAGGATCTGGCAAGCTTTCTAGCTGAATTTTATTCTTCGCATCCCTGCGCTCCACCCTTTCAGGGCCGTCTTTGGGACGTTCAACAAGATTTGTTGGAACAAATCACAACAGCTTCAGCTGGCCTGCGAAGCAGGTGAGCCACATGAATGTGGTAAATAAAAACATTCCCGACGTTTTTGTTACGTCTATGAAGGCAATCACATTACGCTTTACTATGAAACTTCCCACCGCCTTGTGAGTTGATCACATATCAAGGAGCAATGGTATAATATCCCCGTCAGCTTCAGGATTTTGTCTTAACTGGATCCCTATTGAGTGAAATAACTTTCGTTTTACTCATTTTATGACGGTAAATTTCACGGAGATATTTAATCGATTGTTTGACACTTTCCCGGCTGAGGCGAATATCATTTATCGACACAAATTTATCTTTTTCCTAGATAAGTTCACGGTACTTTTTCTCGTACATCAGTTTTATCGCGTACCAGTTAGTGTCCAGAATTTTAGCAGGATTTTCATACTCTTCGAGCATCAAATCCAGTGCCGTTTCATCAAATACATCCGAATGAATGAATGAATCCAGCATAGCTTGATCGATCTGTTCATCAAAACAATAATTGTCTTTGGCAAAACAACGTTTGATATAAGCTACTATCAAGGTAAGAAAGTCATCACTCAAACAAGGACTTTTTACGAGCAATGTGGAGTGTGAAATACTCGCCGAAGCACCAGTGACCAGTGACCAGTGCATAACGTTTTAATGTCGTGTTGGAAAACAACGTATTAAGATGGGATTTAAGGCGATTTAAATCCATGTATGACAGCTGGTAATCTCTGGGCAAGGATACAATGGAAACCACAGACGAACAATTTTTGAAAAAGTGCAGATCTTTCAGAGTTGTAGCCATTTTGCTTATATTCCGCCAGTCTCTCCTTATACCGCATCGACTCAATAGGTAGCAGACTAATTCCTTCAATGGCTTGAGTGATCTTGTTGAAATGAGGTAAATCGATTGAACGAAAAAACAAATCATCAATATCCAGATTACCAGAGGGACAGTCAAATAACTTTATTTTATACGTTGCAGAGTTATTTTCTACCGGTACGACAGATTCAGCATAGGCCAAGGCAACCAGTCCTGCCCTACCCTACCCTACCTGCTGATTTTGGTTTTGGCTGTGGTGGGTATTAATGTATTTGCCGTTTTAATGATTGGCATCATTAGCAGTGCGCTTATAGGGATTATAGTAGGTGACTATCATTTGCGTGCTGTTGGGCAAGACGTTTTCACAGGATTTGGCCAGATGTAGGAGATCATGATCTTGTCACTGATGCTCGGCGGGCTAACTGAATTAATCCGGCAGCAAGGTGGCATTGATTTTCTGGTCAGCACTATTACCTCTTTGGTACGCAAACTTGCCCTGCCACTAAAAACAGGTAATTCCTTAGCCATTGCCTTACCGATCAGTGTGCTCAATGTCTGTATAGCAAACAATACCGTAGCCATAATGCTGGCTGGCAGTACGGCTAAAGAGTTAGCAGAAAAAGGGGAGATACTGCCCAAAGATAGCGCTAGCTTACTGGATATCTTTGCCTGTGTGATACAAGGAATACTCCCCTATGGTGGTCAACTGTTACTGTTGGGTGCCAGCTTCGCCATTTCACCGAAAGAAATAGTGCCTTATTCATTTTTTGTATGGTTTTAGCCTTGATCACCCTGCTAAGTTTAGGCTGGCAAGCCAAACGTCAGGCTTACCCGCTAGGAACTCAAACCCCGTAATGGTTATGCCAATTATCGTCCCTGGTAAACCCCATAACTTAATGCCGGTAGAGTAATACTTAGGGAATCGCCGGTTTTACTGAACCGTTTTGCCGGCACCAGAGCCTGGTAACTGTCGGCATTGGCATCCACATTGATCGTCTGCTCACTGGTGCCAGCATTAAATACCATCAAGTATTCTGCCCCTGAATTGGCCCCGATACGGGCAAAGGCAAAAATTTGACTCCCCTTTTTAAAATACCGGTCTTGGTAACGCCCGCGGCGTAATATTTGATGTTCCCGACGTAATTTACCTAATTTGGCAAGGGCCTGATAAATAGGGTGGGAAGGATTAAAATTATCATCAGCAGTAGTTTGTGCCGAGCCCAGTAATACATTGTCGTTATAACTGGCTACCTGAGATGGGAACATATCTTCACGGGCATCCACATCGTTACCATCACCGGTAAAACCTTGTTCATCTCCGTAATACACCACAGGAATGCCACGGGACAAATACATAAAAGCGTGAGACAAAATACTGCGCTGCAACTTTTCTTCAGCATTGGCTTTCGGTGTCCCTTGATTAATAAAATAACCACTGCGCCCCATGTCATGGTTCCCTAAAAAGGTCATCAGTAAGTCTGCTTGACTATCTTCATCGTTGTATAAATGATCCTGAGCAAACAAAGTTTGAATGCTCACTGGACTTTGACCACGGTAAAATACGTCTGCGGCGGCTTGCTGAAAACCAAAGTCCAACACAGAGGGCAATTTGCCTTCGGTGGTGAAACGGCTCAGTGCCTCAGGATTGGTGTCATATACTTCACCAAAGATATGAAAATTCGGGATCCCCTGCGCTTTAGCGTACTGCATAATTGCCGGGCTGAAGGCCTGCCAAAATGGCAGGCGTACATGACGTACGGTATCGATGCGAAAACCGTCAGGTTTAAACTCCTTAACCAAATTTTTATAAATCTCTGTCATGCCAGCCAATACCTTGGGATGCTCGGTATTTAAATCATCCAAACCACTGAAGTCGCCGTTTAATGAACTTTCGCCGGTAAACGTGCTATCCCCCTGATTATGGTAGTACTGGGGATCATTTAACCAGGCTGGAAATTTCACTTCTTTTTCTTCTTCAGGTATAAAAGGTGTGTACCTGTCTCCCTTAGCCAATTGTGCCAGGCTTTTATAGGCACAGCGCTCTAATCCCGGTGTAAATTCGCCATTAGCTTGATGGCATTGCTCATATTTGATTACGTCAGCGGTATGATTGGTAATGATATCAAAAAAGACCTTGATCCCTTTGCTATGAGCGAGCTCGATCAGATGTTTAAGATCATCATTCGTGCCAAAGTGGGGATCGAGCTGGCTAAAGTCCACTATCCAGTAACCATGGTGCGCAACACCATCTGGCTGAACGGCTTTGTTGCGTAAAATCGGGGTCATCCAGATAGCACTGATGCCCATGTTTTTAAGATAATCAAGCTTATCCTCTACGCCCTTGATATCCCCGCCATGAAAGCCACGTTTAGAAGCTAAATTAAGACCTCCATTAGAAATAGGTAAAGTCACAGAGCCATTATCATTTTGTGGATCGCCGTTGTTAAAACGATCAGGCATAACAAAATAAAAGATGTCATCCCGCACATCTCGGTGTAAATAGTCCTGATAGATATCAGCTGTCGTCTGTACCGATCTTGTACCAATTTTAGGTATCGTCTGTTGCGTTTCAAGAGCACACGAACCGATCAATAGAGATGTACCTAACAGCCACCCCAGTTTAATTTTTTGCATCATTACTCCTTTTATTTTCAATACAAGCTTATTGCATGTATCACTCATTTTTTTTCAAATTTTACACCAGAAAACTCAATGAACATTAGTCCCTCAGTAGTTCACCATCAGTGAGTTCGTTCACTCATTCATCGACGTCATCAACTAGGGTAACGCTTGCCCCCTGGCACACACGTACAAAGCGTACCAATGTTCCCGGCTAAGGTTGAGTCCAACGGCTTGCTGACTAGCCTTTATGCGTTTAGGATTGGTACTGCCTATGACAGGTTGAATACCTGCGGGATAACGCATCAACCAGCCTAATACTATTGCTTCTGGGCTAACGCCATACTCAACCGCCAGTTTGGCGACCAAAGCACTGGTGTGCTGAATATGCGCAGCCTGGTCACTCACATCACGGCCGGAAAACAAGCCCTGACAAAGGCTTCCCCAGGACTGGATCTGTGTTTTATTTTGCCGACAATATTCCAGGGTTCCGGGGGTGAAATTGGTATCGCAACCTGCGCTATTACCGGCATAGATCCCCTCATCGAGCCAGTCCAAATGCCCCAGACTAATTTCAATTTGATTGAGCACCAATGGCGTATCAAGGGAACGTTGTAAAAAGGCCATCTGCTGTTGCTGCATATTTGACACACCCAGATAACGCACCTTACCCGCGCTTTTAAGACGATGGAAAGCTTCAGCTATTTCATCTGGCTCCATTAATGGATCTGGCCTATGCAGCACTAATACATCTAAATATTCAGTATTGAGACGGGCCAGACTCTCATCAACTGACTGGGTGATCCATTTGGCGGACAAGTCATAGCGTTTTGGACCCAGTTCATCGTCAAAACGAATACCGCATTTTGACTGAATATACATCTGATCACGCAGTGCCGGACGCTCCTTTAATACCTGACCAAAGACTTGCTCCGCTTTGCCCAGGGTATAAATATCTGCATGATCAAAATAATTAATCTCGCTTTGTAGCGCTGCATCTATGCACTCGTGAGCCTGTTCAATGTGAGTAGAGTTAATAGACTGTTTATCCCAGCCGCCCCCCAGGCCCATACAACCATAAACTACAGGGCTGACATCGGGTAAATATTCAATTAACGGGTGTTTATGCATACTCATAAGGGCTCTGAAGGATAATAGGGATCATAGTGTAGTGACTTAAGTGGGATTGAAAAGAGCATTAAACGAATTCATTATTTGCTATAGCAAACAATTAGCAGGTAATATTATAGTTAAAACCTATCAAGAACTATTTATGCGTCGTGAACACAAAAAATTTGAGCGCCTGATCTTATTTAGCGAAGTGGCCACTCATTTGAGTTTCACTACAGCCGCCGAGCAATTGGGTATCTCCCGAGGCTATTTATCCGAACAAATCCGTACCTTAGAAAATGATTTAGGCCGTATTTTACTCCTTCGCACCACCCGCAATGTCAAATTAACCGACCTGGGAAAACAGGTGCTTAAGGGCATGGGAGAGATTAAGGGCTCATTGCTTGAACTGGAGAGGGAAATTCGCCAGGATACCAGCATCATCGCAGGTCGTGTAAGGATCACGGCCCCCAGTCAGTTCACCCAGTGCTTTTTACTTGACCTTTGTGCTGATTTTCAGCGCCTCCACCCAACAGTGCAGATAAGTATAGATTGTAGCTATACAACCTATGACCTGACTCAGAAAGATTTTGATATAGCCTTTAGATCAACTATCAACCCGCCACAAAACATGATCGCCAAACCGTTGTTCACTTATCGTCATATCTGTTGTGCCTCCCCAGACTATGTTTCCCGTCATGGTTACCCAACATCTATAGAACAACTTGTTGAACATCAGTGTTTAACGAGTAAAGAGCAGTCCCTCTGGACATTTGTCGGGAAAAAAATAACAGTTGGCGGTGACATTTGCATTAATGATAATCAAATGCTCAAACAGCAGGCATTACTTGGCCGGGGAATTATTTTAGTACCTCAATATCTTGTCGAAGGCGAAATAGCCTCGGGCCATTTACAAGTCCTGTTACCAGAAGAGTCCTTACCTGCACTTTCCATCTATCTGGTACACCCCCAGCAAATCAATCAGTCCGCAAGATTAAACACTTTCATTCAGTTTACCTTGGATATATTCCAGGGTCGCCAGGCGAGCGATAACACAAACAGCCCCCTTAATATATAATAAAATCCAGCTTCATTTTTACAGGCAGCAAAACGCCGTTAGCCTAAAGGCAAAAACACCTCAAAAATAGAGGCGTTTTGTATAACAGTAAAAATTTGATCTTAGGGGTTATACCAATCCGTATTAATAAGTGCCCAGTGAGAATACGTCCAGCGGTTTGAGCAAGGCGCCGTTATGCAGGAATAGCTATTTTCTTTCAAAGAGCGATATCGCAGATAAAATATGCTGGTGCATTCCATTTGGGCGAGTTTTAAATGGGCTTACTCTGCGTTGCCCAAATTCGAAAGAGCACCACTATTACTTCATTCAAGCGCCTTGATTAAGCCCATTTAAATTCTCGCCCAACGTCATTTACTAACTCGGATTGGTATTAAACTTCGCTGGCCAGCCGAGTGCCCTGCTCTATGGCCCGCTTAGCATCGAGCTCCACCGCTATGTCCGCCCCGCCTATCAGGTGATAGGCCTTGGTTAGCCCCTCAACCAGTTCCTGCAGGGGATCTTGTCCGGCGCAGACTATAATATTGTCAACATCCAGTACCTGCACTTTTTCGTTCACTTTGATATGCAAACCCTGATCATCAATCTTCAGGTATTCGCAACCGGCTATCATTTTTACGCCCTTGTTGGCTAAACTTACCCGATGAGCCCAGCCCGTGGTTTTGCCCAGCCCTGCGCCAACTTTAGTGGTTTTGCGTTGCAGCAGATAAATCTCCCGGGGGGAAGGCGTTGGCTGAGCCTTTACGCCCTCAACGCCACCTCTTGATGAGAAGGTCATATCTATGCCCCACTCTTGCATAAAGGCGGGAATACTCAAGCTGGTAGACTGACCTGCGTGGGACAAATACTCAGATACGTCAAAACCAATACCGCCGGCACCAATAATAGCCACTTTTTTACCCACGGGTTTTTTATATCTGATGACATCCACATAACTCATCACCTTGGGATGGGTTATGCCCTCGATAGGCGGTGTGCGCGGCGCTATGCCTGTCGCTAACATGACTTCGTCATAGTCCCCCTCATTTAAGTCAGCTGCGCTGACGCGGGTATTGAGTTTCACCTCAACGTTATTGAGTGCCAGTTGGCGCTGAAAATAACGGATAGTTTCGGAAAATTCTTCTTTACCGGGTATCTGTTTAGCAATATTAAACTGCCCGCCAATCTCGTTAGATGATTCAAACAAGGTGACTTTATGACCACGCTGGGCCGCTGTCATAGCGGCAGCCAAACCCGCCGGGCCAGCCCCGACGACGGCGATATGTTTTACCTTATCGGTGGGCTGAATATCAAATTGGGTTTCGTGACAAGCCTGAGGATTCACCAGACAGCTGGTCATCTTGCCGGCAAATACATGATCCAGACAGGCCTGATTACAACCGATACAGGTATTGATTTCATCGGAGCGATCTTCCATGCTTTTGATGACAAAATCAGGGTCAGCCAAAAATGGCCTGGCCATAGAAATCATGTCAGCATCACCTCTGGCCAGCACTTCTTCGGCTACCTCGGGGGTATTAATGCGATTAGAAGTGATCACCGGGATCGACAACGACTCACGAAATTTAGCGGTAACCCAGGTAAAGGCAGCTCTTGGCACGTTGGTGGAGATAGTCGGGATCCGCGCTTCATGCCAGCCTATACCGGTGTTGATAATAGTCGCTCCGGCCTTTTCAATAGCTTTGCCGAGTTGGACGACTTCGTCATAGGTAGAGCCCCCTTCGACCAGGTCCAACATCGACAAGCGATAGATAATAATAAATTGTTCACCCACAGCTTCTCTTACCCGGCGCACAACTTCGATAGGCAAACGAATTCGATTGGCATATTCCCCTCCCCACTGATCATCCCGGTGATTGGTGCGAGCAGCGATAAACTGATTAAGAAAATAGCCCTCAGAGCCCATTATCTCTACCCCGTCGTAACCGGCTTTTTGCGCTTGTTTAGCGGTGAAAATAAAGTCTTTTATTTGTTTTTCAATACCTTCTTCGTCCAACGCTTTTGGTTTAAACGGGTTAATGGGAGCTTGAATTGCCGAAGGGGCCACCAGGGTAGGGTTATAGGCATACCGGCCGGTATGCAATATCTGCATGCAAATTTTACTGTCATGGGCATGCACAGCATCGGTGATCACTTTATGCTCAGCGATGGCGGCGTCACTATCAAGACGCTTGGTGTTTTTATGGGTCGCCCCTTCATCATTGGGGCCAATACCACCTGTAACAATAAGGCCTACGCCCCCCTTGGCACGCTCGGCAAAAAACGCGGCCATACGTAAATGACCGTTAGGGGCTTCTTCTAACCCTGTGTGCATGGAGCCCATCAACACCCGGTTTTTCAAAGTGGTAAACCCTAAATCTAATGGGGTAAATAAATGCGGGTATTTAGCGCTACCCCTGGCTAACTGGGCTGTTTTTGTGCTGCTAGATGTCATGTTTTTATCCTGATAGTTGTTCACTGCAATCCGCGATTTGGCGGTCTATTTACCTTGCATGCCACTGATATTCTTATGTAATTCGGGGTATTGAGGTAAGCGTTTTTCTTTTTGAGCGACCATGGCTTCCTGGATATCCGGCATTTGAAACATGCCGCTTTGCCACGTGGCCATATACGTTAAGGCATCTGCTACGCTGTGATCCCGGGTGTAGTTGATCATTTCTTTGCACCCCGCCACCGCCATAGGTGAATGGCTGGCGATCTTGGCCGCGATTTTCATCACGCCAGCCAACATACTGGCTTGATCACTAAATACCTGGTTTACCAGGCCGCAGGTTTTGGCTTCGTCGCTGAACATATTGCGCCCGGTATAGGCCAGTTCACGGACCAAACCCTGGGGGATCAAATGGGGTAAACGCTGCAGCGTACCCACATCAGCAGTCATGCCTATTTCAGTTTCTTTTATAGTAAAAAAAGCATCTTGGGTACAGTAACGGCTGTCACAAGCGCAAATCATATCCACCGCCCCGCCTATTACCCCGCCTTGCACGGCCACGAGTACCGGTATACGCACACTTTCTAGGGCATTAAAACTGTCTTGCAGTTCCAGTACCATGCGCCTTAATCGTTCCGCTCGTCTGGCTGGTTCGCCGCTGAAATCTTGACTCATCTGGGCAAAAACCGATAAATCCATGCCCGCACTAAAATGTTTGCCCTGAGATGAAATGACGATAACCCGGGCGGCAGATTGCTCATCAATCTTGCGTACAGTTTGCGGCAGCTCCTGCCAGAAAAGTGGGATCATGCTGTTTAAGGCATCAGGCCGCGATAATTGAATATGGGCGATATGTTGATCAATACTGACACTAAGGGTTTCGAGTTTTGAAAAATCTACATCAGACATTTGCATGCTCCATTTTTTATCCTGCGATATCTCACTGTGGCATGACCCGGTGACACTGTTTTCTCACCGCCGCACTAAAGCAAACAAAGGATATAATTAAACTAGACAACGTCAAGATAAAGTCTTATTTTGACGCTGTCAAGATATGTGTTAAATTACTATTTATGAATAAAACATTATCTTCAAAAAAACAAGCAAAAGCCGAAACAGTCAAAGCCCGCTATCACCATGGTGATTTACGTAGCAGCCTGTTAGAAGCCGCTAAAGCCATGCTTAAAGAGCACGGCATTGAAGGCTTGTCCCTGCGTAAGCTAGCAGATCGTGTTGGCGTATCACGTACCGCGCCTTATCATCATTTTAAAGATAAAAATGAGTTGTTGTGCGCCATCGCCGAAGAAGGATTTAAACATTGGCAATCCGATGCCCAGCAGATATTTTCCCAAACGGGGCTGTCGACCAGAGATAAATATCGCCAATTTTTTCAAGGCTATATCGGCTATGCGGCCGATAATCCGGAAATGTATGATTTGATGTTTGGCCGTACTATTTGGAAACAAAATAGCGCGACCCAGGGATTGCGGGATGCCGCTTATCCAAGTTTTCAGCACCAGGTAGAGATGACTAAAAAATGGCAGCAGCAAGGTCTTATGCCCCAGGGGGAAGACACTTTACGTTTGGCACAAGTCACCTGGGGAACCATGCACGGCATTGCCCGCCTGTTAATTGATGGTATTTATGCGGATCGTGGCCACATAGATGAAATGTGCGAATGTGCCGTTAACTTGTTTACCCAAGAGTAACTGGCATCTAGTCACTGTAGATTAACGCCCAAGGCCACAGACTTTACAAAATGACTGGTTTTAGGCGGCCAGCCAAGCAAAAATAGTATTTTCATTCTCCTTGCACTTCAAATCACCCGGGTATTTTATTATCCGTCAGCTAATTATTAACGGGGTGGCCGTAAAGGATGATGGCGATAAATGGCATAAAAAAAATAGGCTTTTAAATGGAAATTATTGTATTCGATTATTTCGGTGATGTGTATGCTGCCAGTTGAAAGAGACAACAAGTATATAACATGAAAAGCAACTATGGTGCCCAGAGGCGGACTTGAACCGCCACTCCTGTTAAGGAACTAGCACCTGAAGCTAGCGTGTCTACCAATTTCACCACCTGGGCAAGGGGGAGACGAAAAGTACGCGGGTTGGGCATCTAAGTCAATAGCCCTATACAAAAATACGCCTGAGTGCTTAATTAGTGAACATACCGCGCAACATTTAATCCTGGCACAAGCAAATGCTATCCAGCGCGTTAACTCAGCTTCAACTTTATTTCCTAATCATATCCAGAATAACGTTGGCTGGAGCCCTCACTATCCTTACATGCAAAAACATTTTGTTAACAACCTTGCTTTTACCAATTACAGGTGTAATCTTAAGTCATTGACTACGCTTGTAATCGGATAAAGTATGACAGAAATTAGCAAAACTGAATTTGAGGTACTAAGCGCGCTGTGGGAGCACTATCCTGCCTCTGCTCAGGATATTATAAAGCGCCTCAACAACGATAAAGATTGGCATGAAAAAACCGTTAAGACCTTGCTAGGCCGACTGCTAAAGAAGCAGGCCATCGATTTTAACAAGCACCAGCGCAGTTATCTGTATTACCCGCTGCTAGAACGTGAGTCTTATGTGATCAGGGAAAGTAAAAGTTTTATCAGTCGTTTATTTAAAGGCCGGGTTGCCCCGCTGGTCGCCGGATTTGCTGAAACGGATTCCCTGTCCAAACAAGATATTGATGAGCTAAAGGTGCTCATTGATAAATGGGAGCAAGACAATGGCTAATTGGCTACTCACCCAGCAAGGGGTGCTAAGTGTGATGATCCTTTTGTTGGTATGTATGGAGCGCTGGGCTATCAAACCTCTGGGCGCAAGCAATCTGTATAAACTTTGGCTGCTGCTGCCGGTTAGCTTAATGGTAAATAATCTACCTTCGGATATCTCGCCTTTCAAGGGCAGCCAGTTGCAACAGTATGTGGTGCAATTGAGTTTGCAGCCTGAACGATTTGAACTGGCCTTTAGTTGGCATTTTATATGGGCCCTGGGGGCGTTGAGCATTTTACTTGTCGCGGCTTATTCCCACTGGAAAATACTGACTTTACCTGCCACACGCGATGACTCAGCGGCCTCTGTTATCGCCCTGCCCTCAAATTTAACGGTTATGACATCAGCTCATATAGCCGGGCCTGTTCTCGCTGGTTTATGGGCGCCAAGATTGCTGCTGCCTGCTCATTTTAAACGAGATTTCAACAGCCAACAACAGCGCTTAATCCTCGAACATGAACTGCTGCATTTTAAGCGCAAAGATAATCTATTTAATCTATTAGCGTTGTTATTGGTGGTGCTGTGCTGGTTTAACCCTCTGGTCTGGCTCGCTTACAGGGTATTCAGACGCAATCAGGAATTAGCCTGTGACGCCACCGTACTGGCACAAAAAACGCTACGTGAAAAAATTATCTATAGCAAAACGCTGCTGCAATGTGCCGAACACTCATTGTATCGATTAGCCATTCACTCACCCTACTCGGAAAAAAAGACTATGTATAAACGTCTGGATTTAATCAAAACGAACACCCAAGCTAAACCCTTATACCTTGGCCTGGCGTTATTTGTCAGCGCTGGATTATTGTCTGGTATCGCCTTGGCCAATCAGCCACCTGTGGTTAACCATGATCAGGTTAATTTGGCAACACCCATTTACAGAGTTGAACCTGTATATCCTATGCAAGCCGCTCAAAATGGCATCAGTGGTTCAGTGGTCTTGCAGTTTGATATAACGGCCGATGGCAGCACTGAAAACGTCAAGGTGATCACCGCTCAACCAAACCTTACCTTTGACCAAGTATCTGTT
>JBKEFM010000064.1:0-19876 GCA_046709505.1 Paraglaciecola sp. | reverse complement strand
AACGCTGCAGCTTCAAGGGAGACGGGTATAAATGGTAAATTAACGGTAAGGCAGGCTATGATAATCATGGTCTGCCTAACCGTTTTTAGTACGTAAAAAAGCGATTAAAGAATTCACACCAGGTTTGTAAGCTTGTCTGGAGGTTTACCCCCCCATTTTTACCGCCATTTCTGCATTAATCGTTTTACGCATTTCCATCAGGCGCAACGCATAATCCCGCTGATATACGTCATTTTCATTTATCGGTTGCCATTTAGGAACTGAGGTTGGCTGGCCTTCGTCATCCACAGCCACCATGATCACAATGCAATGTGTGGTCATCACCGGTTCGGCTTTTTTGGGATCACAAGCACTCACATCCAGGGCGATATGCATGGACGTATTGCCGGTATAGATTACCTTGGCGGCCACTTCAACCAGGTTACCGACCAATATGGGCTTTACAAAACGTATCCCCCCAGCATAGGCAGTTATGCAATATTTACCACTCCATCCTGCCGCACAAGCATAAGCGGCCAGATCGATCCATTTCATCACCGCACCCCCATGAACCTTGCCGCCAAAATTTTGATCGGCCGGTTCAGCTAAAAAACGTAAGGTGAGTTCTCTATTACCGTTCATGTACTTTGCCTTACTCTTTCAATTCCCATAATCTGCACCTCACCTAGCGGCTTAAACAGGCTATGGCTTGCTCTAGATATTCTCTTGGGCAACCAAAGTTTATGCGCACAAAATTATCATCACCAAAATCGACACCGGGAGATGGCCCTACACCTTTAGCTTCAAAGTAAGCCTGGGCATCGTCTACACCCAAACCACTGGCATCTATCCAGGCCAAAAAAGTAGCCTGGGGGGCCAGTATCTTTAACCCTGGTATTTGATTGATCTGGGCAACAAAATAATCCCTGTTAGCTCTTAAGTACTCAATTTGTTCTTGGAGCCAGTTGTCACATCGCGTAAAAGCCGCTTCGGTGGCCACCAGTCCCAATACATTGGGCCAGGGCACCATGCCTTGGCTGGCGAGGGTAAAGCGCTTGCGTACTCCAGCGTCTGGGATGATGGCAAAAGAGGTACCCAGGCCTGCTACATTAAAGGTCTTACTGGCGGCCATCAGGGTGACTGAATTATGTGCCAGCGACGCAAGCTTACCGGCGGGTAAATGTTTGGCATCGGGATCGAGGATCAGATCACAATGGATTTCATCAGAACACACTAAAACGCCATGGCGCTTACAGATGTCCGCAATATAAGCCAACTCGCTTTCGCTTAGTACCGAACCAACTGGATTCATAGGGTTGCACAACAAAAATAGCTTACAGGCAGGATCGGCAGCTTCACGTTCCAGGGCAGCAAAGTCCAGGGTCCAACGTCCTTCAACTTCCACTGTATTAATATCAACCCGCCCCAGACCATTCAATTTTGGCGCCCCAAGCAAAGGGGGATAATTCGGTGTTTGCACAATAACTTTGTCGCCAGACTCGCAATAGGCTTTACAGGCGATGTTAAAGGCCGGGACCACTCCCGGTGTCCAGACAATCCACGACGCCTCTATCTGCCAGCCATATTGCTTGGCCAGCCAGTGAATCACCGCTTTATTTGGCCCCTGCGCATGGGCGGGCAAGGTATAACCTAATAGCCCATGTTCGGCCCGGGCTTTAATCGCGTCAAGTATGGGTTGGGCACATCTAAATTCCGTATCGGCAATCCACATGGGCAGAATATTGCTATCTTTATAACGTTCCCATTTGTAGGCGTTAGTCGAACTTCTATCAATTATTTGGTCAAACTGCATTTTCACTACTTCTCTTTAAGGCTAGATAAAAATTGATGACTTACCTGGCTATATACTCAAATGACTGCAAAATACTTATCTCTGTATTTTGAGATCACTTGGGTATATTGGCCAGCATCAGGGAAATTTTCTTGGTGATATTGTCAGAACTAAAGGGTTTAACCATAAAGTCGGTGATGCCTAACCGCATGGCATCATTCACCAGATCCTTGGTAGGGTTGACAGTGATCATCAAAAACAGACAACTGGCATTCGTGTCTCTGAGGGTTTCCAGTATATGAATGCCCGTGACACTGGGCATCTGCCAGTCGCAAATAACCAGGCCTACACTTGCGGCTTCCTGGGAACGTAAAAACGCTTTGGCTTTAATACTGTTGGAGAACACAAATATTTTTCCGAAAAACAGATCCTTAACAATATTTTCGAGCAAGGTTAGGGTTATCTCATCGTCATCTATTATCAATACGTCTATCAGGCTCATATTCTTCCCTCATTTAAACAATACTGTCCAGCTGTTATGATCCACTGCTGCCAGGGTGATTATCCCAAAATAGATATCATACATTAATATACTCAGGATATATCACTGGAACAGCCCCATTTGTTCGCTGGTTATTTGCTCAAATGATAACCCGATAAAAGGTAAAATCCCCTCAGCAATAGGTCTAATCTGTTTTTCCACGTAATGTTCATAATCAAGCACACTGCTATGATATTCAATCGGCTGTGGACCATTTAGAGTGATAACGTAGTCTATTGTCCCTTTATATTGGTACTTAAGTGGCATACCTAAAGCCAAATTTTGCTCATCTGCCAGGCGTGCGGCTTTGACGTGGGGGGGAACATTTTTCACATATTGATCAAGGCGACGCCTGATGCGTTTGCGATAAACCAGCTGCTCATCCAACTGACCATTACGGGTATCAGCTATAACAGTCTGCAGGTAAGTTTGCACATCTTCGTTGGCAAACACCCTGCGATATAACTCCAATTGAAAGGTCTTAGCAAGTGCTGTCCAATCTGAGCGCACGGTTTCCAGGCCCTTAAACACCAGTTCGTGCCCTTGCTCTGTCACTCGCAGACCCGCATAACGTTTTTTGCTACCCAGTTGTGAGCCACGAATAGTGGGCATTAAAAAACGCGAAAAATGGGTTTCGTATTCAATTTCCAAATGATTGGTTAGATGATATTCATCTTCAATTTTCGCGCACCAACGTTGATTAATGTCATCTTGCAACTTGTTTCCGATTACGTCAGCTTGCGCAGGCGACAGCTCATCGTCAAGCCATACAAAGGTGGAGTCAGTATCACCGTAAATGACCTGATAACCCGCCGCTTCGATCCATTTAGCTGTTGTTTGCATGATATCGTGCCCGCGCAGGGTAATAGAACTGGCCAAACGGGTGTCGTAAAACGGGCAACCGCCGGAGCCAAGCACACCGTAAAAAGAATTCATCAATATCTTGATCGCCTGGGAGCGGGCACTGTCTTTATTGTGTTTAGCCTCATCTCGCTGTTGCCACAACGAGGTGATAATTTCCGGTAAAAAATGCTGATCACGACTGAACATCGCCCCCTTGTAGCCGGGTATTGCGTTTTGGGGTGTCAGTCCCCCCTCAATCAAGCCCAGGGGATCAATTTTAAAAGTACGAATGATTGAGGGATACAGACTTTTGAAATCCAGCACCAAGACATTACGATACAATCCTGGTCGTGAGCTCATTACATAGCCCCCGGGGCTAGCCAGGCCACCGTCTTGTGGTCGATTGGGGGCAATATACCCGGCGCGGTGCAATTTGGGCAGATACAAATTAACGAAAGCCGCCACCGACCCCCCTACTCGATCCAGTTCCAGCCCGGTCAATTGGCTGCGCAAGGTCAGAAAGTCCAACACCTTAGTATAGGCAAATATCTCCAGTACCAGAGTACAATCTTGCAGATTATAGCGGGCCAACTTAACCTTGTTGTGCATAAAATCGTGCTGGATCTGCGCCAGTCGGTCATCGACATTGTCGCTTAACTTCCCCTTACCCAATAATGTTTGGGCCACGTATTCCAGGCTAAAACTGGCAAACTGATAAGTGGCAGTTTTAAGGGCATCAATGCCATCGATTACGACACGTCCGGGCATACTGACAAACCCCTGATTGACCTCGTTGCGCGCGTTTCGCCAGCTAATAGTCTCGCCGCCACGGCCCAGGGTTAAGGTGACGTTATGCACCTTGGCCCGCTCGATTAACAGGCGAAAATCAAAATTGATCACATTCCAGCCAACAATAATATCCGGATCAATACGCCCCACGTCTGCGACAAACTGTATTAACAAAGCTTTTTCGTTGTCATGCCAGCTGATCCAGTCCGGACCGGGTTGGGGCTCACCGATCATTAATACTTGCTGATAATGTTCGCTGGCCAAACCGATTGAGTACAGCTCCCCCTTTGGACTACATTCGATATCCAGGGATAACAAGGAAAAGTGTGGAATATAGCTGCCGGGCTTGAGGCGTGCCTGGGTGATCAGCCGTGGCTGATTTTGGCTATTGTATTGCCCGCTAAAGTCCGCACTGGCATAAATAAAACGCTCCATCAAAAATCGTTCTGCCAGGCGAATATCTGACTCAAAGTGGCTTACCCCATGCTCACTTAAGCGTTCTTTGGCCCTATAAGCCTGTGAACTTTGAGCGAAATACAGGGCACCAATCGGCTGTTGGTCAAAGTCTTTGAGGGCCACACTGTGATAGCGATGTGCCACGTGCCCCTGGGACAAGATCTGGCAGGCACGTTGTTGGCTGTGTTGGTGAATAAAAAACACTGAAGGTTGGGGCTCGGTGCGTAACTTAACCGGCCCGTTTGCCGTCAACAGCCAGAATTCCAGGAAACTTTGGCCGTCAATGTCTCTTTGTCCGCGCGTCAGCAGGAAACCCGATTTTTTTTTATGCATAGCCGTGAATAAAAATACAGGACAAGTTTATAGGCTGCTCAACCAATCATGCACCTGCTGGCGATTATCCAGTACAAACAGTAACACCACATCTCCTGATTGTGCCATTTCCATAGCTTGTTTACTGCCGCTCAGTGCATCGGGTACAAAGCATACTTGCTTGGCGGTGATCCCCAGATCCATCAGGTAGCGCTGTGACAGCAGGCTGATATCACCCAGATTACGACCTCGCAGGTATTTTTCCACTTCGGCCACCAGGTAAGCGTGGGCGCCTAAGTCGGCCACCGCTGCAGTCAGATGTTTGATTTCCTGATCCGAGCGATCGCCGGCGTGACTGAACATCACAAAACGCCTCTTGGCTGGTATTTTTTTTACCATACCAACCACTGCGCGCATACTGTGTTCGTTGTGCGCAAAATCCACTATCACCTCAACCCCGTTAATCTGGTAACGGTTACCGCGGCCAGGGTTATCTTGGGGATCACTACCAAATTCTGCCAGGCCTTGCTGGATAGCAGCCACAGGCAAGTTAAGGGCTTTACAAAGCCCCACCACGCCTAGGGCATTTTGAATATTATGTTCAGCTGTGCCGTTAAATGTCATGGCTATTTGCTCAATAGCCATAATGGATTCGCATTGCCCCTGTGCACAATAGGTCACTGTGCCAGCAGACACAAAAACGGCTCGTCCGCCCTGACTGAGCTGTTGCTGGATCAAGAAGTTATTCTCATCTTGGCTAAACCAGCACAGGGGGTGTTTACTATTACGGGCTTGTTGCACCACCAGTGCATTGTCAGCATTGACCACCAACACTGCATCGCCGTGCAAGGCTTTGGCAACCACAAATTTAACCTCTGCCAGCTCGTCCACGGTATTGATCCCGTATTGTCCCAGGTGATCGCTGGCCACATTGGTGATCAAGGCGGCGTTAACCGCCAACACGGGTAAACCCCGTCTTAAAATGCCCCCTCTGGCCACTTCCAGAAAAGCTATCTCTGTGCGAGGGTCACGCAACAACATGCGCGCGCCACCTGGTCCGGAAAAATCACCTTCCTCAATAATATTTTCGCCAACCCGAATAAAATCCGTTGAGGTAACCCCGGCAGTAAACTGTGCCGCTTTGGCAATGCGGGCAGCCAGGCGCACGCTGGTAGATTTACCATTAGTGCCGGTGATCAGCGCTCTGGGAATATCGTGATACTTCGACCATACAATAGCAGCCAAATCTGGTAGCTGGGTGACAGGCCATACATCCACACCTGACCCCATACCCAGACTCACTTCATCATCATCCGTCAGACAAGTGACATGATGCTGGCTGGCGGCGCGCACCAGTGCTAAAAGCGCTGGATTGGCCTCTGCAGTTCGCTGCAGTGTCAACTCTTCCAAGCGTCCAGGCCAATCAGGCATGGCGCTATGGGTCAAATCTGCGCAACAGCACTGCCATATCAATTCCGTTAAATCACAAGCTGTATAAAGGGCATCAATCGGGGCGCTAATAGCAAAACTGGCTCCCCCATCAAACAGACGAAAGGTCTGTTGCTCATCATCCCAGCAAAATTCATCCAGCAGGGTGCGTGACCACTTTTGCCAACTGGCAAGGGCAGCTTTCAGGGGCCCCTCAACTTCTACATCGATTATAGCCCCGGGGTTATTCCACAGTAAATTGGGCCCGGTTAAACGACGAACGTCAGTTAATGCTAGGTGCATATATCTTTAATCTCCCCACCCTGTGCAGGGCTCAATCTGAATCTTCATCATGTTCAACCACCAGGCGCACGCCACGTTCGTCATGCACTAAACGCTGACCGGCTTCAAGTTCAAATTTGTGTTCAACGGGTTCAAACAGTTTTTCCGGAAAGTCCTGGGAAGGGGACGATTCTTCCACTGTCACTTCTTCTGCGCCATTAAAGTGCACTATCTGCTTCCAGCTGCGAGTTATATTATCACCCAGGATCACCAGTAAGTCCCCTGGTTTACAATCTTCCATAGCCTGATTTACCGCTTCTTCTTCACTGGGGATAACTTGGATGTCCTGCTCTTTTATGCCATTGGCGAGCAATGCCTGCTTGAGGATCTCCGGCACCTCGTCCTGGCCACGGCCGCGTCTGTCATCATCGGCTTTACAAATAAACGTATCGAATCCCTTGGCAGTGATCTTAGCCGCCTCAATGATATCTTCATCCCGTCTATCCCCTGGCATAGCGATAACGATGTGCCTTTTACCCCTTACATCCAGCCGTTTGGCCAGGTCGGTAATAGATTCTATGGCCGCTGGGTTATGGGCGTAGTCCAGAATAACTTTAAAGGGAAGCTCATCGTATATGTTCAGACGCCCGGGCGCCTGGTAGAACGAAGTGGTAAATATGCGCAAGCCCTGGCGAATATCTTCCAGCGAGGTCTTAAAGCTATAAGCAATCGCCGCCGCAAACATAGCATTTTGCACATTGTGCAAGGCTTTCCCTTCGATGGTAGCCGGGATCAAATGGCTCCACAACAAGGGAATATGTGCGCCCTTATCATAAACGGTAAGCATGTCGCCATTAATACCTTTTTCCAGCACCACAGCCATGCCACCACAGCGAATGTGTTCACGCACCAGGCCATGTCCTGAGTCCATGGTGACATAACAGATGTGCTCAGCCTGACAATAATCGGCCATTTGCAAACACAACTGGTCATCGGCATTAAGCACTACGCAGTCTTTCGCCACTTCAACCACGACGCGTTTAATTTGCGCCAGTTGTTCAACAGTATCTATGCCCCGCTGCCCCAAGTGATCCGCAGTGACATTAAGACAGGCACCCACATTACATTCGGTATAACCCAACCCCCGTTTCAGGATCCCGCCTCTGGCGGTTTCCATTATGGCAAAATCAACGCTGGGGTCGCGCAATACGATTTGCGCTGCAGTAGGACCGGTCATGTCGCCTTTGACGGTTAAGTGGCCATCAATATAAACGCCATCCGTTGATGTCATACCTGTGGTAAAGCCAGCAGATTTCATAATGCTGGCAAGCATACGGGAGGTAGTCGTTTTGCCGTTGGTGCCGGTGATCCCGGCAATGGGGATCCGGGCCTGACTGCCCGGTGGAAACAACATATCCATAACCTTGCCAGATACATCCCGGGATTTGCCCTCACTTGGGGCAACATGCATTCTAAAGCCAGGAGCCGCATTACATTCACATATTCCGCCGCCAATGTCCTTGTAAGATTTACCTATATCTTCGGTGAGAAAATCCACACCGCCTATATCTAGGCCGATAGCCCGGATCGCCCTTACAGCCATATCACGGTTGTCCGGGTGTACGATATCCGTCACATCTATGGCTGTACCACCTGTTGACAGGTTGGCCGTAGAGCGCAAATTAAATAGCTGACCACTTGGCAGTACGCTGTTTTCGTCGTAACCGGCTTCTTCCATCAAACGAAGAGCCTGATTGTCCAGCTCTAAACGGGTCAGGACCTTTTCATGGCCTATGCCCCGACGGGGATCAAGATTAACAATATCAATCAATTGTGAAATAGTGGAATCCCCATCGCCAATCACATGACCCGGAACACGTTTGGCCACTGCCACCAGTTCGTTGTTAACCACCAGCATACGATGATCGAAGCCACTGAGGTAGCTTTCCACCAGAACCGCTTTACCTGTTCCAAATTTCTGGGCTTCGTGAAAAGCGACTTCAATCTCCTCGGGGTCACTTAAGTCAATTGTCACTCCTCTGCCATGATTGGCATTCAAGGGTTTGAGCACCACAGGCAAGCCAATTCTGTTAGCTGCCCGGATAGCTTGTTTAGCACCATACACCAGCATCTGCTTGGGAACAGGCAAACCCAAATCATTTAGCAAATTATGGGTATCTTCTTTATCGCAGGATATTTCCACAGCTATATGCCGGGTTTCGCTGGTGATCGTAGCCTGAATACGTTGCTGGAACTTGCCTTGGCCAAATTGCACCAGAGAGTAATTATTCAGACGTAACCAGGGAATATTGCGCTCTTCGGCAGCGGCTACCAGAGAGCCGGTACTGGGTCCGAATTCTTTACGCTGAGCCATTCGCACAAAATCACTCAGCTCTTCTTGAAAATCAAACTCTGGATCGATATCCGCAGAAATAGCTTGTTGCACTTCGTTGGGCATCAGGTGCGCGAGCAGGCGTAAGCCCAGTTTACCGGCCTCAAGTCCCACGTCCCGCTGTTTGTATTGGTACACCACGTTGTAACAGCCCGGTTTGTCTAAACTGCGGGTCTTGCCAAAATTTACCGGTGAGCCTGCCAGATTTTGCAACTCAAGGGCAACATGTTCCCAGATATGTCCTACCCAGGTGCCTTCATCTTCGCGCAAACGGCGGATAAATCCCCCCTGCTCGCTATAGGAGCAACCGTGACTTTGCAGGGTGGGGATGGCATTAATGAGTCCATCAATAAATTCCTGGCCCAGCTTGACTGACGGCCAGTTTTCCAGCTCCCCCAGATCAATTTGATAACGAATAACAGGAAAATTAGCGTAGATATTAGGACCAACATAGATATTTGTACTGAGTACTTTCATGCTTAGCATTTTCCTTTTCTTATTATATAAATTAAAAATTTGATCCCTATGAGATAGAGTAACAGAAACTCAACTGTCTAAAAATCATGCCTTTAACCAAAGACGTATCAATCTTGTTTCAAGCTACTTTATATGTACCACAAAGATGCCTGGATCAGGTAAATGATTTTAAAGGAACAGCCAATGACTGGCTATTTTTTTAAAATTGCTGGATTTGCAGAAGTGAGCCCATCAGCAGGTAAAAAACACACAACAGTCCATTTATGAAAGAAAACGACCTCAGATAAGACCGTTTTTTATTGCACCGGTCATGTCACCTGTCCCCCAAGACTAAAACTGTTTTTAATAGCGTTAAATTGGTTGTAGGCAACCTATATAGCACGGTTATTTTTAAGTTCGATTTAACAGCAAAATTTTATCACTATTGTAACGGCGCATAACCATAAAAAACACCCGTTATTTGGACGTGAATTTGACAAAAAACTGATTCATGACACGGCACGAGTTGCCTGTTTATCAGCAACGAAATACCCCCTCAAACTCTGTGCTCTATTACTGATGTGACTGCCCATAGTCGCATCTCAAAGAAACAAGCTCAGCGGCAGAGTGTCGACAACATGGGCTTGCGTTTTGATGACGCCCAACAGAATATTGAAGTGCCTGCTAAGGAGCTATAACCCAAGTCATTGAAGTTGCTGTTAGGCGGCAACGAATTCAACCCCATGAGCTTAGCTTTAATAAGTGATTGGGATGAGACAGAGCAGCCAACAACGCTGCAACTTCAAGGAAGACGGGTATAAAAGATGCTGACCAGGGACGAACACGTTACCCTTGCACCATGAATGAGCCTTAACTACCAGCCCCGTTACAAGTCTCGATATTCTCAATACGACAGGGCACCGGTTTTTCTATGGTCGTCTTTGATCGTCCACTTTGTATGGTTAAGCTTTAACAACCAGCAGCGAACAACACCAAGACCAATATAGCTGTTTTTTCCATAAGCATTTTATTTTTCATACCGCCTAAATCACTTATCTAATAACATTCTAAAAGAGATACACATCAGCGACTGCTTGGTTTATTGGCCTTTCTTTGTTTGGCACGGCGCTGCACTTTTTCAATGCGAATTTCTTTTTGGTCTTTTTTATTTGGGGTTAAGGATCCCGTTTTAAAACGCTGTTTGCGGTCGGCTTTATCTGACGCTTTTTTTATCACTGCTGCGGCCATGTCAGCTTCTTCTACTTCGATCATTTCTGGTGTTTCCAGGGTGATGCGTCCCAATTTTCCACTGCGCAATTCATTGATCAGTACTTCACAGATTTTATGCAGATTAACCCGCCCACCAGCCCGCAATGCTCCGCGCTGGGCCGCTGCCATCTCCAGAAATTCAATCTCTGTGGCAGGCACACTATCCAGTTTAAACCTTTCTTTGATAAGCTCAGGATAGGCTTTAATCAGATAATCGGCGGCAAAAAAACCGACATCATCGTATTCCATAGCCGTATCTTTAATGGCTCCAGTGGCCGCCAGACGATAACCACTATTAGGATTTTCCACCTTGGGCCATAAAATTCCGGGGGTATCAAACAAGGCAATGCCACTACCCAAATTAATACGTTGCTGGGTTTTGGTCACAGCAGGTTCGTTGCCCGTTTTGGCAACAATACGCTGAGCGAGTATGTTGATCAGGGTTGATTTCCCCACATTGGGAATGCCCACTATCATGGTATTGATGTTTTTTACACTGGCGTCTTTTTCTGGCAGCATCTTGCGACACAACTCAAGCAGCTGTTTCATCTTGCTCGGCTCGTCTGTGGTAGTGGTGAAAGTTTTCACCCCTCGCTCTTGTTCCAGATAGGCCTGCCATCTGGCAGTAATGTCGGGATCGGCCAGATCAGACTTACTCAGCACCTTAATACAGGGCTTTTCACCACGAATTTGTGCAATAGCGGGGTTTTCACTGGAGTAAGGAATACGTGCATCCAGCACTTCGATCAGTAAATCGACTTGAGGTAATAATTCGCGGATCTCTTTTTGGGCTTTATGCATGTGCCCGGGATACCAATGGATCGACATTTAACTGCGCCTTAAGCATATTTAAAGGCGTTATTGTACGTTACCCGGCCCCGTTTAGTTAAGCTTATCCCCTGGCAGTTAACGCTTTAAATCACAATAATGTATAAACGATTCACTTACCTGGCCCTTAAAACAGGCAAAAAGCCCTCAGGTCAGCGTTTTTCTGGCTGCACTGGCCAACGGCCCACATTGAGTAAAACGTATCTTATGGTTACCGCTGCATTCAATGAACCGTTTTGAATGGTAAAAAACATGATGAAATATTTTTCTCTGTTACTACCTGGCTATAAACCAAACCAGCAAATAAAAGTGTCCAATAAAAATCTGAGTTTGCTTGGATCTCGCTCCATGCCCCCTGATAAAGATTATCGCTGCGCCATTTCCCCCAACATTTTCCTATTGTGCGGCCATCCGGTTTTAGAAGCCTGACATAAAAATGTAATAAATGACTGAATATTCGCTGTATTTATGGTTACAATGCCGACCCAAGAGACCCCTCTCGATACCTTTTTTTGGTTTGCACTTATTACTGACAATAAGCGACCAAACAACACCTTATATAATAAAAAAGTTTGCCATGGCCACGTTGGAATGCTTCTCGCAGTTCCTTGGCTATTTTACGCGCAACTACATCATACTGGAGAGCACACTTGGGCCTGACCACTAGAACACACAACACACACCCGCTGGCACTGACGATACTTGGCGCAGCCGTATCATTGGCGTTGACTGCCAATGTACACGCACAAGAATCAACTGACGTTAAAGCCAGCCAAGACGATTTTGAGAACATTACGGTTACCGCACGCAAACGCAGCGAAAGCCTGTTTGAATCCCCGACGGCCATCACATCTTTAAGCAGCAGCTTTATGGATGATGCAAACATCAGTAATTTAGACGATGTGGGCAAATACGTGCCTAACCTTAATATTAGCCGCTACGGGGCGGGTAATTCAGCCCATGCGTCGGTCTTTATTCGCGGTATTGGCCTGCAAGATCACATCATCACCACCGATCCGGGCGTAGGCGTGTATGTAGATGGTGTCTATTTGGGTCGTCAAATGGGCTCTAACCTCAGCTTGCCCAATATTGAACGGGTAGAAGTATTACGTGGTCCACAAGGCACCTTATATGGGCGTAATACGCTGGGCGGCGCGGTGAACATTATTACTAAAAAGCCTGGTGACGAATCCATGGCCAGTATCAATGCCAAAGCTGGCACGCTGGGACGCCTGGCCACGGATATGTATATCAATGGCAATGTATCTGACGATTTCAGTATCGCTGCCAGCGGCTCATTTAAGAAACGTGATGGTGTAGGTAAAGCGGTCAATCTGACCAAACCGGAAAAAGAAATCGGTGAAGAGCAAGAAATCAGTGGCCGTATTTCAGCAAATTGGAACCTAAGCCGTAACTTCTCGTTATTATTTGCCCTGGACGGTTACGATAATGAAGGGGGGCAATCTCCTTATACTATCGAATTTACCGACCCCCGCCCGGATGCCAGCGATATTTTCAACGGCGATTTTCCTTTGCTTACGCCCGATATGATACCTGCGGATCCCGATGACCTGGGCACCACAGTTGCAGGTCTTGAGTCTACAGCCGCTTCAGGTTGGGGCGCAGCGTTTACGGCAACATGGGATGTGAACCAATATTACACCACCAAGCTTATCACCAGCTTGCGCAGCTCGAAATACGAAGGGGGGTTAGATGATGATGCCTCGCCACTTAACTTGTCAGAATTTCCCGAAACCGGTGAGGCTGACCAGTATTCCATTGAACTACAGGTAAACGGAACCTTTGATAACTATGACTTTGTGTCTGGCCTGTACTTCTTTAACGAAGACGGTTCCACTGAGTCTGGCCCATGGGTATTTAGCCCATTTAACACCCCTGACGCTCTGAATAATAATGGTAACCCTACCGGATTTGGTGGTGATTACGGTTACTTTGACCTGAATCAGCAAACCGACGCTTTTGCCATATACGGCAATGCCTCTTACGATCTATCTGACAGGCTTACCATAGGCGGCGGGGTGCGTTACTCAAAAGATAAAAAAGATGCCAATGCTTTGTTCCCCTCTTTTGGTGGTGAACGCGCCTTTAGAAGCGCCGAGTTTAGCGCCATAACCTGGGATGTGAATACCGCTTATCAACTGGATAATGGCTTAAATGTATATGCCCAGGTGCAAAAAGGGTATCAGACCGGTGGATTTCCTCCCCGTCCCTTCGGCGGTTCAACCCAGTTTGTGCAGTTTGATGAAACCACCTCGATTAACTACGAAACGGGTTTAAAAGGCAAGATAACCGATAGCGTGTCCTTGCTCGGGGCGGTATTTTTTACTCAATACAACGATTTGGCCTTACCTTTCTCTGACCCTACGGCTGGCGGTGGTTTTGTAACCATCACCGAAAATGCGGGCAAGTCAGAAGCCAAAGGGGTCGAACTTGAAGCGACGTTTGACATTACCAATAATTTTAGTATTCGTGGTGCAGTAGGTTATCTGGATGCTGAAATTACTGAAGTCGCTGCCGGCGTCAACGGTGTCGGTGTGGGTGATTCACCGGCGTTAACCCCGAAATGGACCCTGATGTTAGCCCCCTCTTATTATCTGGATTTAGATAACGGTGGCACACTGGCCTTTAAAGCAGATTATTCATTTCGTGACAAGATGCAGGGCCAGTCAGTTTTTAATGCCAACGAGACCATTGATTCACGTGCCATCGTAGGTTTTGATATCAACTACCGCGCACCACAAGGCGACTGGTCGTTGAGTCTGTACGGCGAGAACATCACTGATGAAGTTTACGACCAGGGTCGGCTGCAACAAAACGGCTTCGTGGGTATAGTACGCAGCAATGACAGGCGGGAATTTGGTTTACGTTTCAAAAAAGAATTTGAAATGTAACGTCTTACTCTAAGGCGCTATGCCAATAAAAAAGGATGCCGCGGCATCCTTTTTTTTGTGCTTGATAAGCCACGTTTCCTGGGTCGAAACCTCAAACACTTGGCTATGTATTATTTAACGTAAGCCTGGCGCTCAGATATATCGTAACGACTGCCCGGGGCCAAAATGTGCAATTTAACGTTCAATAAGGTCAGAGCTTGTCCCCGGCCTGCTTCAGCCATAGATGAATGCTCCACATCAGCGGGATCAATCACAGTCACCGCGCCGCTACCCACTACGGTAAATACGTTTTCATCGTCGATAAAAGCGGCCGTATCTTCGTCTAAACCCAGACCAATTAAAAATGGATTATAAGATACCGCGCTTAACAGGCGTGCCAGACGGTTACGCTCGTTGAAATGTTGATCCACCACGACTGTGTTGATCAAGCCCATGCCCGGAGCCAAATTCACCCCGTTTTCCGTAGGGACTACCCCTGTACTGCCGCCGGTGATCATATGCTGGGAAACGATTGCCGCCCCGGCCGAGGTACCGGCTACATGTACCCCTCTAGCGTTGAGCTGGCGAATGGCTTTGGAGATGGGCGTGCCACCCAATATGGTCGACAAACGCAGTTGATTACCACCGGTAATAAAGATGGCGGTACTGGTTTCGAGTTGGTCAACATAATCCTGATTTTGCGCATCTGCCCGCTCACTGATAGGCAAAGAAAACACCTTGCCTGCGCCCAGTTCAGTCAACAATTTTTCGTAGCGCGCGCCGGTATCATCCAGTTGAGACGCGGTGGGGATCACGCAGATAACTGCATCTTTGCCCCCGGCTAACTCGATAAACTTCTGTAATATCAGTGGATCATTGACCTTTTCTTCGGCACCGCCGATAGGGATCACATAACCTCTTTTTTGCCCGTCAACATCTGGAGATGGCATTTTTACTTCCTCAATTAGTGCTCAAATGTACCTTTGCGTACCATTTTACTGTCAGTCATATGCCATTGCCCTAAGGCCATCACATGTGCAATTCGTTGTTTATCGTTTAAAATAATTAAATCTGCGTCGGCGCCAACATTAAGATGACCTTTATGGGAAAAATTCATCAGCGCGGCAATATTACAAGTGAAAAAGGGCAAGCAATCTTCCATCGCAACGCCCTCATCCAGCAATTGATACAAAACCTGTGTCATGGATATGGAGCTGGCAAAGTCCATTTTTGTCATCTTGCCCTGAGCATTAAAACAAGGCAAACAACCACCGCCGTCAGAGCTAATGGTCAGTTTGTCCTGGGGATAGTGGCTATGCATGTAACGCATCAGCGCTTCTGCTGGCTCATAACCCTCACCGTCAGTTTCAAACGCGGTGACATCTATCCAGCATCCCTGGGTCGCTAATTCACAAGCTTCATCAAACAGAAAACGCTGCCTGTTAATGTGGGTCGGATTATACGTTCTGGCGGGTATTTCTGCACTGGCTAGGGCCTCACGCACTAAAGATAACCCCCGTTCGCCATCGCCCAGGTGTAAATGCAACATGCCACCCTTACCTGTCATCAACCTTGCAACATGGGCCTGGGAAGCTATTTTTAATAATTCATTCAAGGTTGGCTGGCTGGAGCGATGATCACTGATCGCCAGTTCGCCAACGCCCACTATAGGTTCGATAAACACGATATCGGTTTGCACCGAACCGGTGAGTGTAGTCGGGGGTAAATGATAGCCACCGGTATAACAATAAGCCGACATACCTTCTTCACGCAGGCCATAAACCTGAGCAACCAAAGATTGAGTACTGCGGGTAATATCATCGGTACCTAATAACCCCACCACAGTGGTCACCCCAGCGCGGGTAAATTGGCTGATGGGCACAGGAGGAACGCGGGTAGCAAACCCTGCTTCTCCGCCCCCTCCGGTAATATGGGTATGGGCATCGATCAAGCCCGGGATCACCGTACAGCCATCGGCATTAATGACTTGAACATTCAGCGCCGCATCCAATTTAGGGATGGCCTTGCCCACATATATCACCTTACCCGCGGCAATCAGCAGGTTTTGCAACCCCATAGCCTGGGGAGCGAAAAGGTTAGCATGGGTGATAAGTGTCATCATTGGTGGTTGCATAGGGATCACTAATATAAAGGCCTAGTATGTAGATGGTAAGATCCTAATGCACCCCACCCTATTCGCAAAGCCTTTTATCGACATATCGCCAAGTATCATGGGCTGCCTACACATTTATACCCAAGTAACCTCAAAATGCAGGTTTGGATAGGTGCATTAAAAAACAGCGACCACATTGCTCACAACAGCAGTTTGAATTTGCCTATCTGCCAATATTTTAAATGACCACTAGCAGCAATTTTTGCGGGCAAAGTCTGCCTAGGCGTCCCGGCAACCTTCATCTGGAAACTCAAATTCAATGGTGGTGTGAGCCAGGTGGTACTTATCCAGCCGTTTGGCCACTTCGCCTTTTATCGCCATCAATCGCTCTGACGGCAACATTTGTGTGAGCACCAGATGGGCGGTTAATACATGATTTTCACCGTCTAATGACCAGAAATGCATATGATGCACCTCTCCTACAGGGTCAATGGACAGCAAGGTTTCCTTGATCTTGCTGTGCACACCATCATCCGGCGTTCCCTGCAAAAAAAGCCCGGTGGTTTCACGTAGATTACGCACCACGTTATATAAAATAAACAACGTAAAGGCGATGGACAATAGAGGGTCGAGTATAGGTAGATTGACAAACATCAATACCACAGACACGATTAAAACTGCCACCCAGCCCAGCACATCTTCCAGCAGGTGCCAATTAAGGATCCGCTCATTAAGGGTTTTACCGCCACTGAGTTTATAGGCGGCAAAGCCGTTAACAGCTACCCCCAGTAAGGCAATCAAAAACATGCCTTCGGTATGGGGCATTTGCGGGGCAAATAAACGGGGCACCGCAGCAAATAATACCCATAGTGATCCACTGACCAAAACAACTCCGTTGATCATGGCCCCCATAAGCGACAAACGCTTAAAGCCATAGGTGAACCTATCTGTGGCTTGCTTGCCACCGACCTTTTGCAAATACCAGGCGCTACCTATGGAGAGGCTGTCACCCAGATCGTGCACTGCATCGGCCATAATAGCCGTACTATTGGTCAGCCAGCCGCCGATAAATTCGATGATAGTGAAACTGAAATTAAGTACAAACGCCCAACCAATTCGAGTCGACGATGGATCTATGTGGTGATGATGACCATGGTGTGAAGCGTGATGTTCATGGTGATGCTGTTGACTTGCCAAATAAACTCCCCTGCGCCGCTAACGCGAAATATTACAGGCCATTATAATACCGCATTAGTATCACTAAAAAGTGTTGTTCGCTATAGCGTCGATAAAGCAACCAAATTTACATAACAAAAAGCGATTGGTAGCTAGCTATGCATAATCAACAGGTAGCACTGGAAAATATTTTTCACATAACGTTTAATGGAATACAATATGGAACAACGACTTATTACCTTCAAGGAAAATATAACAATGAAACTCATCACCCTCATTTTCGCGCTGCTATTAAGCGGTTGCGCAGTTGATATCACAACAAAATCTTTCGTTTATCAAGCTGATGACGTTGATCAATCGCTAGATTTAGGCGAAATACAGACAACATTAACTAATGCCCCTGTACACTCGGCGCTATCAACTGTGAGCCTTACCAGTCACGACTTCTTAACCTTAAATGGCATCAAGCTGATCCATGAAGATGCCAAGGTTAACGTGGTGTTGTTTAGTGGTAACGGCATGACAATAACGAACGCATCTAAAATTCTTAATCACTTTGTATTGTTACCTGCTAACGTTATTTGGTTTGATTACCGTGGCATGGGATTAAGTGCGAAAAGCGATTCGCTGACCATAGCCCAATTAAAAACAGACGCTCTGAACGTATTTGATTTTGCCCGGCAATCGTTACCGAAAAATCTACCCATGTTGACTGATGGTATTTCCATGGGGTCATTGCTGGCAGGTTATGTAGCCAGTCAACGAAACGTGGATGGGCTAGTGCTCGACGGCGCGATAAATTCTGTGCCGCAACTCGTGGATAACCTTATGCCCACTTGGTCTAAAATATTTTCTACTGTCACTGTCTCTCCTGAATTAACCGCGATAAATAACAGTGAGATCATAAAACTCACCGATACGCCGCTATTACTCTTGGCAGGAGAGGACGACTCAACAACCCCCCTGTTATTTGCTCAGCAACTATACGACGCATCACCGAGTAAAAATAAGGTGCTGGCGATCATCCCCGACACCGAGCACGCCCAACCCATGACAAAAGATGAGTCAATTTCAGCCTATAAGTTGTTTATCGCCAGTTTGAGTTGTTGTGCAAACGGATAGAAAGTTATCCGTTGCTGCTCAAGTATACAAGCCCCCCACAATACGTGCGGGCTTTTAAGAATCTGATTAATCATCACTCTTTGCAATACTAAGTTAAATCAATTATCACAGTATGTAA
The DNA here is from genome assembly GCA_046709505.1 of Paraglaciecola sp. Taxonomy (GTDB): domain Bacteria; phylum Pseudomonadota; class Gammaproteobacteria; order Enterobacterales; family Alteromonadaceae; genus Paraglaciecola. The sequence continues at coordinate 1,089 of JBKEFM010000064.1, read as the reverse complement.
CCGCAAAAATGAGATGAATGAATATTCAATTTACAATAAGAAATGCCCTGCCAGGCGTTCGCTAAAACTAGGTTAAAGGACTATCTGATAGTTGGCTAAAGTGAGAAGCGTAACCTGATTTGTCATGGGTAACTTGATGTTTTGGTAACGTTTGGTCTTGTTGCAACAGGCGAACTATACCTGAGGCCATTTTTATTGCTTGGACTGACAGAATATTTTGTGTTTTACAATAACGAGCAACCACAGCAATTACTGAACAACGAGACCCCGACAAGGGTTTATGACACCACAACAGGGAGTGGCAAAAAAATTGTGAATAGTTTTAGTGCACGGAAAACAAAATCGGTGGACGAGGATCTGGGGCAGCGCCATTGGGCTGTAAAGATAACAGAGTCTATTTTAAACTAGGGAGATATTTGTCTGTACATAGGGCGGCCACTTTACTGGCCGCTTTTATAGATACTGACTCATAAGGTATAAACTGCCTGTTATTTTATTCTCCCAGGGTGTGAAAATTGAATTAATATGGGAAAACTGGTTTAAGTTTTATCATCATACAGTTCAATTTCTGTGCCGAACAATGAAGAGAGGTTCTACAATAATTTACGTGAATTAAAGTCCTCCCCCAGGCTTGATAACTTCAGATAAAAAAACACTCAGTTAAGTCGGGTTGTCTATAGCGAGGCATTATTTTCTGAGCAAACGCGTGCAAGGCGTTACCTTCAAGAATGATTGCATTTACCATAAGAATGTAAGGCGGATTGAAAATTGTTGACTCGGGATAGAACAGCGCTAGTAAAAATAGCGATATTTTATGCAATATTTATCATATTCGGCAGCTTAGTGCCGTTCAAGGCTAATCAGCTAGCGCTTGGTGAAGCTGTGCAAGGTTTTAGTCATTTAGAGAAATTAGATTTTTCAATCGACAATCGCTCTGATTGGTTTACATACTTCCTGTTGTTCATACCACTATCCTATCTGCTGCTTAATTGTTGTTCAGCGAAGCAAATCTCGATTGCTGCGCGTTCTCCAGCTCATTTCAATCTATGGCGCTTTACTGTGTATTTCTGCTGGTATTGAGTTTATCTG
>JBKEFM010000063.1:0-19986 GCA_046709505.1 Paraglaciecola sp. | reverse complement strand
AAATCGGTTTTATCAAAAGGTTTAAGTAATTCGCTACGTAACTGAACTTGATCAATGTGTTGGCGATTACGCTGCAAACCCACCTCATCAATACAGCCTCCTTCAAGATAGTCAAATGCAAAACCTGGCATACGTTTTTGCGCCGCTTTACGTAATGCATTGGAATCAGGAAGGCCAGGATTGAAAAAGTCTGATGAGGCATTATTCATATAAGCATATCTCTGTTTGTTTTACTGGATGAAATAGAAACTTTAGGTTTGTCTTTGAGCAAAAAAGACAGACCCGTAAAAATTTAAAATATGGATTCACCCTCCGGTTAAAGCACCTCATATGGGCTCTTAAAACTCATGACAAAAATATGAGGTGCTGGCTTGCTTATGTAATTTAGTCTCCATCATAAAACATGTTTAAAGCAGAGAATAATTTTTATTCCCTGCTTTTTTAGATTAACAATAAGCACCGTTAGCTTTAAAGCTGTTCCTCGGCAAACTCAGCCAAACGACTGCGCACCACTCCGTCCAGATTGATAGTGGCACTGCCAGAAAAATTCTTGAATTTTTCAACTATGTAGGTCAAACCTGAGGTCACTGCCGACAGGTAATTACTGTCAATCTGGGCCAAGTTACCACTACAAATTAATTTGGTGCCTTCACCACAGCGGGTAATGATGGTTTTAAGTTGAGAGGCAGTCAGGTTTTGTGATTCATCTAAAATGACGATGGCATTTTGAATACTGCGTCCGCGCATAAAGTTGACAGATTTGAACTGGATATTGGCTTTTTCCATAATGTAACTCATGGATCCTTTGACGTTTTCATCATGTTTATGCAACACCTCCAATGAGTCGGTAATGGCGGCTAACCAGGGCGCCATTTTCTCTTCTTCGGTACCAGGCAAAAAGCCAATGGATTCGGCAATTTCTGGTGTGCTACGGGTGACGATGATCTTGTCGTACATGTTTTTCTCCACCACCATTTCCAGCGCAGCGGCTAGGGCCAGCAAGGTTTTACCACTGCCGGCTGGACCCGTTAATATCACCAGATCAATATGGGGGTCTAGCAGGGCATGAAAAGCCATTGCCTGGCCAATATTTTTTGGCGATATACCCCAGGCCCTGCGCCCCATTAAACGCTCATATCCCAAATCAAGCACCTCTAGATTGTCTTTACTGACCGCCTCGATGAGGCCAGCAAAGTGTTCGGTATCGTCAAGCACAAATTCATTCACATAAGCGTCAGGCAACACCTGGCGGTCCAGGGTATGGATAGTGTCGCGGCCTTCTGTACGACTATCAACGGACTTGACCTCGGCCCAAAAATCCCCCTTGAAGCGGTGAAAACCTTTAGACAAATATTTGATGTCGCTGATCAGTTGGTCATTGCGGTAATCTTCAACATGAGCCAGCCCCGCCCCTTTGGCTTTAAGGCGCATGTTAATGTCTTTGGTCACCAGCACGACTATGCGAGGTGCGCAACTGGCTTGCAGATGTAAGGCGGTATTGATAATGCGATTATCGTTTTCATTACTGGTAAACAGGTTTTGATCCACAGGCAAGGCGTGATCGACAAAAATGGACAACTTACCCACCGGTGCCGTTTCACCTGCCCCCAATCCTTTCATGGACACGCCGTCAATCAATTGTTCCGGGGTTGCTTCATGCAATAAATTTTCCATGGCCCGTATGGATACTCGCGCATCTCTGGCCACGTCTTTATTACTGTCTTTAATGTAATCCAGCTCTTCCAATACAGTCATCGGGACAACGACATCGTTTTCTTTGAAAGATAAAAAGGCGAGGGGTTCGTGGAGTAAAATATTGGTATCTAATACATAAATTCGCGTAGTTGACATATTTTCTGTGGGCATCCGTTACTCCATTTGCATAAGGGCTACTGCTCACCAAGGCATCACCTGCCAAATTTGCTTTTCTTTGCCTGCAAATTTACCACTGCATCACCGTATGCATGGCCATTGGCTAAAGGTTAATCTCACAATAGACCACTTTACTGTCTTATTCATCAACTTTTAATCTTGCCTGGCGCTTAAATCATCTGCCCCGGTCAATACACTGGCCAGGATGGGCCTTTTATGTTGTTATCTTAAATTAGGTAGTCTATTACCATAACAATATCAGGGATTGAACTCCTGGCGACGGGCTTATTAGTGTACAATGCGCGCCGCGCGACGTGCGCCGACATTATTGGTAACAGATCTCAGATCGTTCTTATTACTGATAGGAGAAAATTTATGGCAGTACCACATTCCTTCGCGCTAGGACAGCGCTGGCTTAGCGACACGCAAACTGAATTGGGTCTGGGCACGGTTGTAGCCGTTGATGCCAGAGCCGTTAATATATTATTTCCCGCCACGGGCGATAGTCGTATTTATGCCATCGGCACCGCACCTTTGACCAGAATTAGTTTTGCCATTGGCGAAACACTTTTCAGCCATGAAGGTTGGGAATTAGAGGTGTCAGCAATACATGAAAAAGCTGGTATGCTCACTTACACTGGGGTTCGTCAGGATACCCAAGAAACCGTAGTGTTAAAAGAAACCTTCATCGATCATCATTTTCAGCTTAATCAACCAGAACAACGCTTGTTTGCCGGCCAGTTTGATGACCCTAAATGGTTTGATTTACGTGAGCAGTGCCTGGCTCATCAATATGCCCACAGTACCTCTTCCCTTCTGGGTTTTGTGGGTGCTCGGGTTGATCTTATTCCCCATCAGTTACATATCGCCTCTGAAGTGGGACGGCGCCACGCACCCCGTGTATTACTAGCTGATGAAGTGGGATTAGGGAAAACCATTGAAGCGGCACTGATTATTCACCAGCAGTTACTGACTGCCCGGGCGCAACGGGTATTGATTGTGGTGCCCTCCAGCCTGGTTCATCAATGGTTGGTAGAAATGCTCAGACGGGTAAATCTGGCTTTTTCCATTTTTGATGAAGAGCGTTGCAGCGCTATGTCTGGCGAAGCAGGCAACCCCTTTGAAGCTGAACAACTTATCATTTGCAGCCTAGATTTTCTGGTACACAATGCCAGTTATTATGAATTGGCGATGCAAGCCCCCTGGGATCTAATGGTTGTGGATGAAGCCCATCATTTGATCTGGTCTGAGGGTCAAGCTTCCCAGGAATATCAGGTTGTGCAAGGCCTAGCCAAGGTCACTAAAGGCGTATTATTGCTAACCGCAACCCCTGATCAACTCGGCCATGAAAGCCATTTTGCCCGCTTGCGCTTACTCGACCCCGCACGTTTTCATGACTATCCTAGCTTTGTCAAAGAAGAGCAGCAATACAATCAATTGGCTCAGGCGATATCGCCGCTCCTATCCGATACGCAGCTTAGCCCTGCTGACATTACGGCCATTAGCCAATTTAGTCAGGACGACTCACTAGGTGACATCAATGATTTGTCGCCACAGCACAAGACCAAATTATTACATACCTTGCTTGACCAGCACGGTACCGGTCGTTTGTTATTTCGCAATAGCCGTGCCGGCGTGTCGGGCTTTCCCAGGCGTAAACTTTTCAGCTACAGCTTGACTCAACCTGAAGCCTATGTGGATATTTTGGCCGCCGAGCCAGATGATGTACAGTTACACCTCACACCTGAGCGTCACCCTGATTTGGTGGACACCTGGGTAGATTTGGATCCTCGAATTGAATGGTTTATTAATATATTACATTCACTCAAGGGCCAAAAAGTATTGACCATCTGCGCCAACGCCAGCACAGCGTTGCAACTCGCCGAGGCACTGAGAGTGAAAGCGGGTACGCGTGCCACGGTATTCCATGAAGGCATGGGTATTGTAGAACGCGATAAAGCAGCCAACTACTTTGCCCAAAGTGAAGAAGGGGCGCAGGTGCTGATTTGCAGCGAAATTGGCAGTGAAGGTCGTAACTTCCAGTTTGCTCACCACCTGGTGTTGTTTGATTTACCATTAGTCCCCGATTTACTTGAGCAGCGTATTGGCCGGCTCGATCGTATAGGGCAAAACGAAGAGGTCTGTATACACGTACCCTACTTCGATTTGAGTGCCCAGCAAGTATTGCTCGACTGGTATCATCAGGGACTTGATGCCTTCGAACATACCTGCCCCACAGGCATGACAGTGTTTGAAGAAACCCAGGAAATGCTGGTGAGCTGTATCTTGTTTCCCACTGATTTTAGTGCCAGCGAACAGCTGATTAATCAGACTGCCATTTTGCACAAGCAACTTAAGCAAAAGTTAGAACAAGGCCGGGACAAGCTGCTGGAACTCAACTCTTCAGGTAAAGGCAGGGTAGAAACCCTGCAAAACGAGATTTTACAGGCCGAAGATTCACCGACTCTGGAACTGTTTATGACTCGCCTGTTTGACACACTGGGTTTGTTGCAAGAAGAAAATGATGATTACTGTTACACCCTGCGTCCAACGGAAACCATGCTGGCCCCGTTACCCGGCTTAGATGAAGACGGTATGACCATCACCTATGAGCGCTCGACGGCTACCAGACTGGAACATGTCAGCTTCTTCAGTTGGGATCATCCTATGGTGCAACATGCCATGGACACAGTTACCACTGAAATCACCGGTAAGACGTCCCTGGCGTTATGTGAAGAAAAAAGCAAACCGGCTGGAGCCTATTGGCTGGAATGTTTGTTTGTATTGTCGGGTAAAGCCGATAAACACTTGCAGCTCGAACGTTTTTTACCGCCGACCCCGATCAAAGTTTGTATCGATCCGGTCAACCAAGTCGTGGAAAAGCAGTTCATCAAGTTAAACTCAGTGCGCCCCAAAATGGGAACTAAGTTAATCAGGGCCTTACATCCCCAGCTTATGGAAGCCTTTAAGGTGGCACAAATCCAGGGTGAACAATCAGCAGAGCGGGTACGCCAACAGTGTCAGAACACTATGGGGGAATTACTGGGGGGTGAACTGGAGCGCCTCAAATCGTTGCAAAAAGTAAACCCCTCAATTCGAGATGAAGAGATCGCTCATCTGCAGCTGCAGATAGAGAGTTTGCAGCTGGTGATTGCCCATGCCAGAGTCAATTTGGAAGCCGTACGGCTGGTAGTCAATAACCCTTAATGGCGCCCCTTCATTATGCGCCACCTATGTGGCCTTATCTGCAGATAGTGTTCAAGGATGAACACTTCTTAGTGATCAATAAACCCAGTGAGTTGCTCAGTGTGCCTGGCAAGGGGATTGAGCTGCAAGATTGTTTACAACTCAGAGTGCAGCGGGTCTACCCCACAGCCACCATAGTTCACAGACTGGATATGGCCACTTCAGGCTTGCTGGTAATGGCTTTAAATAAAGCCGCCCACCGCCATATTTCCAGGCAGTTCGAGTTGCGCCAGACGAGCAAAACCTATATCGCCAGAGTGTATGGTCAGGTCGCAGGTGAAGAGGGATGCGTGGACTTGCCACTGATCTGCGACTGGCCAAACCGGCCAAAACAAATGGTCTGTCTGCAAAATGGTAAACCCGCGCAGACCCTGTGGCGAGTATTGGCACGTAACAAACAAGATACACGCCTTGAGCTATCCCCTATCACCGGTCGCTCACATCAGTTACGGGTGCATATGTTGAGTCTTGGCCACCCCATTTTGGGTGACCGCTTATATGCTCCCCCCCAAGCCTTACAACTGGCGCCAAGATTACAGCTACATGCTCAGTCATTGGGCTTTATGCATCCCCACCACGAGCAAGATGTCAGCTTTTTTGCACCCGCCCCCTTCTAATTTTTCCCCTTATCCGGGACAGCGTTAACGATAGTGTGGTTTACACCCGATAATTCATTACTACCCTATAAATTCAGATGAAAATGTAACTCAAGCTTTATCACCATTGCCTAATGAGGGATTTGTTCATGATGGTGCAGCTTTTTTGCTAAGCCAATACTGGAGGGGCCAGAACAGCAGGTATTGCTCATTACCTCACAGGCCACAACTGCCTTTGCCCATTGTATAGCCATATTGGTGAATGAATCCGGCATATAGCTGATCAGTAGTAGCAAAGTGGCACCTTTGGCTGAGCGCCTCCCCCCATTCTTTACGCGTCAACTAGCTGAAAAAAGAGATATATGGTTCTATTATTCGGACGGGTAATAAAACCACAATTAACGTATCAAATAAAATACTCATGGATTCAATTGCATACCTACGTTAGCTATTATTCGGCAGATAAAATCCAAGGTTATAACTATACTTTTTTCTTATTAACTTACCCAAAAAAGAGGAGGTAACTTCCCGTGATAAGTGTGCAGCGGTTTCTTAATACCAAGACTCAACAACTTGCCTATTTCGTCAGAGCCTATTGGAACAAACGGATTTTGTACCAGGAACTGGATTTGTATTTTTGGGACACAATGGAAGAATGGTCACAGGTCAGTCAGGGTCAAGGCCAAGGTAAAAACCAGCCTTGTTCACAAAGAGAACGGGTATTTTGGTACCTATTACATCAACTGCATTTTTGGCCCGAACACAGTCTGCTAAATGATCCCGTTTTACGCTGTGACCTAGATTTATGTGTTACCTACCTGGAATGCCAGAAAAAATATCCCTTTTCTCCTGATTATATAGGTGCACGTCCCTAAGTCATTTTATCTTCGCTGTTCACTACCGGCTCACTGGGTTTACTGTGCCAGGGTGCTATTTTTATCAGCATCAACATCCCTGGTAGCGCGCACAGGAAACAAATCACAAAGAAGTGGGTATAACCTACAGCTTCAATAATAAAACCTGTGCCGGCACTGACAAAGGTTCGTGGCACTGAAGCAATGCTAGAAAACAAGGCAAACTGGGTGGCCGTAAAATGACGGTTAGTGGACTTAGCCATAAAGGCGATCAAGGCTACCGAGCCCAACCCTACCCCAAAATATTCAAAACCGCTGGCCAGAGCTAATACAAAATGATCATATCCCACCACGGAAAGCAGCACATAACCGAGAATAGAAACCAGCTGAAAACAACCAAATATCCATAAACTACGATTAATACCCAACTTGATCATGATAATACCGCCCAATATGGTGCCCACCGTCGCACCTATAGTTTTGGATATCTTGGCAACCGAACCGATTTCCACTGTGGAGAATCCCATATCGAGAAAAAACGGAGTTTCCAGGGCGGTGGCCATGCTGTCCCCGAGTTTATAGGCCATCATAAACAATAGTATCAGCACGGCTTGCTGCCAACCTTGACGGGCAAAGAACTCCGTAAAGGGATCGATGACAGCCGAGCGTAACGTTTTGGGTTCTTCTCCTTGTTTGGAAGTCTCATTGATCATCAAGGTAGTCACCAAACCCACCAACATAAAGGCAGCAATACTTAAATGCGCCACTGACCAAGGATAGAAACCTGCCAGTATCATAGCCAAAGAACCGGGTATAAAAGACGAAATGCGATAGGCCTGAGCATAAAAACCATTGCCTGCACCCAATTCATCATCCGGTAATAACTCCCGGCGATAGGCATCAATAACGATATCCTGACTGGCGCTAAAAAACGCAATAGCGCCTACTATGGCGATGATTTGTTTGATCTCGCTGGCCGGATCATAAAGAGACAATGTGGCCATCAGCGCTATTAGACCGAGTTGGGTGATAAACATCCATCCTCGCCTGCGTCCTAAAAAGGGCACCACAAACCTATCCATCACCGGCGACCACAGAAATTTCCAGGTGTAGGGGAATAACACCAGATTAATCAAACCTATAGTCGCCAGGTCTATATCCGCAGAGCGTAACCAGGCGGGCACAAATTGAATAAGTAAATACAAGGGTAAACCGGACGAAAAACCGGTACAGATACAAATGAGCATGCGTTTATTAAGTAACGCCTGCTTTAAGGTTTTTTTATGCATAGTAACGTGTGGTTCTTATTATATTGATGGTCTGAACCCAATCAAGCTATGACAACTTGGTTGCGTTCGGCTTCTTTTGCTTTACAGAGGGCGTTTTCTGCGCGCTCCAGCCAATGTGAATGATCTGAAAAAATGTTGTCGAATTGGGCAACTCCCAAACTTACGGTATAGGCAATCCCATGCTGCTGATATTGAACCAACCTTTTTTCTACCAGCCGGCAAATACGATCTGCCAAATATTGTACACTTTCTGCCCCCGTGTCAGGCAATAAAATAGTGAGTTTTTCATCGTAATAGCGTCCACACAAATCCGTTTCACGAGTGGTTTTTTTAACAATTTCAGCCAGAGTACGGATCACTTCATCCCCAGCAGGATACCCATAGGTATCATTAATTTTTTTAAGATTGTCGATATCAAGTATGATCAATGAGGATTGTGTCTTTGTGCGTAAGTTACGCTTAAATTCCTGGCAAAACTGTTCTTCCCAATAACGGTGATTAAATAACCCGGTCAAACCATCGACCCGGCTTATTTCCAGTAATTGAGAATTTAATGCTGCCACAGCCTTGATATTGAGTGCTTGGACGGTTACATCGTAGACTACAATGCAGACTTGCTCAACCCGACCGGTTAACGACGCCAAGGGAAAAATAGTAATATTTTGGAACATAAATTCAGATCCTGAAGTAATGGGCCGGTTAGCACCAAAACGAAACAGAAACGGGCGTTGCTCCCAGATCACAAATACCGGACTTTTTAATGAAAAAACCGGTTCAGATTTAGCTTTAAACCACTGACAATCGATTTCGGGGAAAAATTCGAACAGCGACTTGTTACGAATTTTACTGGGGATGATATTACTGTGGTTTTCCATAAACAGGTTCCACACCTGAACCTCATAATCACGATTCAAAACCACAATTCCCACTTCAATAGAGCCAAGCAGATCGTGTTTCCAATGCATCTCAGCAATATCTTTCATACCTTGCATATAGTGATCCTCTAAGTACTGGTCTTAACCAACTTTTTGAACATAATATCCATGGCATTACCCGGAAATAACAACAAAAGGTCAAAGTGTATATCCTGACTTTTTATCGAGTAAGCGATCTCTATAGCCAGTATTTTGTCCCAACGTACCATTTTGGTATCCAATAACTGGTCTATGTCACAATGTCTACCGAGTATGATAGGGTGGTTATGACTAAACGTGATATGCAATTGTTCAGACAGCGCATTTAAACATGCGCCAATCAGAATATTAGAAATATCCATCAAAGCTTCTAATTCAAATGCTTCATTATTGGAAAAATGGTTATATTTTAGTAGCTTCCCTATGTTGGTCAGATTCGAATCATTAAACAGTACCAAAGCTTCACCATAGATCCCTGAGCCAATAAAACCTTGAGAAACCGCTGAAACAGCAGCATTACGTTTAACATCCTCAATCGCCATGTGTATTTCGTTGTTGGTAATTAAATTCACATTAGGGATGGGCAGATTAATAAACTCTCCCATCAACTTAGCTAACTGCTCACCCGCCCTACCCATGGCAATATTAGCCATTTCACGATAGGCATCGAGTTGATCAGGCTCGTTACCCTGGGCAACGGCTCCTACTGCTTCAGTTCGCTCTTGTGACGTAGCCGCGCCACAATACAAGCCGTACTGATTTAAAATATCGCAGATTTTTTGATTGTCTATAGGTTTGGCAATAAAAGCCAGCGCCCCCAGGGCCATCATTTTGGCATAGGCTTCTGGTTGTACATCACCGGAAACCACTATCACCATAGTCGGCAAATCCTGCTCTTGGATTACCTCCATGGTTTTGTAGCCATCCATGACAGGCATATTCAAATCAAGAAACATCACATCCGCTTTGCCTTGTCTAATCAGTTCAATCGCTTGCTGGCCATGTTCGGCAAAACTGATATCGACATCCCAGCCGTCCGGTATAGACCGGGCCATCTGGCGACGGGCAAAACCTGAATCATCACAAATGAGTACTGGAGTCGGCATAAGTGCTAGGATTTCTGATTAAATCGCGATAGGCGCTTTAATATGTGCATGTGATTGATAGTTTTGCAACTCAAAATCATCAATAGAGAAATCGAATATATTTTTTATATTAGGATTAATCTGCATATTCGGCAAGGGCAACGGTTGGCGAGATAGTTGTTCATTAGCCTGGAGAATATGATTGCTATACAAATGGGCATCGCCAAAGGTGTGAATAAACTCCCCCGCCTGTAAGTCACAGACCTGAGCTACCATCATGGTTAACAATGCATAACTGGCGATGTTAAACGGTACACCTAAAAACACATCCCCGCTGCGCTGGTATAGCTGACAAGACAATTTACCTTCCAGTACATAAAACTGGAACATAGTATGACAAGGCGGCAAAGCTTGTCGTCCCTGAGCAGCATTGTCTTGAGGTGACATTTTGGCGTCCGGCAAGACGCTAGGATTCCAGGCGCTCACCAGCAGACGACGAGAATCAGGGTTGTGTTTAATCTCCTCAATTAGTCGGCTTATCTGGTCTATAGTATCACCGCTCGTGTCTTCCCAGCTTCGCCACTGCTTACCGTATACCGGCCCCAGCTCGCCGTCGTCTGTTGCCCACTCATCCCAAATTTTCACACCATTGTCACGTAAATAAGCTACGTTGGTATCGCCTTTGAGAAACCACAATAATTCGTGAATGATAGAGCGAAGATGGCATTTTTTAGTCGTCACAAGGGGAAAACCCTGGCTTAAATCAAAGCGCATCTGGTAGCCAAAAACACTTATGGTACCCGTGCCGGTACGATCTTCTTTACGTGTGCCTGTTTCTAAAACATGGCGCATCAGCTGTAAATATTGTTGCATATCATTCCTCTACTGTAGGCCTTTTTTCAGGCATTAACACCCTTGGTTTTACCGCTGTTTTTACCTCGACGCAGGGCCCAAACCAGCAGAATAAAGCCACCTATAATCATAGGCAAGGATAGAATCTGGCCCTGGGAAATACCCTGGGGAAGTAGTCCGTCATACAGGCCAATATGCTGATCGGGTTGGCGAAAAAATTCCACCAGGAAACGAAAACTGCCATAAGCCAAAAGAAATAACCCGCTTACAGCTCCAACAGGCCGAGGCTTGCGAGAGAAAAGCCACAATATAGCAAATAATACGACACCCTCCAGGGCAAATTCATACAACTGGGAAGGATGGCGAGGCATGGGCCCAGCGCCAGGAAAAATAATCCCCCATGATACATCTGTGGTACGTCCCCACAGCTCGCTATTAATAAAGTTACCTATGCGCCCGGCACCCAAGCCGATTGGCACCAAAGGAGCAATAAAATCGCCTACTTCCAGGAAGGTACATTTAACTTTTTTGGAAAACCACCATAACGCCGCCAGTACACCCAGTAAGCCACCATGGAAGGACATGCCTCCGGTCCAGATTTTAAATAAATATAAAGGGTCAGATAAAAACAGTTCAAATTGATAAAACATGACATAACCAATACGGCCACCCAAAATCACCCCTAAAAACCCCCAAAACAGCAGATCACTTAATTGTTCCTTGCTCCAATTAGTGCGGGACAAACGCACACCGGCCAACCAGAAAGCAGCGGCAAATCCTATTAAATACATCAACCCATACCAGCGTAAGCTTAATGGCCCTATACTAAAAATGATCGGATCAATTTGTGGAAACGTTATATGACTCGTTAACATGCTATATTTTTTACCCTAGTAACATTCGCAAGCTGACGATAACCAAAACGCCAGCAAAAATTTTCTTAAGTAGTTGAGTATTCAGGGAATGACTAAGTTTCGCCCCAAATCCCGCTGTCAGTACTGAGGTGGTGACTATGCCCAATGAAGCCGGCAGATAGACATAGCCCACCGCCCATTGAGGCAAATTTACATTATTCCAGCCAGCGAGTACAAAGCTGGCGGAACCAAAAAATGCGATAACCAATCCGCTAAATGATGCACACCCTATGGCTTGACGAATATTGACTCGAAACCATAACAGGGCCGGTACCAAAATCGCACCACCACCTATGCCCAACACGGATGATACGCAACCTGTGGCCATACCGATAGCACCAAGTGCAGTCCTGGAAAGCTTATGCTGTGAGGTTTTACGGCCAATAAAAACCATTTGCGCCGCAATCAGTAGCACCAGACAAGCAAAGACCCGCTTAAGAAGTTGTGGATCGATGCTGGTGGCGATATTGGCTCCAAAAACCGCACCACATACTATACCCGCTGCCGCCCAGGCCAGTACGAAACGATTCAGATTGCCCAGTTTATAATGAGCCCAGGACGATGATAAAGCAGTTAATATGATAGTTGATAATGACGTTGCAATGGCCATTGGCATGGCTAACGCCAGGGGTAATTCCAAATAGTGTGTAAAAAAATACAGGAGTACAGGAACAATGATCAGTCCCCCTCCTATGCCCAACATACCCGCCATAAACCCGACAACAGCGCCTAACGCCAGACAGATAAGCAAGATCATAAGTGCTGGGTCCAAAGTCCTTACCTCAGTATTTATAGCAAAAGAAGATAGTCCGCAAACTAGGAGCCGGGCCTGACCAAGCCACCCAGACCGACCTCTTCAAGATACAAATTGACTGCTTGACGTACTTCCCGGGGATTGCTCATCACCAGCACTTTTTCCAGCAGTTGCTCACAGTGATGTAAACTGACACTACGCACCACCCATTTTATTTTTAACAAACTGTGACTATTCATGCTCAGTTTGCGATAACCCATCGCCATCAACAATATAATACCACCAGGCTCTCCTGCCAATTCCCCACATAGGGTAATAGGTATATCCAGCTCGTTGGCCTGCCTGGCTAGGCTGTGCAGTGCAGCTAATACGGCGGGATGATAACTGTCATACAAATCTGCAACACGGGCATTATTTCTGTCAACGGCCAATAAATATTGGGTCAAATCATTACTGCCTACGGAGAAAAAATCGACAATTTTAGCTAATTGGGCCATTTGGTAAATCACCGCTGGCACTTCGAGCATGACGCCAATCTTGGGTCTGAACAGCTTCACGCCTTGATCTTTCACTTCATCTTCAATTTCATGAAAGGCTTGGTTGATCAAACGTTTGGCTTCGGACACTTCACTGATTGACGTGATCATAGGCAACATTATTTGCAGATTTTGTAAACCGATACTGGCACGCAACATAGCCCGTATCTGCACTAAGAATATTTCCGGATGATCCAGCGTTAGGCGTATTCCACGCCAGCCAAGAAAGGGATTCTCCTCGGTGATAGGGAAATAAGGCAATGGTTTATCACCGCCTATGTCCAGGGTTCGCATAGTAAAGGGCTTTTCTGGCTCGGCGCATAACATGGTGCGGTACAACTCTACCTGCTCTTTTTCAGTGGGAAAGCCTTGACGTAACATAAAGGGAATTTCAGTACGGAATAAGCCTACACCATCAGCATGGGTCGAATAGTTATTTTCCACCTCGGCGGACAAACCCGTATTAACAAATAAATTCAGGGTACAATTATCCGTGGTGACTGTGGGTAAACCATCTTGGGCCAATATTTTTTTAGAAAGTTGTTGCTCTTCGATTATGAGTTGCTCAAACTCACGTTCAATAGCGGGGTTGGGGGAAACGATAATGGCACCAGTGTAACCATCTAACAGAATTTCTTTATTGTCCAGTAATGACAGGGGCACATCCGTTAGCCCCATTACTGCCGGAATACCCATCGCCCTTGCCAAAATTGCCGCATGGGAATTATTTGAACCACGAATGGATACCAATCCTCGCAGTTTGTCTTTGGGAAATTCTGCCAACATGCTGGCAGTGAGTTCCTCTGCGACTAAAATACAATTGTCAGGCAATACCTCACGGGGGGGGCGACTGTTATCCAAATTGAGTAGATTGGCCAATATACGATTGGATAAATCTTCAAGATCGACCGCCCGTTCACGCATGTATGAGTCGCTCATATTCTGGAACTGATTAATATATGCTTCAATCACCAGTTTTAACGAAGTCGGCGCATCCCAACCAGCATAGATTTTTTGCTCCACTTCACGGCCAAGACTGTTGGCGTCAAGCAAATGTTGATAGAGACTAAAAATTGCCTGGACATCTTCAGGTACCTCCCCCTGAATACGCGCAGATAACAGCTCTACCTGTTGGCGGGTTTGTATCACGGCAGCCCGATAATGCTGGACCTGTTTCTCGTGGTCTAAACTGCGCTTGGACAAATGATTGCGTAAGTTAACCAGCAGATTTTGCACCACCCCCACCCCAACTGCCAAGCCTGATGAGCCAGGCAAGCCTTTAAGAGCTTTCAGTTGCTGCGGTTCAGAATTATCGTCAGCCAGGCTAAAACGCCCCCTGGCTTCGGCATTGACAATTTCTACCGCCAATTGCATCGCTAGGGTCACCAAGAAAGCTTCTTCATCCTGGCTAAACCGGCGTTTTTTATATTGCTGTAAGGTCAAGACTCCCAATACTTTACGCTGGTGAATAATGGGCGCGCCTAAAAAAGCGTGATACTTGTCTTCTTGCACTTCAGGGTAGTGTTTATAACGGGGATGAGTTTGTGCATTGCTGATATTGATAGGCTCTTCACGCTGGCCAATTAAGCCAATTAAGCCTTCTGAAAAACCGATACAGACTTTCCCTATGGCGCTTTTTGCCAAACCTTCAGTGGCTTTGAGGGTAAAATGCTGCTTTTCGTAATTAGCCAGGTAAATGCTGCAGGCATCAACCTTGATAGCCTCTTTAAGACTTTTGGTCACGCACTTTAACGCATCGTCCAGGACGGGGGTTTGATTAACTTCCTTAACGATACGCTTTAGCTTGGTTAACATATTAACTCTTAGTTTCTACGGCGACGTTTATTTCTCTGGCCCTGAGGCGGCCTGGCATTTAATGACATAGCGGTAGGAGCAAACTCCTTCATCGCCCGGCGGTATACCTCACGCTTGAACGAGACCACATTTCTCACCGGATACCAAAAGCTCACCCAACGCCAATCGTCAAATTCTGGATGTCCGGATTGTAACAAATCCACATCCTGTTCTTTACAGATCAGTTGTAACAAAAACCATTTTTGTTTCTGACCTATGCACACAGGGGCACTGCCCTGACGGATCAAACGTTTAGGCAATTTATATCGTAACCAGTTTTTAGTTACTGCTAAAATTTTAACGTGTTCTGGTTTTAATCCTACTTCCTCATAAAGTTCTCGATACATTGTTTGTTCAGCAGTTTCACCTTCATCGATTCCGCCTTGCGGAAACTGCCAAGAATGTTGACCATAGCGCCTCGCCCAAAAGACTTGCCCTAAGTTATTACAAATCACTATGCCAACGTTGGCGCGGAATCCTTCGGCATCAATCACTTAGACTCCCGAGAATTCAATTCTTTTAATATCTCGTATTCTTCCATAAACTACCTGGCATGCATAGAATTAAAAACCTTCAAATTTAACCGGCACGCAGATATGCCAAGAAATATAAGCCTTTTATATTGGGGGGGTGCCAGCAGTTATTTACTGGCGTTATTTTTTACCGCCTACCCCTTAAGCTTTATACATAAAGCCCTGCCCATAGTCTTGTTACTGGTGGTCGCCACTCACCAGATGCGCGGCACAAGCAGAGTATTGCTGGTATCCGCTCTGTTTTTTTGTGCTGCTGGCGACGTGTTACTGGCCCTGGATCTCGAGCAGGGTTTTATTTTTGGATTAAGCGCTTTTGCCCTGGCACACCTGAGTTTTACCCTGTGTTTTTATCGCTGGCGCCACTGGCACAAGCGTCAACTGCTGTTACTGCTGCCTCTTGCCCTTTTCTTGTTGGTGATGTTATGGCTACTCATTCCAGCCAGCGGTGCCCTGCAAATACCGGTACTTGGCTATTTGGGGATCATCAGTGCCATGGCCATTACCGCTATTTTGGCCAACGTATCTGGTCGCTACTTGCTAATAGGTGCAAGTTGTTTCGTCATCTCTGACAGCTTGCTGGCCATCAATAAATTTTTGCAGCCGCTGCCCTATGAAGGTTTATTAATTATGTTTAGCTACTACCTGGCACAATATTGTTTACTGCAAGGTTGTATCGATAAGGGCCATGACGATGAAATTACCTGACTCTCCACCTGCCAGTGTGAGCGAATTACAGTACCGCGCAGCACAATTAGCGGGCTTAACCCTGGGGGAATTGGCGGATATTGCGAATATAAGGGTACCCAAAGATTTCAAACGGGAAAAAGGCTGGACCGGGCAATTGTTGGAGCTCGCCCTCGGTGCTCAAGCCGGTTCTAAAGCACAGCAAGATTTTCCCACTTTAGGCGTGGAACTTAAAACCATCCCCATAGACGCCACAGGTAACCCTTTGGAAACCACCTATGTGTGTTTTGCACCGCTACAGGAGATCGCTGGTTTGGAATGGGGGCAAAGCAATGTTAAAAATAAACTCAATACTGTGTTGTGGGTACCCATTGATGGCAGACGTGCGATCCCTCCGGGAGAACGTATGATCGCCACCCCATTTTTATGGTCACCAACAGGTGAACAGGAACAATGGCTGCGCCAGGACTGGGAAGAACTGATGGGCATGATTGCCATGGGGCAGATTGACAGTATCACCGCTCGCCAGGGTCAGTATCTGCAACTGCGGCCCAAAGCCGCCAACGGCAAGGCTTTAACCGACGCCATAGGCCCCCAAGGACAGGGAGTCAAAACCCGGCCCAGGGGGTTTTACCTTAGAAAAGAATTCACCCGCAAAATCCTAAACGACTATTTTAGCTAGCCTTTGCATACTCCACGTTGTGGTATTCAGCTGATTTTTCTATCCGTATGACAGCCTAAAGTTAAAATAGTGTCATAAATACCCAGGTACTATTTGCCCATCACTTTTTTTTGTATTGGCTAAGGAAAAAAAGGCGCCTGTGGCGCCTTTACATTTATCTGCGTACTGTCAGATGATTACTGCGGAGTACGCAAGACCATCAACCTGATTTCTGTCATGTCCTCCATGGCATAAACAATGCCCTCGCGGCCCAGGCCAGATTCTTTCACTCCCCCATAGGGCATGTTATCCACCCGCCAGCTGGGTACGTCACCTATGATTACGCCTCCCACTTCAAGCTCATTCCAGGCTTGATGCGCTTTGTAAATATCACGGGTAAAGACCCCTGCCTGTAAACCAAACTGACTGTTATTCACCTCTTTCAGTGCTTCGCTGTAATCACTAAATGAACTAATTATTGAAACAGGACCAAAGGCTTCATCTGTGTTGAGTGTGGCCTTACCAGGCACATTTTCCAGCAAGGTTGCTTGCAACATGGCACCATCACGTTTACCACCAGCGAGTATTGAAGCTCCGCTTTTTACTGCTGCCTGGATCCAGTTGTCTAAACGCTCAGCTTCAGATTCGGAGATCATAGGGCCGATAAAGGTATCTTCCTCTAGTGGATCACCATGGACCAAATTAGCCACTTTTTGCGTATAGCGTTGTTTGAATTCCGGATACAATTTTTCGTGCACTAAAATCCGCTGCACACTGATACAACTTTGCCCAGACTGGTAATAGGCACCAAACACAATACGTTCGATGGCATCGTCTAAATCTGTATCTTCATCCACTACGCAGGCCGCATTGCCTCCCAACTCAAGTATCACAGGCTTTTTTCCGGCCTTGGCTTTAAGCTCCCAGCCTACCTGGGGAGAACCGGTAAAACTAAGCAGTTTAAAACGCTCATCTGTGGTGAACAAATCGGCGCCATCCCGGCTACAGGGCAGGATAGAAAATGCGCCTTCAGGTAAATCTGTTTCTGCCAGAATTTCACCAATAATAATGGCACCAAGGGGGGTGCGACTGGCAGGTTTGAGTACAAAAGCACAGCCTACCGCTAACGCCGGAGCAATTTTGTGTGCTGCCAGATTTAGAGGGAAGTTAAAGGGGGAAATAAACGAACAGGGGCCAATAGGCACTCTTTTGTACATGCCCTGATAACCTTTGGCTCTGGGCGTAATTTCCAGATTTAATACCTCACCGTGCATTCTCACCGATTCTTCAGCAGCAATTTTGAAGGTATCAATTAAACGGGTCACTTCGCCACGTGAATCCTTAATGGGTTTACCCGCCTCAATACACAAGGCATGGGCTAATTCATCAAAACGTTCTTCGAAACGTTTAACACAATGATTGAGAATTTGCTGACGCTCATAGGGAGCCATTTTATTGAGTAGGGGCTGACTTTTTTGTGCGCCAGCAATGGCCTGGTCAATAACCTTGGCATCGGCCAATGCCACACGGGTAGCCACTTCACCTGTATATTTGTTGGTAACCACCAAATCTTGATTGGCAAACACCGCTTTACTGGCTAGGTAATAGGGATACGCTTTAGCTAACATACTGCCTCCTTATAGTTCTTGACTGCGCTGACTAAGGGTTTCGTTTAAGGTTTTATCATTTAAGCTATAGTCTACGGGCACATCAATTAAATGCACTCCAGGCTCGGCTAAACAGGCTTTTACCCGGGGTAAAATTTCATCGGTGGCAGCAATGCGCCAGCCCTTGGCACCGTAACTTTCTGCGTATTTGACAAAATCTGGGTTGCCATAGTCCAGGCCATAATCAGCAAATTTCATATGAGCCTGTTTCCACTTGATCATACCGTAAGCGTCATCCCTTAAAATAATAACCACTATATGTAATTTCAAGCGCACAGCAGTTTCCATCTCCTGGCTGTTCATCATAAAGCCACCATCACCACAGACCGCAATAACAGGTTTATCCGGGTGCACTATTTTGGCGGCCATTGCTGCTGGCAGGCCAGCCCCCATAGTGGCCAATGCGTTATCAAGCAGCACGGTATTGGGAAAAGCCGCCAAATAGTTACGGGCGAACCAAATTTTGTAAACGCCGTTATCCAGGCTCACGATACCGTCTTTGGGCATGGCTTGACGGATATCCCGCACAAAACGCTCGGGCAACACGGGGAAACGATCGTCGTTTTCACTCTCGCTTTTATGGGCAAGATAGGCATTGTGTACCTTGCGGAAAAAACTGAAATTCCATTGCTGCTGATTGTTAATTTGTTCCTTGATTTGCCAGATACTGTTGGCAATGTCGCCCAGGACTTCTAATTGGGGGAAGTACACGGGGTCAACAGCAGCGGGTTCGAAATTGATATGGATCACTTCTCTGCCACCATGCTGCATAAAAAAGGGGGGTTTTTCGACTACGTCGTGACCCACATTGATGATCAAATCAGAACTGTCGATGGCGCGATGGACAAAATCCCCGGCCGACAAAGCGGTGTTGCCCACGAACAGTTCATGAGACTCATCCAGTACCCCTTTTCCCATCTGGGTGGTGACATAGTGAATACCGGTTTTATCGACAAACTCTTTGAGCATCTTGGAGGTTAACTTACGATTAGCAGCAGCCCCGATTAGCAATAAAGGTGACTTTGCTCCCTCGATCATCGCCACGGCTCTGTTGATCGACTTATATTCTGCGATAGGCCGTCTGGATGCACTGGGTTTAAGCAATTGAGCGCTGGTGATCTCTGCGGCAATATCTTCAGGCAATTCGATATGAGTCGCCCCCGGGCGCTCTTCATGGGCTAAACGAAAGGCCTCGCGCACCACAGAAGGTATTCTGTCTCCACTGACGACCTGGGTGGTGTATTTAGTAATTGAGCGCATCATATCGACCACATCGATAACCTGAAAGCGCCCTTGTTTGCTGGTTTTAACTGGCTTTTGTCCGGTAATCATCAACATAGGCATAGCACCTAGCTGCGCATAAGCACCGGGGGTAACCAGATTGGTGGCTCCCGGGCCCAATGTAGACAGACAGACACCCACTTTGCCGGTGAGACGACCATAGGTTGCGGCCATAAAACCTGCCCCTTGTTCGTGTCGGGTTAAAATCAGCTTGATACTTGAGCTACGCAGAGACTCCAGTAAATCCAAATTTTCTTCACCGGGAATACCAAAAACGTATTCCACGCCTTCGGCCTCCAGGGCTTTAACAAATAAATCTGACGCTTTCATTTACTCTCCAATTCAGTTGTATTGATGCCATTGTCTATGCCATTGCTATAGGTATAGGTATAGG
>JBKEFM010000062.1:0-20077 GCA_046709505.1 Paraglaciecola sp. | reverse complement strand
GTTTAAGGGAAGTCGGTTTATTATCTTTAATTGTCATCAAAGGGTGGCAATCCACAGTCACCCTTTTGCGCATTTTGATGACCTCTTTTTGGACTATAAAAATTAAGCCCACATACTTTCCCAAAGCAATCTTAGTTATGGAAAAGTACAGGTACCGGCAAGGCTAGTTTATATAAGCCTTGGTTCCCCATAAGGGTACGGTGGATAAGCTATGTTTAAAACTGCCTGATGTTTCTTTGGTGGAATAAGATATATACATAAGCGTCTGGTTTTGTGTATCGAAAATACGGCGTATTTTCATGGTTTTGAAAAATACGCTTTTGGATTTTTTAAACACCACATCCCCCGAAGATGATTTATCAATCTGGGCAATCATTTCTGCGGTTATTTCACCTGTTTGGCGACAGGCAATGGAGCTGTCTGAAGGGTCAGAAAAACTCAAGTTGGCTTCGATGCTTGCTACGTGGCAGGTAACGCCTGTCACGATAGGGTCAACCAAGATATTAAGTTTGATGTCTTGGGTGGTGAAAAGACCCAAGCTGACGTCGCCAACTTCGTTAGAGTCACAAGCCGCAAGAGCAAAAGCGGTCGTCAGTATAAGTAGAATTTTTTGCATGATATCGGTAGCCTAAGGATAAGATGAGTCGATTATAAAGTATATCAGTGGCAAACGCCTGCCTGTGTTTCTCCCAAATGCCGCAGAGGCTGCACGGCCAGCTGTGTTATTAAATTATTGTACTTTAGGGCATATGAGTTAATTATTTTTTATGGTTGCCATAAACCTCGAGAGTGCTAAATTGAGGTCGCCTGGGTATATACCCAAAGCTTATGGCGCGGTGGTCAGGCGGCAAAAGTAACGTCTCACCACACAGAAAAACGGGTTAGCTGAAGGACAAACTCACTACCCAAAACTATTGGCGTGGTAGCCAAAACAGTGCAGTTTTAAGGTAGACGAATATAAGGCTCAGCGATGAGAGGCTATGATACTCATTTTTGGGGCGCATCTTTGTCCGTTAAGCAAAAACGGTTAGGCAGTGTGGCAGGGCAAAATCTGACGTGAGTCTTTTATTCAGCTAAATAGCCTGCCCAAGACAAAGCAAAAAAGTACAATTTGATAACCGCTTTGCTACTGCGATGTCTGAGACTTGTGCAAAAAAGCGGATTAAATAAGCCGCGATATTTTTAATACATGGGACAATAATAAAATGAATTTAAGCATGTTAGATATAGGCGTTTTCTGCGCATACGTCATAGTATTAGTATCGGTAGCCCTGTGGGTATCCAGAGAAAAGCCCGGCCATGACAAGGACACCAATGACTATTTCTTAGCCAGTAAAAGTTTATCCTGGTGGGCCGTTGGCGCATCCTTAATTGCCGCCAATATTTCCGCTGAGCAAATCATCGGCATGTCTGGCTCGGGATTCAAGATAGGTTTGGCTATTGCTTCCTATGAGTGGATGGCCGCTATTACGTTAATTATTGTGGGTAAGTATTTTCTGCCTATATTTTTACAGCAAAAAATTTACACTATGCCTCAATACCTTGAACAACGTTATGATCACCGTGTCAGGATCATCACCGCGTTTTTCTGGTTAGGGGTATATGTTTTTGTCAACCTCACGGCGGTTTTGTGGTTGGGGGCATTGGCAATTCATTCCATTGCCGGTGTGGAGATGCTTTATGCCATGATTTTCTTGTGCGTATTTTCCCTCGGCTACTCTTTATATGGAGGCCTCAAAGCGGTGGCGCAAACCGATATTATTCAGGTGGTATTGCTGGTCTTTGGCGGGCTATTTTTATCCTATACGGCGCTAAACCTGATTTCTGATGGTGGGGGTATAATGGCAGGTTTCTCCATTTTGACCGCCAGCGCCCCGGAAAAATTCGACATGATATTGTCCCCGGACAGTGAGCACTACATGGACCTACCCGGTATTTCAGTATTAGTGGGTGGCATGTGGATCATGAATTTATCGTATTGGGGGTTTAACCAGTACATCATCCAACGCACCCTGGCGGCAAAGAGTCTGGCGGAAGGTCAAAAAGGCATAGTGTTTGCTGCCTTTCTCAAATTGCTCATGCCGGTAATAGTGGTTTTACCTGGTATAGCGGCGGTGTTGTTAGTACCCGATCTGCAACGTGCAGATGAGGCCTATCCTACTTTGATGAACCTGATGCCTAGTGGTCTTAAGGGCTTGATTTTTGCCGCATTGGTAGCGGCTATCGTGTCTTCTCTGGCCTCTATGTGCAATAGCGTATCAACTATATTTACCATGGATATCTATGCCCATAAACACCCCAATCGTAGTCAGAACCACTACGTGACTGTGGGTCGACTGGTGAGCGTTATTGCCCTGGTTGTGGCGGCGTTTGTGGCCCAACCATTGCTGGGTAATTTTGATCAGGCCTTTCAATATATTCAGGAATTTACCGGCTTTTTCACCCCAGGTGTAGTGACGCTGTTTTTGTTAGGCATGTTTTGGAAACGAACGACCGCTAATGCTGCTATTGGTGCAGCCTTAGGTTCGGCACTGTTATCTTTGGCCTTTAAGTTGTTGTGGCCGACCCTGCCTTTTATCGACCGTGTGGGTTTGGTCTTTCTATTGTGCGTAGCCATCGCCATAGTGGTCACCTTACTGGAAAACAAAGGGCAATCGGCAAGCGCGACGGATTTGAGCGGCGTGTCTTTTTCGACGTCCAAAGAATTTAATTTTGGCAGCCTGGCGGTATGTTTAATACTGACGGGGTTTTACGTTACCTGGTGGTAACCGGGGTTAATATAGAAGCGGTTGGAACCGTCTCCTTGTAAGGCGTTGATGACGGATCATGGTAATCTGATGGGTTGGCTTGGGATCCATACTTACCCGTCAGCCGGTTGTTGGCTGACGGGTGAGTATGTTGTGTTATATGTCGAGGATTATAGCTGCCAGGGCAATTGCTGACTTTCATATTGACTGATTTTATCTGTCAATTCCAGCGTCTGTCCTATGGCGTCCAAGCCTTTAAGCAGGTTGTTTTTATGATGGGCAGCGATGTCAAAACTAAAGGTTTGCTGATTAAAACGAACTTCCTGTGCCGCCAGATCCACGGTTATCTGGCAATCAGCATCGTCCTGTACCGCCGCGAAAAGTGCATCTATCTGTGCGCTTAGCAGCTGTACCGGCAGCAACTGGTTATTAATGCAGTTACCGTAAAATATATCAGCTAAGCTGGTGGCAATCACAACTTTAAAACCATAGTCGGCCAGGGCCCAGGGGGCGTGTTCCCGGCTGGAGCCACAACCGAAATTTTCTCGGGCCAGCAATATACTGGCACCTTGGTACTGGGGCTTATTCAGGACAAATTCCGGATTGGGCTCTTGTTCGTGCTGATCCAGATAACGCCAATCGTGAAACAGGTGCTTACCGTAACCGCTCTTGGTTACCGAAGTGAGAAATTGTTTAGGTATTATCTGATCGGTATCCACATTGGCCTGATCCAGAGGTGCGGCTGCGCCGGTATGCAGGTTTATGCCCTGGCCGGTGTTGGTTGCTAATTGAGTCATGGTTATTCCTTGATGCTAATGATTGTCGGCAAAGTCACGGCTATCGGCGAAGTGACCCGCTAAGGCCGCTGCAGCTGCCATGGCTGGGCTAACCAGGTGGGTACGTGCACCGCGGCCCTGACGACCTTCAAAGTTACGATTGCTGGTAGAGGCACAGCGATCCCCCGATTGCAGTACATCGTCGTTCATGCCTAAACACATGGAGCAGCCAGGCAGACGCCATTCAAAACCCGCGTCAAGGAATACTTTGTCCAGTTGTTCGGCTTCTGCTTGAACTTTAACCGCTGCCGAGCCCGGTACGACTATGGCTGTTACATGGCCGGCTACCTTGCCTTTTTTGGCAATCTGTGCGGCAGAGCGCAGATCTTCAATGCGACCATTAGTACAAGAGCCGATAAACACATGATTGACCTTCAACTCAGATAACTTTTGCCCAGCTTTAACATCCATATATTTCAGCGCTTTAATGGCTGAGTCACGATCGATCGGATCGCTAAAATCTTCCGGTGCGGGTATGGGCTGATTTACACCTATAACCTGTCCCGGGTTAGTACCCCAGGTGACTTGGGGCGCTATTTCCCGAGCATCCAGTTCTACCACGGCATCAAATGATGCATCTGTGTCAGATTTTAATGTTTTCCAGTAATTTATCGCCTCATTCCACTCACTAGCTGTGGGGGCATATTCACGGCCCTCAAGATAGTCAAAGGTGGTCTTGTCTGGCGCGATTAAACCCGCTTTGGCACCGGCTTCTATGCTCATATTACACACTGTCATACGCTCTTCCATACTGAGTGCTTCGATGGTGTCGCCGCAGTATTCGATAACAAATCCCGTGGCCCCAGCGTGGCCAATTTTGCCGATGATCGCCAGAATAATGTCTTTGGCCGTCACACCGTTAGGGCGCTGGCCTGTAACTTTGACTTGCATGCATTTGGCTTTGCTTTGTTTGAGGGTTTGGGTAGCAAATACATGCTCAACCTGGGAGGTGCCTATGCCAAAAGAAAGCGCACCAAAGGCGCCATGAGTGGCCGTGTGAGAATCGCCACACACCACTGTCATGCCCGGTTTAATCAGCCCCAGTTCTGGGCCGATCACATGCACTATGCCTTGCTTTTGATGGCCCACCGGATACAGGCGAATACCGTGCTTGTCACAGTTATCGGCCAGGGTTTGCAGTTGCAGCTTATTGGCCGGGCCGCAGGCGTCTATGGCCAGTGAGCGGGTGGAAATACTGTGATCCATAGTGGCGAAAGTCAGATCCGGACGGCGCACTTTGCGTTGCTTTGTATCCAGGCCATCAAACGCCTGGGGCGAGGTGACTTCGTGGATCAGGTGCCTGTCAATATAGATCAAGCCGTCGTCGCCAATTTCATCTACTATATGTTTTTGCCAAATCTTGTCGTATAGGGTTGTGGCCATTATTTAGCCTCCTGTGGTTGGGCGATAAGCCTGGCGATATAATCGCCTACTTCGCTGGTTGATTTAGCCTGGTCGCGGTTTTGTGCGCTGAGTAGTTCACCGGTCAATATGCCATCTGCCAGCGTTTTAACGACGGCGGCGTCAATCGCATCTGCAGCATCGGTCAGGTTTAAGCTAAAGCGCAGTAACATTGACGCTGACAGGATTTGGGCAATGGGATTAGCAATACCCAAGCCAGCGATATCTGGGGCTGAGCCACCGGCGGGCTCATATAAACCAAAGTTCTCGCTGTTGATACTAGCTGAGGGCAACAAGCCCATGGAGCCGGTGATCATGGCACATTCATCAGAAATAATGTCGCCGAACAGGTTTGAACATAACATGACATCGAAATCGCCTGGATAACGTAACAGTTGCATAGTGGCGTTATCGATATAGATGTGCTCCAGGGTAACGTCCGGATAATCTTTGGCGACTTCTTCGGTAACTTCACGCCACAGACGGCTACAGACTAGAACATTGGCTTTATCTACTGAGGTGACTTTTTTACCGCGTTTTTGCGCCGCTTCAAATGCGCTGATGGCAATGCGGCGGATCTCTCTTTTACTGTAACGCATAGTATCATAGGCAAACTGTTCTTCGCCTTCGCCTTCAATCCCTTTTGGCTGACCAAAATAAATACCGCTGGTTAATTCACGCACCACTAATACATCAAAGCCGCTGGCAGCGATGTCTGCTCTAAGGGGAGACAAGCCCTCAAGGCCAGGGTATATTTTTGCCGGGCGCAGGTTGCTGAATAAATCAAAGTGACTTCTAAGGGCAAGCAAGGCCGCGCGCTCCGGGCGTTGATCCAATGGCAGGTTATCCCATTTTGGCCCGCCTATAGAGCCAAATAAAATCGCATCCGCCAGCTCACAGCCTTTTAGGGTAGCGGGTGGGAGTGCCTGACCATGGTTATCTATGGCCAGGCCACCTACATCAAATTCGTGTAAGGCAAACGACAGGTTAAACGCTTGCTCTACTGCCGCTAAAACCTTTTTTGCTTCTTGCATGACCTCTGGGCCAATGCCATCTCCTGCCAACACGGCAATGTTATAGTTTGACATATGCTCTTTATACTCCGGCAATCTGGGTTTGTTGTTTTTTCTGGTGATCAATTTGATCGGCTAAATAGGTGTTATTCAAAACGTGGATTAAGGCTTTGACCCCGGCTTCAACTATGTCTGTGGCTAAACCAATACCATTAAAACGTCGCCCGTTGTATTCAACTATCACACTGACCTGAGCCAGGGCGTCGGCGCCTTCGCCCTTTGAGTCCAGTTTGAAATCAACAATCTCTAACCGGTCATGGCCAAGGACTTTGATAATCGCGTTGTACGCTGCATCTACCGGGCCATTGCCCACGGCTGACTCGGTTACTTGCTGCTCGCCAAGTTGAATTTTCACCGTAGCACTGGGAATGATTTCTTTACCTGAGCTGGCTTGCAAGTATAGCAATTTATAATGCTCATCCACAGGCTTTTGCTTATCGAAAAACAACAAGGCTTCTAGATCATAATCAAATACCTGGCCTTTCTTATCTGCTAGCTTCACAAAGTCGGTATACAGGGTATCAAGATCATAATCTTGTGCTTTGTAGCCTAACTCCTCAAGGCGGTGTTTTATCACGTGGCGGCCAGAGCGAGAGGTCAGGTTTAAGTTGTTCTTGTTGATACCCACACTTTCCGGGGTCATTATCTCATAGGTATTTTGCGCTTTTAATACACCGTCCTGATGAATACCCGAAGAATGGCTAAAGGCATTGGCACCCACTATGGCCTTATTGGCTTGCACAGGCATATTACATAACTGACTGACCAATTTAGACGTGCGGGAAATTTCCTGACTATTAATATTGGTTTGTAACCCCAGCATGGCCTGACGGGTTTGCAAAATCATGGCTATTTCTTCTAGGGAGCAGTTACCCGCGCGCTCGCCTATGCCATTAATAGTGCATTCTACCTGGCGTGCGCCTTGTTCTACTGCGACCAGGGAGTTGGCTACCGCTAACCCTAAGTCATTGTGACAATGCACGGAAATAATCGCTTTATCGATGTTAGGCACCCGATTAAAGAGGTTGTGAATAATAGAGCCAAATTCGGTGGGGGTGGTGTAACCCACCGTATCGGGAATATTGACTGTGGTAGCGCCTGCGTGGATGGCCGCCTCAACCATGCGACATAAGTAGTCAATTGGCGTGCGTCCCGCGTCTTCACATGAAAATTCAATGTCATCTGTGTAACGACCAGCATGTTTGATAGCTTTGACGGCCATTTCCACGACTTCGTCCTGAGTCTTACGTAATTTATTGGCAACGTGAATATCAGAAGTGGCAATAAAGGTATGAATTCTGAAGTGATCGGCTATGTTCAATGCTTCGCCGCAGGCGTCAATATCTTTGACAAGGGCGCGAGACAAACCACAAACCGTGGCATTTTTCACTGCTTGGGCTATGGCTCGTACGGAACGAAAATCACCTGGGGACGAAACCGGAAATCCGGCTTCAATAATATCTACCCCAAGTCTTTCCAGTGCTAACGCAATTTGCAGTTTTTCTTTCATGTTCAAACTGGCAGCTAGGGCCTGCTCGCCATCACGCAATGTGGTGTCGAATATTTTGACCTGGTTAGACATAACCTTTCCTCTTTTGATATTGGGCGCATTTTTAGCGCCAAAACGAAAAAACCCGTGCTGGGCACGGGTTTTAATAATTGTTTGCGTCTTGCTTACAACCTACCCGTGCAGTCTTGCTGCCAGCAGTAGTAGAGTTGAGAGATGTAAAAATTTCATTCTGTTTTTTCCGAAACGTCAGTACTGTATTTGTAACTCTTTGGCTGGCAAGCGTCAACCTTTGTTAACAAAAGCTGATATAACAAAATAGTATAACTGAGTTGGTATACGTTAATAAAAAGGTTGGAGGCTGGAGACAGGGCTGTGACTTAACGAAAGGTCTTCCAGTTAATGTTGGCGGATAATAATAATTCTCGCAGGCTCAGAGGCCTGGGGGTGGTACGCCCATTGTGATCCCAGCTATGGCCACAACAAGCCGCACTGAGCAAGGCTTTATTGGGCTGTAAAAGACGGGTCTTTAATGAGTCACTTTTCTTATTGTCGTCACCGTGAGGCTCACCACTTAGCCAGTACCAGCCATATTTATTGAGGTGTAGCCGTTGATCTTCAATGCGGTCGATACAATCAAGTTCAATATGTTGGGCACCTAAGGTTGCTACATGTACTGGTACAGGTAAACCCAAACGACCATGAGCCCTAAACCAGGGGGTCGCTTTGACGGGGTCATGTTTAGTCGCCATGCATTTAGTGGTTTGTTTGGCTTGCCAACTGGCGTTGTGTACGTCGACGGCCAGAGAGCCATTATGATTAATAAAATGAAAGGCCGCATGGTTGATGTGGTGGCGTAAACCGCCGATACGGCGCTGTAACAGGCTAATATCGGTAACGTTTGTTTGGGAAAGAACGAATAATTCTCGCTCGTATAAAGCGTTACAGATTTCCGCAAAATAGCGCTGGTGCTGTGAGTCACAGAATATGTCGCTTTGCTGACTGACTGAAAGGCTGCCCATAAGAAGGTTGGACAGCCTTTATA
Source organism: Paraglaciecola sp. (assembly GCA_046709505.1). Taxonomy (GTDB): domain Bacteria; phylum Pseudomonadota; class Gammaproteobacteria; order Enterobacterales; family Alteromonadaceae; genus Paraglaciecola. The sequence continues at coordinate 11,468 of JBKEFM010000062.1, read as the reverse complement.
AGCTGCCCATCAGGTTTACTGACCCTTTATTTCTTTGCGACCGCCGTAAGTCGCCCCATCACCAAGGGCTTCTTCAATACGCAATAACTGGTTGTATTTAGCCACACGATCGGAGCGGCACAAAGAGCCGGTTTTAATTTGACCTGCCGCTGTACCTACCGCCAGATCAGCAATAGTCGCATCTTCGGTTTCACCGCTACGGTGTGATATAACAGCAGTAAAACCTGCTGCCTGAGCCATACGAATGGCTTCCAGCGTTTCTGTAAGAGAGCCAATCTGGTTGAATTTTATCAATATCGAATTAGCTACGCCGTTATCGATACCGCGCTTTAAAATTTTGGTATTGGTCACAAACAAGTCGTCACCAACCAATTGTACCTTGTCACCAATTTTGCGGGTTAAACTTGCCCAGCCATCCCAATCGCTCTCATCCAAACCGTCTTCTATGGAAATGATAGGGTATTTAGCCGCTAAATCTGCCAGGTAATCACCAAAGGTTTCTGAATCGAAAACTTTACCTTCGCCTTTAAGATCGTACTTTCCATCTTTATAAAATTCAGAAGAGGCACAATCCAGGGCCAAAGTAACGTCTTTATTCATCACATAACCAGCGTTTTCAACTGCCTGGATAATGATTTTCAGGGCTTCTTCGTTTGAAGCCAGGTTGGGTGCAAAGCCGCCTTCATCGCCTACTGCTGTGCTTAAGCCTTTTTCAGACAATACTTTTTTCAAGCTATGAAAGATTTCGGCGCCCATACGCAGGGCTTCACGAAAATTGGCGGCGCCCACGGGCTGAACCATAAATTCCTGAATATCCACATTGTTGTCGGCATGCTCGCCACCATTAATGATATTCATCATAGGCACCGGCATAGAATACTTGCCAGGGGTACCGTTTAATTCGGAAATATGTTGATAAAGAGGTATTTTTTTATCCAGAGCTGCAGCTTTGGCCACGGCCAGAGATACCGCCAGGATAGCATTTGCACCAAATGTTTCTTTATTTTCTGTGCCGTCCAAATCGATCATAATTTGATCAACTTTTTGCTGTTCAAACGCACTGTTGCCAAGCAAGGCAGGGGCAATGTTGTTGTTAATGGCAGCCACGGCTTTTAGTACACCTTTGCCTAAATAGCGGTTTTTATCACCGTCGCGCAATTCCAGTGCTTCACGAGAACCTGTTGATGCACCTGAAGGGGCACACGCCCTGCCCATCACACCAGATTCTAAATAGACATCGGCCTCAACAGTTGGGTTACCCCTGGAGTCCATTATTTCACGACCAATGATTTTACTGATTTTTGACATAGTTGTTGCCTTATAAAAAAATTATTGATTATCTGCAAGCAGATATACTTAGTTTTTAATCATGACTAATTATTATTTTTATAGTATTCCCCCGCGGCTTTGACAAATCCGCTAAACAAGGGATGTCCGTCACGAGGTGTAGAGTTAAATTCCGGGTGAAACTGGCTCGCCACAAACCAGGGATGATCAGCCAGTTCGACGACTTCAACCAGACGCTTATCAGTAGACAATCCGGTAACCTTCATGCCCGCTGCTTCCAGTTTTTCGCGAAAGTTATTATTGACTTCATAACGATGGCGATGACGCTCGTGTATTTCGTCTGATCCGTAGAGTTGATGAACTTTACTATCGGGGAGCAAATGACACAACTGGCTTCCGAGGCGCATAGTGCCACCTAAGTCAGAGCTTTTGTCACGTACTTCGGTTTCACCGACAGCGTCCAGCCATTCGGTGATCAAACCGACCACAGGATAAGGGGTTTGTGGATCAAATTCTGTACTGTTAGCATTTTCAAGTCCGGCGACATTGCGGGCAAACTCAATAATGGCCACCTGCATACCGAGACAAATACCCAGGTAAGGGATTTTTTGCTCTCGGGCATATTTGGCCGCAGCGATTTTACCTTCCATGCCCCGTTCACCAAAGCCACCGGGTACCAATATAGCATCCAGTCCATGCAATATATGGTCACCTTTACTCTGCAGATCCTGGGAGTCAATATAACGAATATTGACTGTTAAACGGTTTTTCAAGCCGGCATGTTTAAGGGCTTCGTTGACCGACTTATAGGCATCAGGTAATTCAACATATTTACCGACCATGCCAATACTGACTTCACCTACCGGGTTGGACTCTGCATACAGCACTTGTTCCCACTCAGTTAAATCCGCCTCCGGGCAATCGAGGCCGAAACGCTTCACCACTAATTCATCCATACCCTGGGCTTTTAATGCCGCCGGTATTTTATAAATGCTGTTGGCATCGCGCAGTGAAATAACGGCTTTGTCGGGGACATTGGTAAACAAGGCTATTTTTTGCCGCTCGTTGGTTGGCAGGGCATTCTCTGAGCGGCATACCAATATGTCCGGCATAATACCAATAGAGCGTAATTCTTTAACTGAGTGTTGGGTGGGTTTGGTTTTAACCTCACCGGATACCGCTATATAAGGCACCAAGGTCAGGTGCATATACATGGCGTGCTCCCGGCCCACTTCAGTGCCTAGTTGGCGAATAGCTTCAAGAAAGGGTTGTGATTCGATATCCCCTACCGTGCCACCAATCTCGACTATAGCTACGTCCACGCCTTGAGAACCGGCGACAATGCGCCGTTTAATTTCGTTGGTTATATGGGGAATAACCTGAATGGTCGCTCCCAGATAATCACCCCGACGCTCCCGTTTGATGACTTCTTCGTAAACGCGGCCAGTGGTAAAATTATTATTTTTGGTCATACGGGTGCGGATAAATCGCTCGTAATGGCCTAAATCCAGATCTGTTTCTGCCCCGTCATCAGTCACAAATACTTCGCCGTGTTGAATTGGGCTCATGGTGCCAGGGTCGACGTTTATATAAGGGTCGAGTTTGAGCATGGTGACCTTTAACCCGCGGGCCTCAAGAATAGCAGCAAGAGAGGCAGCAGCAATGCCTTTTCCAAGTGATGAAACGACACCACCTGTGACGAAAATATAGTTTGTCATGAGAACCCTAAGGCGTTGGAGTTGAAAAAGATTTTTTTGATACCGAACCCAATCATTTTTATTACTACTAAATGAAAAAATATTCAGTATCAGACGGCGTAACAGTATACCCAAAGCAAGACAAACAGACAATTGAAAAAAGACACTATGGTCTGCAAAATATCTATATAACTTGGTCAATTGTTAGCTAAAACAAGTCTTTAGGGCCAATAAGGATAAATTAATTACCGCGCAAGGTATGGATGTTATTGTGCACTTTCAAGTACGGATCCCTGGCAGAAATAGCTATAGCCAGGGGGGAAGTACCAGTGATGACCGGCTATGGGTTGATTTAGCCTGTTTTAGCGGCGTTAAGCCTTGTCCGGTTAGCGTAACCCGGTTAGCGTAACCCGGTGGTGACAAAAGAGCGCCACAACCGGGTGTTATCTGCGGGTTTAATGCATCAGGGATTTTAACTGATATAAATACTCCAGCGCCTGCTTGGGGGTCAGTTCGTCTGGCACTATGGCGGCCAGCAGCTGTTTAACGTCATCCGTTTCGTCGAGTAGGTCAAGTTGTCCTTGTGGCGCTATTTCAGTTGTGGGCTCAGGTAACGGCGTTATGGGTTGGCTGGTTGGCGATGCAGCTGGGCTATGTTGTGTTTCCAATTCATGTAGCTTGTGTTTGGCAGCTAGGATCACTGCCTTGGGCACTCCGGCGAGCTGCGCAACCTGCAAGCCGTAGCTTTTACTGGCCGCACCTTCTTGTACGGTATGCATAAAGTGGATCGTTTCGTCATGCTCCACCGCGTCCAGATGCACATTGGCCAATTCAGGTAAGGATTCTGCCAGACTGGTTAATTCAAAATAATGAGTGGCAAACAGGGTAAATGATTGCAGGTTACGCGCCAGGTATTCAGCGCAGGCCCAGGCTAAGGACAGCCCATCATAGGTGCTGGTGCCGCGGCCTATTTCATCCATTAACACCAGGCTATTGGCCGTGGCGTTGTTAAGTATATTGGCGGTCTCGGTCATCTCTACCATAAAAGTAGAGCGCCCGGATGCCAGATCGTCAGATGCGCCAATGCGCGTAAAAATACGATCTATGGGGCCAATTTGGGTATTTTCTGCAGGAATATAACTACCGATATGGGCCATTAACACCAGTAACGCTGTTTGGCGCATATAGGTGGATTTACCGCCCATGTTTGGCCCGGTGATCACCAGCATGCGCCTGTCAGGGTGCAGCGCCACAGGATTGGCAATAAAAGGGGTGGTTAATACATTTTCCACTACGGGATGGCGGCCCTGCTCAAAATGAATACCGCTTTTACAGCCCAAGGTGGGGCAATGGTAATTGAGGGTATCGGCCCGTTCAGCTAAGTTGCTTAACACGTCCAGCTCGGCCAGGGCATCAGCACTGGCCATAAGCTGAGGCAATTTGGGTAATAACAAATCAAATAACTCGTCGTATAGGCGTTTTTCCAGGGCCAAAGAACGACTTTGGCTGGTCAGTACTTTGTCTTCATGCTCTTTAAGCTCAGGTATAATATAGCGTTCGTTGTTTTTTAAGGTTTGACGGCGCACATATTCCACCGGCACCTGGGCCGATTGACTGCGACTGACTTCAATAAAATAACCGTGTACCCGGTTGTAACCCACTTTTAAACTGGCGATACCGGTGCGTTCTTTTTCCCGTTTTTCCAATTCGTCCAGGTAATCGGTTGCCCCTTTGGATAGGGCCCTAAGTTCATCCAGTTCGCTGTTGTAACCTGTTTTGATCACGCCACCATCGCGAATAAGCACCGGGGGAGCATCAATGACAGCATGTTCCAGTAAGGCAGCAAAATCGGGGAATTCACTTATCTCAGTGGCCAATGCGTGCAAGCTGCACTGATTGCTAGCTGTAGTTTGTGCATCGATAAATGCCTGGATCTCAGGCAATAAACTAAAGGCCTGGCGCAGTCTGGCAAAATCCCGGGGACGGGCGCTTCTAAGAGCCAGGCGTGCTAATACCCGCTGCATGTCGCCGATATTTTTCAAACTGATCTGCAACTGGGCATAATCGCTATCCAGTAAGACGGCGATATTTTGCTGACGTATTGTCAGTGTGGGCACATGGGTAAGGGGGCGGTGGATCCAGCGTTGCAACAACCGGCTGCCCATAGGCGTAGACGTTTTATCCAGTACGCTGGCTAGGGTATTTTCGCTGCCACCAGCCAAGTTTTGGGTAAGCTCGAGATTGCGCCTGGTCGCGGCATCCATGATCACCGTATCGCTATGAGATTCTAGTAAAATCCGTTGAATATGGGGCAGGGCAGCGCGCTGGGTATCTTTGATATATTGCATCACGCAGCCTGCGGCGCAAATACCCACTTGGTGCTGATCAACGCCAAAGCCAGTCAGTTCCTTGGTACCAAACTGGGCGGTAAGTTGGTCAACTGCGGTGCCCATATCAAACTCCCACTGGGGGCGACGTCTTAGACCTTTGCGTTGTTCGATAAGATGTAAATAGGCAAATTCCTCGGGGTACAGCAGTTCCGCTGGATTAGTACGTTGCAGTTCGGCGCTCAGCGCTTCATCGCCCTGTAGTTCACATAAGGTGAAGCGACCGCTGGTGACATCGACGGTGGAATAGCCAAAGCGAACTTTGTGGGTTTGCCCCCGGGGCGTTAACGCCATCACAGCAGCCAGAATATTATCTTGCTTATCAACTAGTAAGGCTTCGTCTGAAACTGTGCCTGGGGTGACAATCCGCTGCACCTGGCGTTCAACCGGGCCTTTGCTGGTGGCCGGATCGCCAATTTGCTCCACTATGGCTACCGACTGGCCCATTTTCACCAGGCGAGCCAGATAATTCTCTACCGCATGATAAGGTACGCCAGCCATGGGAATGGCATTACCGCCAGATTTTCCTCTGGCGGTAAGGGAAATGTCCAGCAATTGTGACGCTTGTTTGGCATCATCAAAAAACAGTTCATAAAAGTCACCCATGCGATAAAACAACAGAATATCCGGGTGTTGTGCTTTTATTTTCAAATACTGCTGCATCATGGGAGTATGTTGCTGCAAAGATTGCTCGGTTTGAGCTTGCTCAGAAAAATTATTTGACGACATAATATAGCTACTTATTTTTTCTTAGGTAATGTGTGATGTCAGGCATTGTCTATACATATACCCAAAGCTATTGGCGACTGTTATAACTAACCCTGGGATACAGTTTATGACAAACAAAACAATTCAATTAGCCCAGCTATTAGGGCAAAACTTGCAGCAAAATGGCTGGCAAGTGACCTGTGCTGAGTCGTGCACGGGTGGTGGCATAGGATACGCGATCACAAGTATATCTGGAAGCTCAAGCTGGTTTAAAAGCGGCTTTATTACCTATGCCAATGAGGCCAAACAACAGTTACTAGGGGTTTTGCTTACTACGCTTGAAACTTATGGGGCGGTGTCGGCGCAAACGGTACAGGAAATGGCACAAGGCGCTGCAGCCAAAGCTGGCGCACAATTAAGCATTGCCGTTAGCGGTATTGCTGGTCCCGATGGCGGTAGTGCACAAAAGCCTGTGGGTACAGTGTGGTTTGGTTTTTGCGTAACAGGTCAGATATACTCTGAAAAGCAATTATTCAGGGGCGACAGACAGCAGATAAGGGTGGCCGCAGTTGATTATGCGCTGCTACGGGGGATTGAAATCTGTCAACAGTCACAGAGCAAAATAACAGCTTAAAAAATTCTTAAACGCGGCTTGTAACTGTATAGTTGTACAGTATACTGGCGGCAGATAAATTACAGCCAAACGGCGCGAGCATTGTCAAATATTCAGTATAATGCGAGCCCAATAAAGAGGATATTTCGATGGATGATAACAAAACTCGCGCCCTGTCGGCGGCGTTAGGGCAAATTGAAAAGCAGTTTGGTAAAGGCTCGATCATGAAACTGGGCGATAACAAATCCATGGACGTAGAGACTATCTCTACGGGTTCTTTGGGGTTGGATATCGCGTTAGGTGCAGGAGGCTTGCCTCTGGGGCGGATCGTAGAAATTTATGGTCCTGAATCAAGCGGTAAAACCACCTTGACCCTGGAAGTGATCGCAGAAGCCCAGCGTAACGGCAAAGTCTGTGCCTTTATCGATGCCGAACATGCACTTGATCCTGTGTATGCAAAAAAATTAGGCGTGGATGTTAACGAGCTGCTCGTATCCCAACCGGATACGGGTGAACAGGCCCTGGAAATTTGCGATATGCTGACCCGCTCAGGGGCAGTAGATGTGATTGTGGTCGATTCTGTCGCGGCATTGACCCCAAAAGCGGAGATCGAAGGAGAAATCGGCGACTCACATATGGGCTTAGCCGCCAGAATGATGAGTCAGGCCATGCGTAAACTCACCGGTAATTTGAAACAATCCAATACCATGCTGATTTTTATCAACCAGATCCGTATGAAAATTGGGGTAATGTTTGGTTCTCCAGAAACTACCACAGGTGGTAATGCCCTTAAATTTTACGCCTCAATACGCCTGGATATCAGACGTATTGGTGCAGTTAAAGTTGGCGATGAAATCGTCGGTAATGAAACCCGGGTAAAAGTAGTTAAAAACAAGATTGCGCCGCCGTTTAAACAGGCTGAATTTCAAATTTTGTACGGTCAGGGGATCAATAACTTAGGTGAACTGATTGACCTGGGTGTAACCCATAAGCTGGTAGAAAAAGCCGGTGCCTGGTATAGCTGTAATGGTGAGCGTATTGGTCAGGGCAAAGCCAATTCAACTATATATTTAAAAGAACATCCGGAAATGGCTGCGGACATTGATAAACGCCTCCGAGAAATGTTGTTGGCAAAAAACGATGAACCTGAAGCAACCGACAAAAGTCAAAAAACCGAAAAGTCGGCTAAAAATTTGAAAGCTGAAACTGAATAAACACCAGCTGTACAGATAGTGAGATAAAAAAACCCGCTAACCAAGCGGGTTTTTTTGCACTATACCCGTATTTCTCTATGATTTCTGTGTCCTCTGTGTGGTGAGACGTTGTTTTTACCGTTTAGCAGCCGCGCCAATAGCGCTAAACTAATTTCGACACTTTGTGGTGATCTTTTCCCCAGCTTGCAGGGAATTTCCCCTGCAATACATAGGAAAAACTGATCAGTTCAGCGATGACATGATAAAGCGGTTCAGGAATTTCCTGGCCTAAATCCAAGCTGGCGAGAAATTCACTTAAATAAGGATCCCCGTGGATCAATACCCCGTTCTGTTTGGCCAGGGCAATAATCTCATCCGCCAGTTCACCAAAGCCTTTAGCCACAACCTGAGGCGCAGTTTTTTTATCCCCCTCATGGTGTTTTAACGCCACAGCTCTTTTGCTTTTTGTACCTTTGGATGATGGCTGTTGGTTCATGGTTGCTGCTCCCGATTATCTATATAAAGGAAAGGGTGAGAAAAGTAACTCATACCTTGGTTTGCACCAGATGATAGGGTTTTTGCTGCAGGTTAGGGGGGATTTTACCCAGCTGACAGGTGCTTTTGGCCAAATCTATACCCAGGGCGGTAAGGCGTTTTTTCAATAAAGGCAGGAAATTTAAGACTTGATCACGGGTTGACTCGTTAGAGGTATAAAAATTAATTTCGAGGTTATCATGCTTGAGTTTGGCTTTGGTTAACAACTCACCCTGTTCGCCGACACTGAGTTTCATGGTCAGGTGCCACTGACGGTTTTTAGATTCGCCCTTTTGTGCCTGTTCCTCAGGGCTTTGTCGTTCCCGGCGCACCCATAATTCTATATCCCGCACATTGTCGCCAAAGGCGCTGGGCAGGGTGTAGTAAAAGGTATCCTGGCCTTGCAATAATTGCTCGGCATTGCCCAGTTTGCTGGTTTGATGCCCAGCAAACAAGCGACTAAGTTCTTTGAGCAGTTGGTGTTTCTGTTCGATTTGAGCAAATTCACTTAAGCCTTTGGGGCTTATTGGGCTTGGGGTTTTTACCGTACTAGATGACTCACCTATCGCCAGCGGTGATAAAGCATCGGCCAGGCGCTGTATATGACTGGGTTGTGAGTGGGCCAAACGGGATGCCAGGGATATTTGCACCAGAGCGAGTAATCCGCCAAGTAAACCTTGACCAGGCACAGGTGTAAGGATCTGCAGTGGATTTAAACTCAAGGTAGGTTGGGTTAATAACTGGCGAATATGACTGGCGTCCTGCTCTTTGCCTTGTGGCAGAGCGTGTTTGACTTGTAGGCCTAACTGCTCACTGAGTTGTTGTATAGAAGGCTCGTTGGCCAATTGTGGGTCGGCCAGCGCACCAAAAATACGCATTAAACTTTGGCTGGGTAATTCGGCCCTGGCTTGTACAACACGTAACAAGCCATGGAGTACACCCAGTGCCTGATTTTTAACGGTATCGCTCATTTTTGTTGTATTGACTACTTCGCCAGCATGTCCTGCTTGGGGCACACCCAAAGTCACCGCTATATTTTGAGGCTCTTCACCTAGCGTTGTTAAAAGCGCGTCAAGACGGCGGCTCACGGCTTTGCTTAAGGGAATGTCAAGCCTTTGCAGCACAGCGCTTAAGGCAGTGACATTACTTTTGCTCGCCGTTATTTCGCTGCTGGGGTGAGCACTTAATGCTACCAGGGAGCCCTTGCCGTCAGAGTGAATTTGCAGGGCAACTGAGCCCGTGAACTTAGTAACATCAGGCACGGTGCTTTTATTCCTGATCCCGACATCAGATTGTAATAAGGGTTGTACTGCTTTGTTATCCAGTGGCAGCAGCACTGTGTTTGCCCCCTGGCTTTGGGCAAATATAGTCTTGATCAAAGGCAAGGCCTGGCTTGCTGTAAGATTGACCCGCACAGATGGCTCAGAGGAAATAAGGCCGGCAGCGGACAAAGGCGCACTTTGCTTAAAAGGGGGTAAGGTCAGGTTGATTTGCCAATTTTTGGCCACAGGTTTGAGTTCGACGTTAAGATGACTGCCTATGGCAAACTTTTGCGTACCAGGGATATCAATAGTCAAACTCTGTTTAGGCTGGCTGGCAATGATGGTCAGGGTCAGTTGAGTAGGATTGCTTGCGCTAACACGTCCGACAATGGGGGGTGAAATCAAGGGAGCCGGGCTGGCCAGCAATTTATTGGCAGGCAATGTAAGCAGGGCATCCAGCTGTTTTTCACTCAATGGTGTGCTCATGAGGGCAGTGTTTTGCGCAACAAATTGCAGCACGGTATTGTGCCCACGCTGAATAACGTTGACGTCGTATGTTTGGCGACTGTGCAAGGTGGCGCTTAAATTGGCTTTTGCCAGGGTGATGCTTTGCATAGTGGTGGTATTTTGCAGATTAACCAGGTTGCCAGCCAAATGCTTGACCAATATTTCCACACCGGCCCTGGCTAATTCAGATTGAGGGACATGTTGTCTTAGCCGGGCTAAAGCCTGGGTCAGTTGTGGTGAAGATGAAATGATGTTTTCAGGCATACAAGGGGTATCGGCCAGTGCGCCAATAGCTTTGGTTAAAAATAATCACAGCTATTGGCGTGGCAGCCAGCAACGTGGCAGCTTTAGCTGATAAGGTATAGATTTCTGTCATTTGCAGGCAACAACCCAATACCCATCCCCTTAAGATATACCCACCATCATTGTGCACAGAGCGCATAGCAGAGGTCGCAACGTAAGTATTATTTGCTAACACTTATTTAATTTGATGAGTATTCCACTTGGCACACCCTGTGCTATTATCGCGACGTTTTTTATCGATTTAAGGAATGTTTTGCCACTATTCTCCGCCCATGATTTATCTGTTAGCAAAAGAGATAGGCTTTTGTTTGACAACATAAATCTGTCTGTCGATGAGTCAGAGCTTTTGTATGTTAAGGGTCCTAATGGTGCGGGTAAAACCAGTTTATTGCGGGTGCTCACGGGCTTGGTTATTGCCGATCAGGGGCAAGTCTTTTACAGGCAGCGCAATATCATGGCAGACCGTGAGCATTTCAATCGTAATTTAACCTATTTTGGCCATCTGCTGGGGGTCAATAGCACCCTGACTGCCCAAGAGAACTTGGCTTTTTGGTGCACACAGCATCAGGTCGAGGTTGACCCTCAGAAGATCCTCGACGTATTAGCCATCTTAGGTCTGGTAGGGCTGGAGGATATGGCCGTACATAACTTATCTGCCGGGCAGCAAAGGCGCGTGGCGCTGGCCCGTTTCTGGTTAAAACAAGACGCCAAAATCTGGATATTGGATGAACCTTTCACTGCCCTAGACGTACAAGGCATAGCGTTATTAAATCAACAAATTATTGGCCACCTGGAACGAAAAGGGGGTGTGATCATGACCTCTCACCAGGAGCTGGAATTGGACTATCCTACCAAAGAGCTGATTTTGGAGTACCGAATTTGAGCGCAACCCTGTTGGCTGTCTTGCAACGTGATCTGGCGTTAGCCTATCGCAAGCGAGCGGAAATGTTGCAACCCATGATGTTTTTTATGCTGGT
>JBKEFM010000061.1:0-20208 GCA_046709505.1 Paraglaciecola sp. | reverse complement strand
CACCGTTTGTACCAGCCAGCGTTCGGTACTGTTCTCAGGTGTAGCCAGAACGTGTACTTGCATGCTCCGTTTGGCGATAAACTTTGACAAAAATAGTGAAATAAAGGCCCCACTGAAACCGATGACAGTTGCGTAAACCAGCAATGCCTGAAGATCCAAATCGACACCGTTTTGCGCCAATAATCCCTGGAAACCAAACAGGCTGAAAATTAGACTGATCAGGGCCAAGATGGCGATATTGGTACCCAAAAATAACAATATTCTAAACATAATCATATACCCTGTTGTTAATGCTATTGCCTAAGCGGGCGACTAAGTTGCTGTCAATGTCGCGCTAGTGTGACAATTGATAGTAGCGGGTAAATATGATTTGTTGACTATTTATTTTATGGGTAATCGTAAATGATTTTGGCGGGTTAAAAATACTATTTTTGCATGGCCGGCAAACATAAAAAAACGGGCCGCGGTAGATTATCGGGACCCGTTTTTAGCTGCCGTTACTAGTGGATAACGACCGTGTTTTAGCGTTCTTTAAGCTGCGTCAACCTGACGTTCTGGTTTAGGGGTGACCAATTGTTGCTGGGTATCCAATAATTCAAGATCGAAGGTGTATTCATCAACCCGTATTGCCAGTTTACGTTTTTCGTTGTAATCCAATATCAAGGCTAAATCATCAGCGTTTAGCTCACCTTTGGCATGCATTTTAGTCACCGCATGTTCGAATGAGATAAAAGGTACCAGCGGATTTTTACGTAGCGATTTTCGGATGGTTTTCAACAAGGGCAGCACCGCATGTTTGGCGGTAAAGGCCTGTTGGTTGATATCGTTGCCATCACCCGGTATGACTCTGACAAGGTGAGTCAGTTCTACCATGATACTCGATTGGGCCATTGTGGCATCGGATAACTCACGTTTTAAGTTATCAGAAATACCCTTAACCGAAGTCGAGTAGGTATTGGTTAATACTCTCATCAGGCCGCGTGTAGCGGTATGAGGGAAGTTAGCGATAAAATCGACCAGGGCTTGCTCAGCCTGTTTTAAACACCATTGAATAGCATATTCAAAATAGGGTTTGGCTTCGCTGCGACTGGATACTTTTTGTTCGTAAAAACGCACAACCGCCATAGCAGCATACAAGTAGCTCATCACGTCGCCTAAACGAGCGGATAACATCTCGGCTTTTTTCAAATCGCCGCCTAAAATCAACAGCGATAAATCTGCCAATGGCGCTAATTTGGCTGACAAGGCATTAATACGTTTTTCGTAAGGTTTCACTTCCGGTAGTGATGAGCCTGCGCCTCGGGTAAAGGGCAAATAACTTTTCGACAAGCTGCGCAGTGAATTTTTCACACTGAAACTAATCGTTTTGCCTAAGACCTTATTAAAAGCTTTATCGGCTTTTGCATCATCGCTATGGATAAGCTCAACCATATCTTTGAGATACGGGTGACAACGCATGGCACCTTGCCCAAAAATCATCAAACTACGTGTGAGTATATTTGCGCCTTCCACGGTAATGGCAATGGGCTGCGCCGCGTAACCATTGGCCAGAGTATTTTGCGGGCCACGTTGAATGGCTTTACCGGCCTGGATATCCATGGCGGTGTTGCAAACATCACGGCCAAGCTCGGTCATATGGTATTTTGCTATTGCGGTGACAACTGAGGGTTTTAAACCCAAGCCTAGGCCTTCAGTGGTCAGTACCCGCATGGCTTCGAGGACAAAGGTTTTACCGGCAATATCAGCTTGCTTTTCCTGTATCCCTTCAAATCGACCAATCGGTACGCCAAATTGCTCCCGTACAAAGGAATACTCAGCGGTAGATTTTAATGCAGATTGCGCTGAAGCGACGCCCATGGCGGGTAATGAAATCCCCCGGCCGGCACCCAAACAACTCACCAGCATCTGCCAACCACGACCGATGTTTTTCTTTCCACCTATAATGAATTCCATGGGAATAAAAACATTGTTACCGCGGGTAGTACCATTGTAAAAACGGATACCCATAGGATCGTGACGGTTACCAAGCTCCACCCCAGGATGGGACTTGGGAATAAGGGCGCAGGTAATGCCCATTTCCAGTTTGTCCCCTAATAACTGCTCAGGATCGAATACTTTGAAAGCTAAACCCAGTACGGTGGCGATAGGTGCCAGAGTAATGTAACGTTTGTCCCAGGTCACGCTAAGGCCAATGACTTCTTCACCTTTGTACATGCCTTTAGTCACTATCCCTGCATCCGGTATAGCACCGGCATCAGAACCTGCTTCCGGGCTGGTGAGGGCGAAACAGGGGATCTCTTTACCAATGGCTAAGTCAGGCAACCATTGTTCTTGTTGGGCAGTGGTACCGTAATGCATCAGTAACTCACCCGGGCCTAATGAATTAGGTACCATGACTGTCACAGCGACCGCACTGCTTTTAACGGCAATAGTGGCCACTATGGTTGAATTTGCGTAAGCAGAAAATTCTAAACCATTAAATTTCTTAGGAATGATCAAGGCAAAAAATTTATTTACCGACAAGAAATCCAGTATTTCTTGGGGCAGATGCTTGTCGTTTTGCAAAGCAAAATCATCAATCATCTCTAATAATTGCTGTACCGGGCCATCAAGAAAGGTTTGTTCATCTCCAGTCAAGGCCGCTTTGGGAATGGCTCTAAGCGCTTCCATATCGGGCTTGCCTTGATATATAGAAGACTCAATCCACACATCGCCTGCGTCTAACGCTTCTTGCTCAGTTAACGAAATAGGGGGTAGTACTTTTTTAAGGCTTGTTCTAATACTCATGGTTTACTCATCCGCTCATCTGACCAGTTGCAATATATACTACGCATTTTTATCAATAGATCAAACTTTCTAAGGTTTTTTCTCAACAGCCAGCAAACGCCAGGTATACCTGAAATAGGATTTTTCCTGATATACGATGATTTTCAACAGGTTAAAATAATGAAAGCCAACTAGCCTTTACGTGGCGCAGCGGGACTAAATTTCATTGCCTTTGCCTTTACCTGTGCTTGGCTAGGGATGCTTGCCTGTTGTCAGCGTTGAGCCAGTGGGATGGCGCAGCGCGTGGCTGAACTTGATTTTAATGGAGGCATATTTACCATAGCTTTTAGCCTGGTATACGGCGAAATGCAGGTGTGGCAGGGATGAAAACCCGGTGTTACCGGAATACCCTATAAGTTGGCCGCGGCTTATCTTGGCGCCCAGGGCCACCGCCACACCGTTTTGTTTGAGGTGGTAGTACTCTCCTGTCGTGCCATCGTTATGCAAAATAGTAATAAAATTAGCATAACGGGAATAGTGACGAGAAGCGCCGCCGCGGTTATGTTTGGCCTGGATGTCAATCACCTTACCTTCTCGCGCTGCGTGCACAGGGGTGCCAACTGGCATGGCATAATCAAGGGCGAAACGTGATGCGCCACTATGGCTATAACGACCGTCAAATCCCTGCACCAATCGATAGTGGGCACCTTGGGCATAGGGTAGGGCGTAGCGGTAGCCATTATCGTGTCTTGCATCAAGGATCCCTGGTGTCCAGTAAAATTCATCATTATAACCAGTGGGATAGTCTGGATCAGTCGCGCTGAGGGTTAATACCAAAAGGCGTTGCTCGCCAGCAAGTACTCGTGTTTCGCTGTATATATCATGCGTACCTGATGAGCTACTGAGGTTGCGGCCCTTAACTTCCAGGGTAGCCGTAATGGGAAAGGGTTTTTTATTACTGAGCCAAAATTCTATGTTTTGGGCCCGTTTGACAACATCAAAACAGGCCCAGTTATCGATACAATAAGCCTGAGTAACAGTTGATAACAGGGTACAACAACCCAGTGCCAGGGCCCGGATAAAGGTCAAAAAAGGCAATTTTTTACTCCTGAATAATAAGTGGTTAGCCATATACAGACGAGAAACCAACCACTTAGGCTAAGTGGATGCGGCCAATGCCCTTATTTATAGGGTAAATACCCGGATCAATACACCGGGCGTCAGGGACCATCCATGCCCGCTTTATTCAACCTTAGCGGCAAAAGGTAAGGCTGGCAACCTTGCCTGATTGTATAAATTTGCGTCGCTATAATCCGCCCATGCATAACGTATACGCTTAGGGTGTTTGATTTTTGCTGACCACACAAATACTCGTTGGCCTATGATCGTAGCCTGGGCATTAACAAAGTGCCCTTCATCGCCAGCCAAGGCAAACCCCTTCAGTGAAGATGAACTGGTGCGTAAACCCTGTTGGGCATATTCATATGTCACCAATAATCCTGTGTGGCCGTCGTGCTCAAACTCGGACATATCGTGCATTTTTGGCCCGGAAAAAACGACATCCTCGGCAAAAACCACATGTCGTGCTGCCAACCACAGTCTATTGGCCACCTCTTTTTTATTCCGTGGGTGAATGTCCCAGGTATTCCCTAAATCAATGGTCACAGCCATGGCAGTATTGGCTAAATCCAGTGCTTCACTCTGTGCTGCCCGCAGTTCTGCCCAGGCGCTTTGTCGTGGTTGCGCCTGAGGTTGTTTGTAGCTGGCAAGCTGAACAAATAAAAACGGTAACTCAGTGCTTTGCGACTTTGCCCGCCAATCGTTAATCAGCCCCTTAAACAACTCAGAGTAGAGCTGCGCAGTGCTAATGTTACTTTCACCTTGATACCAAATTACGCCACTGAGGGTGAATCGGATCAGGGGGTGGATCATGGCGTTATACAATACCCCGGGCTTCCAGTTGTAAGATTTAACTTTGGGTAAGGGGGGTTCTACTTGATTAGAGAACTTCCAGGGTCCGGATAGATCGAAATCTATATTATCCAGGTGCAACGTAAAATGACCTTGTTTCCCCA
Source organism: Paraglaciecola sp. (assembly GCA_046709505.1). GTDB lineage: Bacteria > Pseudomonadota > Gammaproteobacteria > Enterobacterales > Alteromonadaceae > Paraglaciecola. The sequence continues at coordinate 15,367 of JBKEFM010000061.1, read as the reverse complement.
CTACTACCTTGTTATCCCGACCATTGGCTACCCGTATGGTTATGATGTTGTCTCCCTGATGCAAGGTGCCTTTATCTAAAGTCACATCAGCGACTAGGTCGTATCCCGCTTCCTGGTATACCAGTTGACCGTTAATAAATATGCGGCAATGTTGGTGGATTGCACCTAGAGCTAATTGCGCCTGACGCGGCGCATGTGATAAATGAATGACCTTACGTAGCCAAACAATATCCGTTAACGGTTTATTGACCGAATTAGGCAGTTCAACTTGCTGCCAGGATGCATCATCGTAATCCACACTGAGGATCTGGCCGTCTTGATAGGTGAGGGTATTGTTGATTAACCTTGATTTTTGTTTTTCCAGTAACGTATTACGATCGAATTCTTGTTGCCATTTAGCGATGTTTTGCCGCAGTTCTTGGGCTTGGACTTGATAACCGGGAATATGTTCCAGTGTATCAAGTGATGTCCATGCTTCGGCAGGTGTGCTGCCACAGGTGCTATCGATGATCCCTACGGGCACCTGTTTTTGCAGATGATTCTGTTTGGCAAAAAACCAGGCGATAGCGGAAAATTTGTGACTTGTTTGGGGCGATGCTAGCGTCCAACCAGTTGAAGTGATATCTGTTTTTTCGCTTGCGGTAAAGGTATTATCCACATTAAAAAAACGTATGTTGGGCATGTCGCTGCCTGCGATTTCAGCCGGGCCACCTGCAACATTCCACCCCAGTTTCCATTCCATGTTGGATTGTCCTGAGGCAAGCCATACATCACCGATTAATACATCGTGCAACTTTATCTGACTCACAACGTCTGTAATGGTTAACGCATAAGGACCGCCAGCACCTTGTGGAGGCAGTGTAATCTGCCATTGACCATCATCTGCACTCATAGCCTGCTGGGAGACCTGTTTATCAGCGGCTAAATCTAATGTGACCGTTACTTTTTTGCCGGCCTTTGTAATACCCCAGATAGCCACAGGTTTGTTACGTTGCAGTACCATATGAGAGGCGATAATGGCCGGCAAACTAAGTGTTTTTAACATGGATGTGGCATCTCTGTGCTGCTGTGATATGCAGGGTAACCCCAATCAGACTATTTGCAATCACAGTGTAAGCCGATATAAAAATGGGTCGCAATTGACGTAAATAGTTTTTCTTTGCTTGTATTTTGTGGGGATTGGCTGTGTTTGTTAACTATGCATAACACTAAGGTGGGTGACGGATAAAGCAGTAGGTCAATATTTAACCTGCAAACAGCGTATAGGCAGACAGTACGATTTTTTTGATTTCTGACAAAAGGCGGAACTCAATAAAATTTTTTAACTCATTTTTACAATTTGGCGTAATACTTTATTGTTTCAAGGTGTGCGTCAATGGCCGACATCGTTTATGCTATGAGTGTATAACTATCAGTTCAACCTAATTTATTACAGCGGATGTTATTTAAGTGTTTTTTAAAAAAAGTAGAAAATCGATAACCTCTGTGCTTTTTGTGTGCCTGGGAAATATTTGCCGTTCGCCTACAGCAGAAGCTGTATTTAGGCATAAGGTTAAAGATAGCGGGCTCAGTATCTTTATTGATTCTGCGGGAACCCAAGGTTACAAGGAAGGCGCCTCACCGGATAAACGCTCTCAAGTTGCCGGCAATGACAGGGGGTACGACTTTGCAAAAATAAAATGCCGAAAAGTCGTAGCAGAAGATTTTGTGACTTTTGATTATATTATCGCGATGGATAAAAAAAATTTAGACCATCTAATGGAAATGTGTCCGGTGGAGTACCAGTATAAAGTGTCATTATTTATGTCGCACACTAATACTGATAAGTCTGAAGTGCCCGACCCCTATTATAGTGGTAAGCGTGGCTTTGAATATGTATTGGATTTAATTGAGCAGGCTTCAGATGGTTTGCTTGAGCATATTAAGAACCGCTTTGCGTCAACTTAGCACGCCGGGGTTTAAGCAAGGTAGCTTGATAGCCTTGGGTGTGATTTTATTCCTTTGCTCTTTGCTGGTGGTGTTTTCCGGTTTAGAGCACCCCCTTTCTGATCCCATTGAGCAACAAATCATCTGGCAACTCAGGTTACCCATAGTTGTGACGGCCTTTACTGTCGGAGCAGGTCTGGCCGTCAGTTCAGCTACGCTACAGGTCTTGTTACGCAATCCTTTGGCTGATCCCGGGATCATTGGCATCAGTAGCGGAGCCAGTTTGGCGGCTGCCGTCTTTTTATTGCTTGGCAGCAGCTTACCGTTTGCCTACTTACAATATTTTCTGCCGCTATTTTGTTTCTTTGGAGCCATGCTGTCGACCTGGATCATTTATGCTATATCCAAGCGACTCGCGGGGATCAGTTCAGGGGTGATCCTGGCAGGCATTGCCATTTCCACCTTAAGTGGTGCGGCCATTGCCTGGCTGCACTTGTTGTCTGATGCCCAGTCTATGCGCAACTTGACATTTTGGTTGATGGGTAGCTTGCATCAAGCCGACTGGGCCGTTTTATCAATTGCTGGGCCGGTAATGCTGATCTTGTTGGGCTATATGCTGCGCCAGGGCAAACAGTTAAATTGGTATTATTTTGGTGCCAGTACCGCTCAACTTGCCGGACTGGATATCAAACGCTTTAATAAAACTGCGCTTTTAGTGTGCGCGTTAATGGTTGGCATTGCCGTGTCTATTGCCGGCTCCATAGCGTTTGTCGGGTTATTGGTCCCCCATTTATTACGCAACTTTGCCGGGTTTGATAATCGATTTATTTTACCTGCTTCAGCTTTACTTGGCGGTATCCTGTTAATGGGGGTGGTACTGGTTTCCCGTAGCATGGGGGGGATCAGCATTCCCGTCTCCATGCTTACTGCCACATTAGGGGGACCGGTGTTTTTATATTCCATCACCCGCCTGGCCAGACAGGGCGGCTAATATGTTGTATTTTTCTAAATTGACATTAGATAAGCGTTTGGTACAGGTCAGTGGGTGTGTTCTGGGCGGGCAATTTGTACATGTATTGGGGGCTAACGGTGCAGGTAAATCTACCCTGCTGGCGGCTCTGTCCGGTTTGTTAACGGCTGAAAGTGGTGATATTACCTTGCAGGGGCAGCCTTTACAGGACTATTCGTTACATCAATTAGCGCAAATCAGATGTTTGCAGGAGCAGCAACAAAACAGTGTTTTTGCTATCTCGGTGCGAGAATCACTCGCCTTTTTCGCCCCCCAAGGGGAGTTTCCTGCGGCTTTGGAGCAGGCTTTGGAGATTGAACAATTTTTGTCACGCTCTCTAATGGAATTGTCGGGAGGTGAGAGTCGCAGGGTACAAGTTGCCCGGGCGCTATGGCAGATATGGCCGGCAATTGAGAGGGGGCGAGGGGTCATTTTACTCGATGAGCCCACTCAGGGCCTAGATTTTCGTCATCAACATTTATTACTGCAAATGCTCACTGGGCTGGCCTTATTAGGTAATGTTATCATTATCAGTCACCATGATCTTAACTTGTGCCAGCAATATGCCCACCAGGTTTGGCTGATGCATAGCGGTGCCATGGTCAGTCAAGGCGCGCCGGACATTATTATGACCATAAACCAGCTTAGCGGGGTTTTTGGGTGCGAAGTTCGCAACTTCGTAGACTCCCGAGGGAATAAGTTATGGCAAACTTATGTAACACAACCCCAACAATAATGCCTAATAATGGTTATTCTTTGTAAGTTGTGATCCCTTATTGTTATACATATGGGGTATTATAGCTATGTGGCGGTTTCATCTTAGGGTCGAGGCGAATTTTACCTCAGTCACTAAAATACCGCCAAACAAACCCAATTTATGATACTTAAGGATTTAATGTGAGCCAGTGGCAACCCGACGATTGGCGTCAAAAGCCAATATTACAACAACCTCATTACGAGGATCAGCAGCACCTAAGTGATGTGGAACGAAAACTCAAGACTTATCCGCCTTTGGTGTTTGCTGCCGAAACCCGGGATTTATTTAAACAGCTGGGCCAGGTTTCTGAGGGTAAAGGTTTTCTGTTACAAGGCGGTGATTGCGCCGAATCGTTTGATGAATTTAACGCCCCAAAAATTCGCGATACCTTTAAAGTTATATTGCAAATGGCGATCGTGCTAACCTTTGCCGGTCGTTGCCCAGTTACTAAGGTCGCTCGTATGGCCGGCCAATATGCCAAGCCCCGATCCGGCGATTTTGAAACGATAGATGGCGTATCATTACCCAGTTATCGTGGTGATATTATCAACAGTATTGACTTTACCGCCGCCTCACGCTTTCCCGATCCCCAGCGTATGCTTGATGCTTACCATCGCAGCGCCGCTACATTAAACTTGTTGCGCGCTTTTTCCCAGGGTGGTCTGGCTGATTTGCATCAGGTCAACCGTTGGAATATGGCGTTTTTGAAAAATAATCCCTTAAAAGAGCGTTACCAAGATGTTGCCAGTCGCATTCAGGATTCCTTGGAATTTATGGATGTCATGGGGATCAACACCAGCAATACCCCTACCTTGCATGAAACCACACTCTTTACTTCTCACGAAGCCTTGTTGCTCAATTATGAGCAAGCACTGACCCGGGTCGATACCCTCACGGGCAATTGGTATAACTGCTCGGCACATATGTTATGGATTGGTGAAAGAACTCGTCAGTTAGACCATGCTCATGTGCAATTTTTCAAGGGGATCCATAATCCCATTGGCGTCAAGGTAGGGCCCACCATGCAAGGTGATGAGCTTATTCGCTTGATCGATGCCTTGAATCCCGACAACACCCCTGGGCGCTTGACCCTTATTACCCGAATGGGAGCTGATAATCTGGAGAAACATTTACCAGCCTTGTTACGCCGGGTGAAGCAGGAAGGGCGTAAGGTGGTCTGGAGCTCAGACCCCATGCATGGCAATACGTTTAAGGCATCTAGTGGCTACAAAACCCGTAATTTCGATGCCATATTGCGTGAAATCCAGCAGTTTTTCTCAGCCCATCGCGCTGAAGGAACACACGCTGGGGGGATCCACCTGGAAATGACCGGGCAACATGTAACAGAATGTACCGGTGGTGCCTATCAAATTAGCGATGATGATTTAGCACAAGCCTATAAAACCCAGTGTGACCCCAGGCTCAATGCCGATCAGGTGCTGGAAATGGCGTTTTTGGTGGCTGACCATCTTAAGAAGGCCCAGTAATTCGCATTGCTTTTGCTACCTCATATAGATATATTAAATACAAATAGTTTTCATTTGCATTATACTGGTAGGAGAGGCAATGACACTTTGGGACATCAAAGCTAAACAGTCTGCTTTAATTGACGGTGTGGACTCGACATTGGTTCCTGCGGTAATCAATCGCTTACTTGAAATGGGCATTACCGCTGGGCAACCTATTCGATGCCTAAGACGTAGTCCATTAAGGGGCCCCTTGGTGGTGCAGATTGGTGATTGTGTCTACACCCTTGAGCAAAGCATTGCCAATAAGGTCGCAGTAACGGCACAAGCCTAATTTTTCTTGTTGATCGCCAATCAGTCGCGCGATGGTAACTTATCGTTTAAATATCGACCTGTAAATTTCACAGGTCGTGCAAGACAAGCATTGTAATGAAAAATATCATCTTAGTCGGTAAACCCAATTCGGGAAAAAGTCTGTTATTTAACCAGTTAACGGGGTTACGCCAGAAAGTCGCCAATTTCCCCGGTGTGACCGTTGAGCTAAAAAGCGGAACCTTAGGTGAGTATCAGTTAGTCGATTTTCCGGGTACCTATTCTCTAAGCTCTTTGTCCCGGGATGAAGAGCTCGCGATTGAAAAATTGCACGAAGCTATGCACAGCGATGATACGGCGTTGATCGTATGTAATCTGGATGCCACCCGGCTGGAACGTAGTCTGGTCTTTGGGCTGCAAGTTCGGGAGCTGGCCAGAATTTATAACAAGCCCCTGATTTTCGCCCTTAATATGATTGATGAAGTGCAGCGCTTTAGCCATTTCATTGATACCACAGCGCTGGGTAAAGAACTGGGATGTGCAGTCTTTGCCTTATCAGCTAAAACCTTGATTGGTATTCATGAGTTTAAGCTGGCTATTGTGGACATCGCCGGCCAAGGTCAATCCTATATTCCCACCGTGAGTCAGGCGCCGGATGAAAGTGTATTTGAGAGGAGTCGGAAATTCTCAAAAAAATACGGTATCAATGCTGATATTGTACTCAAAAGACAAAATATAATTGACAGTTTTCTGCTCAATAATATGCTCGGTGGTGTCATATTTTTGATCGTTATGTTTCTGCTCTTTCAAAGTATATTTACCTGGGCAACACCATTGATGGATGGCGTTGAAAATTCTATTGCTGCTACGGCTCTGTGGGTAACAGATTTTGTTGGTCCAGGTATGCTCAACGACTTTTTATGCGATGCGATATTTGGCGGGGTAGGATCGTTTTTGGTATTTGTGCCGCAGATAATGGTATTGACGTTCATTATTGGCTTACTGGAAGACACCGGTTATCTGGCGCGGGCGGCGTTAATTTGCCATAAGCCATTGAGCTATTTTGGTTTATCCGGGCGCAGTTTTATTCCCTATTTATCTGGCCATGCCTGTGCTATTCCGGCGATTATGGCTGCCCGCACTATAGAGTCACCGCGCAAGCGATTGATCACCATGATGACTATTCCGCTGATGTCGTGTTCGGCTCGCTTACCTGTGTATGCGTTGTTGATTGCCGTGTTGATCCCCGATACTCGTTATTTTGGGGGGCTACTTAACCTTCAAGGCACCGCTTTTTTCTTATTATATTTTTTGGGTATTTTCACCGCATTGGTGGTCAGTGTACTGTTAAATAAATTTACCGATAGGGATAGCGACAAGGCAGATATGCCTTTTATATTGGAATTACCCACTTATCGTTTACCTCACTGGAAACCCTTGATGTTTAAAGTGGTCACCAGCGCCAAGCAATTTATTCGTCGTGCGGGGCCAGTGATATTTATGGTTTCAGTGGTAATCTGGGTCCTGGGGTATTTTCCTGATGAGAACCATCAGTTGCAGCAATCCTATTTGGCCATGTTAGGCCAGTGGATTGAGCCGATTTTTGCACCTTTAGGCCTCGATTGGCGTTACGGTGTGGCGATTTTGGTCTCTTTTCTCGCCCGGGAAGTTTTTGTTGGTGCGCTGGGAACCCTGTTTGGTATGGAAGGCGCCGATGAGAACATTGCCGGTTTGGCCGCCAATATCCAGGCCGATGGTTTAGGCTTTGGTGCAGGTATCGGTTTGTTACTGTTTTACGTGGTGGCGCTGCAATGTGTGGCCACAGTCGCAACTCTCAAAGCTGAAACTGGCAGTGGCAAGATTGCCTGGGGATTGTTTGTTGGCTACGGCGCTTTGGCTTATGCTCTGGCGTTTATTGCCGCCAGTTTATTATAAGATTTTAGTTAGCAGGCAATAGCCTTTTGCCTGCTAACTATTTTCTTTTTCATAACCGTAACTAAAACAGTTGTTTAGAGTAAGAGCTGTTGCTCTATTTTAATAAATTCGTCCGTGGCGCTAAGCAGGGAGTTAGCGGTTAACTGAGGAACACCATATACCAAGGTTTGAGTCTGGTATTTTTGGCTGATTTTAGTCAGCAATAAATCAAAATCTCCATCGCCGGACAGCAAAACCACCTTGTCCACCTGCGACGCAGCCTCCAGAACGTCTATGGTGATACCCACATCCCAATCACCTTTAGCCGAACCGTCACTACGCTGTATGTAGGGCTTGAGCTTTATATCAAATCCTATGTGTTGCAATGCACTTTGAAATTTTTGTTGTTGTTCATCGTTACGATCAATAGCGTAGGCGTTAGCTAGCACAATGTCCCCTAGTTGACTCACCTCTTGCCACAGCTTACGATAATTAAATTGCCGTCCATAGGCTTGGCGACAGGTGTAATAGATGTTTTGCACATCTACAAATATGGCGATTTTATTCAATGAACAAGCCTTGGTCGTGAGTGAAAATAGTGAGTTATAATAACATCCGTACTCCGTTAAATACCTATTGCTTTATAAATTAATCTCTTGTATAGTCGTTCGAAGTTTGCAGATAGTCCTCCCTCAAGCAAACTTCCTGTGTGAAAAAACAGGTGTTAATGCCTTGTCTTACCTTGATCCAGTCAGCCTGCATTTAAAATAAAAAATATTAAGCTGAATTATTGAACGGCGAATTTTGCAAGTTACACTTGTCATTTACCACTCCTGGAACCTGATACAGGTTCGCAAAGTAATCGTCAAATCTGTAGTGAAGCTTCTGTTAAATCCAGCGTGAATTGAATTCATGCAATTTATAATGAGTTTTATTATGTCTTATTTATACAACGGCTCACAGATCCGTATCGTGCACCCAGTGCATTCAATTTCTGTGAATAAACAAAGTGTTGCCTTTGCCGACAAACTAGGTCGTAAAAGTACCAAATTTGCTAATGCCAGCGAAGCGAAACAATTTGTACAATGGCTTATCAACGCCTAGTCTGCCTGCTCTTACTCACCTCAATCACTTAGTACGTTTAAGCTCATGGGGCTGAGGTCCTTTGCCGCCTATCAGCAATGCGAATGGCTTTGGGCATATATAACAATTCAAAGAGCTTACAGATACAAAAAAGCCTGATATTTATCAGGCTTTTTTGTATCTGTAAGCTAGGTGATGCAGATGCCTGTTAGTAAAGCACCTGCGCCAGCATAGAGCGGCTTAAACGCTGGCCTGACTTTCCAGGTAGCTGTCGTAGTTGCCTTTAAAGTCCACTATTCCATCAGCGGTAATGTCGATGATACGTGTGGCAATGGTCGAAACAAACTCCCGATCATGGCTGACAAACAACAGCGTACCGGCGTAATTCTCAAGGGCCAGGTTTAATGCTTCGATAGATTCCATATCCATGTGATTGGTTGGCTCGTCCATCAGCAAAATATTAGGCCGTTCCAGCATTAATTTGCCAAACATCATACGGCCTTGTTCGCCACCGGATATCACACTGACCGCTTTGGTTATCTCATTTTGCGAGAATAATAAACGACCTAAGGTGCCGCGCATGATCTGCTCATCATCGCCATCTTGCGCCCACTGGTACATCCAATCAACCAGGGTCATGTCTTGCTCGAAATCCTTCGAATGATCTTGCGCATAGTAGCCCAACTGTGCGTTTTCAGACCACTTTACTTCACCGGATGTGAGTTCGGTATCGCCCACCAGGCATTTTAACAAGGTGGTTTTGCCCACACCGTTTTGCCCGATTATCGCCACTCGTTCACCTACCTCAACCATCAAGTTCAGATCCCGGTATAACTCGTTGTCATAGCTTTTGCTCAAACCTGTTACTTCCAGCGCCAGGCGATGAAGTTTTTTGTTTTGCTCAAAACGAATAAAGGGGGTTTGGCGACTGGAGGGTTTAACATCATCCAGTTTGATTTTATCTATTTGTCTGGCTCGCGACGTAGCCTGTTTAGACTTGGAAGCGTTAGCTGAAAAACGACTGACAAAAGTTTTGAGTTCGGCTATTTGCGCTTTTTTCTTAGCGTTATTGGACAATAACAACTCCCTTGATTGGGTAGCTGCTGTCATGTACTCATCGTAGTTGCCTGGAAACAAGCGCATCTCGCCATAATCCAAATCTGCCATGTGGGTACAGACACTGTTTAGAAAGTGTCGATCATGGGAAATAATAATCATGGTGCAGTTGCGTTGGTTTAGTACGTCCTCAAGCCAACGTATGGTATTGATATCCAGATTGTTGGTGGGCTCATCCAGTAACATAATCTCCGGATTGGAAAAGATAACCTGGGCAAGTAATACCCTGAGTTTCCAGCCTGGAGCGATTTCACTCATAGGGCCAAAGTGTTGTTCAATAGGAATACCTACACCTATAAGTAGCTCACCTGCCCGGGCTTCGGCGGTGTAACCATCCATCTCGGCGAACTGTGATTCAAGATCGGCTACTCGAATGCCGTCTTCTTCGGTCATTTCGGGATTAGAGTAGATAGCATCCCGTTCAACTTTAACGTCCCAAAGTTCACCGTGTCCCATCACCACAGTATCGATAACACTGTTTTGCTCATAGGCAAATTGATCTTGTTTCAGTTTACCGATGCGCTCACCTGGATCGGTAGAGACGTTACCGCCTGATGGCTCAAGGTCGCCACCGAGGATTTTCATAAACGTTGATTTACCACAGCCATTAGCGCCAATTAGGCCATAACGATTACCGTTACCAAATTTAACTGAGACATTTTCAAAAAGTGGCTTCTCGCCGAACTGCATAGTGATATTAGCGGTCGTTAACAATGTTTTCTTCCGAGTGGTGATAGTGTAAAAAACTGGCTCCCGAGCCTACGCTTAAGCGTAATATCGCAAGGGAAAATTCGCCGCATATTATGTCACAGATATAGCCACTGCGGCTAATTTAAACAAAACTTAGCTTACCCAAACGGTTGTGTGGCCTTATTCTATTAGGGTAACGACTGTAACAGCAACAGAACTCTAGGTCAGATGTCATAGTATTGTCTTTTAGATGAACCCCAGAGTCGTGTGTGTGGGGAGAAGGCTCAAATAAGTCAAAGGCGAGTACATCGCCCACTCAGAATTTTGTGATAAAGCCTTATTAATTTAGTGTCTTTATGAATGTGGTGTCAACTTGACTGAATTTTTTGGTGTTTAATCAAGCCTTAAAACCACACCCGCAACCTCAATGAACACTCATGGGGGACTTGCTGTTAGATCACCTTCTAGCCGCCCAAATTTTGATTAACGCATAGGCAACCATTGCTCCAGTACCTGCTGCAATTTATGTGCGTCCACGGGTTTAGAGATAAAGTCATTCATTCCGGCAGTAATACATTTTTCACGGTCGCCCTGCATAGTATTAGCTGTCATGGCAATAATGGGGACAGCGCTGTTGCGAACCTTGGATTGGAGGTCGCGAATGTTACGGCTGGCATCAAAGCCATCCATCACCGGCATTTGACAATCCATAAATACCAGATCATAAGGGAAATTCTCCAGCGCGGATAACGCTTCTTCACCATTAGCCGCTAGGTCGGCGTTTATACCCAGTTTTTCGAGCATTGATTGGGCTACAACCTGGTTGATGATATTGTCTTCAACGACAAGTACCCGTGCATTGAAATTGGGTATTACACTGGCGTTGTAAGCCGTAACCAGCGGCGAGTCGTCAGTAACGTGTCCCGCTACGCGTAATAGCGTGTTGTAAAGAAGAGATTGATTAACAGGTTTATTGAGATAGGCGCTAAATCCTGCCATTTTGCATTTTTTTGCATCACCCCGTTGCCCTTCAGATGTGAGCATAATAAGATGGGTGTTGCAGAGGGCTTTATCATTTTTGATCGCGACTCCCAACTGGGTACCATCCATTTGAGGCATCTGCATATCGACTATCGCGATGGTGTAGGGATGCTTTTGAACAGCCGCTGCGCTGAGGGTTTCGATGGCCGTTTTAGCACTGTCGACTAACGTGTGTTTGACCCGCCAGTTCGTCAGTAAATGTCCAAGTAAAGTGCGATTGGTTAATTTTTCATCTACCACTAAAATCTTCTGCCCGTGCAGATCAGTCACAGAATATTTTTGTACCTCAGGTTTGGCATTTTTAAGATCCAGAGTGAACCAGGCTGTTGTGCCTTTACCTCTGATGCTTTTAATGCCGATTTCACCGTTCATTAACCCCACCAGTTGTTTGCAGATAGCCAGACCAAGACCCGTACCACCGTAAGTGCGGGTAGTAGAACCATCAGCCTGACTGAAGCGTTCGAAAAGCCCGGCCTGTTGTTCCGTGCTCAGGCCAATGCCGGTATCGGTAACGTCAAAGCGCACTATGGTGCGCAATTCACTCTGCTTGTGCACACTATAATAAACCGCTACTTTACCGTGTTGAGTAAACTTGATAGCGTTGCCTACCAAATTATTGAGGATTTGACGAATACGTCCGGGGTCAGCGCTGTACCAATGATGCTGTAACGCATTAGCGGGACAGACCAACGCCAACCCTTTCTCGTGGGCGCGCATGGCAATGCTGCTACCAAAATCGTTTATCAGCATGCCCATATCAAACGTAATATCTTCCATCTCCAGCATACCGGCTTCTACTTTGGAAAAGTCGAGTATGTCATTGATGATCGCAAGAAGTGATTTGGCACTGCTTTTGACTATTTTGGTGAAGTTGTATTGTTCCTGGTTTAGTGGCGTGTCCAGCAATAGATTGGTCATGCCTATCACCCCGTTCATCGGCGTGCGGATTTCGTGACTCATATTGGCGAGAAATTCACTCTTGGCCAGATTGGCTTGTTCGGCAGTGTGTTTAGATATTTTCAAAGCCGTTTGAGCATTGTGGCGCTCTGTGATATCCCGAATAATGGCGACAAAACACCTGACATTATCGACAATAAGTTCACTTACGGCTAACTCCATGGGAAAGTTTGTGCCATCTTTACGCTCGCCGATAACTTCTCGCCCAAGGTTATTTTCTTCAAAGGTGCAGAGATGATTATCATGTTTATTCTTATAAGAAGCCGGCATCAGTATTTTAACATTTTGACCAATGATTTCCTTCTCGCTATAACCAAAAATTTTCCGAGCGGCGGGGTTGAATGTTTCGATTATTCCCTGCTCATCTATGGTAATAATACCATCTACAATATTATCGATGACGGCAGAAAGTCGTTTGGTTTGTGAAGCAACCTTTTTCTGTAGCAGGTTAGTCACCTGTTGTTGATTTTCAACCAAGGAGTTGATGACTTCATATAAGGTAAGGATTTCATCGCTAACGGAGGCGGTATCAAGACGGACAGTTAAATCGCCGGCTTTAAAACGCTCAGACACTGACGCCATGGCCACCACGGGTGCCAGTATTTTTCGTGAAAGAAACCAGATAATAAAGACAATCGATACAACACCTATAAGTAAACTGAACAACAGTATTCTTTGCAGCGATGTATTGATGTTTGCAAACACCAGATTTTCCGGGATATGGAAAATCAGCACCCAGTAACGATTGTGATCCTGTGGTGAGAAAAATATTTTCTCAAATCCTTCCAATTCCCCTTCGGCCTTATCATATCTTATAAATGAATCCTGACTGAGAATGGTTTGAGCCATATAAGGTTCATCAGTACTTAACGTGCGGTCAACATCCAGGTCAAATCCGAATGTTTTAGACGGATTGGCATGTTTGATAAAGAAACCTCGATCATTAACAATAGCGCGCTGCACCCCATCGGTCTTGGAAGCAATTTTTTCAAACAGCCTTTCGGTAGATAAATTCAAGACTATTACGCCACTGACTTTACCACCAACAGCAAAAACAGGTGTAGCCATCCTCAATACAGGTTGATGGGGCAGTTGAATGGCACCATATTCCCTGTGGAGGCCGACATCAAAGTAATAGGTTTCCCCAGTTTTTAATTTGACTGTCTCTTTGACATACGATGAGTCAGTCTCGTTCTGCAATTCACTGTTGGGTACTATAACTACCTCACCATTGACAATGCGGTGAACCTTCACGAGTTCTTCACCCCTTTTATCAATAAATTTTATTTGCTGATATTCTGGATGGTTGGCTATAAATGCCCTTAAAGTCACGGCCAGACGTTGACGCCACTGCGCTAGAGTGTTGCCGCTTATGGGATCAACACCATTGTTGACACGGGCTCTTATAATAGCTTGAATAGGAGGGGTGTCGCGCAGTGATTGCAGGTTTTGATTATGTTTTTGCAATGCCAATTCAATGGCATATTTCAACACAAAAGAATTTCGCTGCTCCAACTCAAGAACGGTGGTTTCAGCCAGACGTCTCGACTGCAAGTGGCTGGTAAAGATGATGATCAAAATAATGGCCATCAGCCCACTGAATACCAGGGTGGTTTTAGCTTGAATTCCGGAGATAAGAAATCCACTCATATTGCATATCCTTAGTCAAACCTAATTAAGCCCCATGAAGAGCTGCAGTGTCAGGTGCTTGGACTGCCCATTAGGAGTAAATAGCAGCGAGCAGGCAAAGTCGGGCTGAACGATTTCCATGTCAGGGCCTGTACATCTGAGATTTTCAGCTTCAGTGTGAGGAGCCAGGTGCCTATTCATGATTTATGTTGGACATAAACTGAGCATAAATTACATTGGAGGTGATCAAACCCCGCTTTAACCATAGTGGCATACCCCCATAGGGCCCAAACCTTTTAATACCAAGGCGTAATGCAGCCGCCATGGTCGGTTAACAGGTAACAATCACCTACCAGAAATACCCGTCGCCCTTGAAGCTGCACCGTTATTGGCTTCTCTTACTTATACCCAAGTGACTTCGATAAAACCCAGTCAGATTTTTAATGAGGGTCGCAAAAAATATGAAAATAGTATTTTTCAATTGAGGAATGTCAGTTACACATAGCCTTAGTCGATTAAATTTTTAACTCAAACAAACAGTTACTTTAACAAATTAGCGTCAGCTTCATATTAGCCAATAGTATAATAATCAACGACTAACCCGACCTTTCTCAGTACCTCAAGAATGTATTTGCTGGTATTTTAATATGAACATGCATTTGGCTCAGGCCGATTTTACAGAAGCATGAATTATTGCCTAGTTTAACAATTGGTTAGGTATCTGTTTTTTGACAAATCGACAGTTAAAGTGATAACTGAATTTATTCAGGTATTCTTGTATGTATTTCTAGCCCGACACGCAGTGAAAAATCCCTAACAAAAATGTTTTCAAATTACTGATAGCAATGTGCAGCTGAGGCAGCCACTCATCGACTAAATAGGCTGGCGCTATCCTTGCTTTATAGTACTGTGTTGGGTCAATAACATTGAAAAGGGAAGCGCATCTGAATGCACTTTTTGCTCTCTTGGTAAGCTTTTTTTATAAATTAATCCACGCTTAAGTGGCATACACGACTGAGCGCTTCGATCACGATAAACCCAGCCATCATTGAAGTTTGTTTTTTACAGTATGTCCTTATACCAATCCCTATTAATAAGAACCCACAGTGAATACGTAAGGGCTATCCACTTAGCTCCACCGACCACTATATGTTGTGTTTTCTAGATTTAACCTTGTCAGTCTCTTGTGGTAACCGGGGCGGTTTGCCAATGCCAATATAGGGATGAAAATCTTCATCCGGCCGCTCAATTGTCCAGGCGAAATCACTTTAGTCGAATGACTCCTTTGCCACCATTGCGGCCATTCGGAAATTTTAATATATAGGCAACTGCTCCATAAGAGGCTGTTGAGCATAAGCTTCCTTTTTTCTTTTTTAAATAGACACCCATTGTAAATACGCTTTATTTTTTGAACTGAACTACACTTATCAGGTGTTTTATTTTTAGTCAGGTCGTGGGATATGCCCC
>JBKEFM010000060.1:0-20377 GCA_046709505.1 Paraglaciecola sp. | reverse complement strand
GGTTTGCAGCATAGATAGTTTCTTTTTGCTTACTCGCTGCCTGGGTTAAAACCAACAATCGGACTGTCGATGGCTAAGCTACGCCTAAACAATGCTTGTAAGGCCCTCATTAACGATCGTTTATCGTTAATGAGATAGCTTAATTAAGCAGACAACCTCATGTATGGCATTGCCTGATCACTGACAAGTAAAAATCGTCGCAATGACGTATATGTGGGTTATTTAGCAAAAATGAGCGCTGAATTTCTACCTTTTAAAATTAATTTAAATATTTATTTTATATTTAAAACTGACCTGAATCCCTCTATTTACTTGATGTTACCCGTATTTTGATGCGGTTCGAACAGGGCTATCTACATTGTTTTTCGTTAATTGCTGTGATTTAAGGGGAAATATCAGTTACACTGTGTTCGCAGGTTTCTGCAAACAATGAAATTATTAATTTATAAAGAGTATAGTATGAGTAAAGGTACAGTTAAGTGGTTTAATGCAGATAAAGGTTTCGGTTTCATAACTCCAGAAGACGGAAGCAAAGATTTATTTGTTCATCACTCTGAAATTAAAAACGGTGGTGGATATGCTACTTTAAACGACGGCCAAGCTGTTGAATTTGAAGTTGGCCAGGGTCAAAAAGGCCCATGCGCAAACAATGTTGTACCTGTTTAATTTATTAAACAAGTAACTACATAAAAGATCGTAAGTCGGACCGCATCGCGGTCCGCAGCTTTCATCTCAATCCCCCCAGTCAGTAAAATCCCCATAAGCTGTCAATTCAAAAACCAAATATATCCATTTATCACTTCGCCCGTAGTAATACCCCGTACAATATAAAAACGCCCAGCAGTTTATCAATACCCTAACAGACAACAACCCACTATCGTTTACTTCGATTACTATATTGTTGCCTTAACTCGGCGAAATTAGGCCAATGGTAGTTTCCAAGATTAACTTACCCCGGCATCTTTGTGCAGCGATTAGTTTTGCTCTTCTCTGCAAAATACCAGTTTGTGTCTGTCGCTCATGCCCACATCGAAGCGGTAACCGGCCACTTCAAAATCTTGCAGTTGCTTAACGTCGCTCAACTGGTTTTGAATAATAAAACGCGCCATCATGCCCCGGGCCCTTTTGGCAAAGAAGCTTATTATCTTATACTGGCCATTTTTGCGATCTTTAAATACAGGCTCGAATATTTCACCCTGCAAGGCTTTGTGATTAACGGATTTAAAATATTCATTAGACGCCAAATTAATTAACTGCTTATCTCCTTGTTCCGCCAATGCTTTATTGAGATTATCGGTAATCTTGTCTCCCCAAAACTGATATAAATTGGTACCTTGCTCGGTATCCAGTTTGGTACCCATTTCCAGACGATAGGCTTGCATCAAATCCATAGGTTTGAGTACACCATACAAGCCAGAGAGAATTCTTAAATGCTTTTGCGCAAACTCTATATCTTGTTGGCAAAATGATTGGGCATCTAAACCGGTATACACATCGCCATTAAATGCCAACAAGGCTTGCTTGGCATTATCAATAGTAAAAGGTGTCTGCCAACTGGCATAACGATCAGCGTTAAGCCCGGCGAGTCTGTCACTGATTTTCATCAGTGAAGCTATTTGCGCTGGGCTTAATTTACGACAACGTTCAATTAACTGGCTCGAATCAACCAATAGTTCGGGTTGGGTAAAAACGTCAGTAACTGAAGTAGTCTCGAAATCGAGGTTTTTAGCGGGGGAAACAACGAGTAACATTTTAAATCCAATAAAATAGCAGGAGTTGATGATACCAACTTAAGACGTTTACACCAGTGCAAAAAATTGATGAACCTCATCGTTCAATGTACCTGAGTGCGTCCTAAAGCGTTCAGTAAATTTTGGTGCGATATGTCATCAAAAGCACAAAAGATCACTTTGCGCAGGTGAACGTAATGTCCTAGTTCTTCAATCACGGTGTTTACGGCAATACTGCAGGCCTCCTCGCTGGGGAAACCATAGGCACCACAGCTTATTGCGGGAAAGGCAATAGACCTTATAGGGTACTGACTGGCCACGTGCAATGCATTGCGATAACAAAGAGCGAGCTCTTGGCGTTCATTGCTCAGTCCCCCTTGCCAAACAGGGCCTACAGTATGAATAACATACTGACTAGGTAACAAAAATCCTGGAGTGATTTTTGCCTCACCTGTTTTACATCCTGCCAATTTTTTACAAGCGGCTAATAAATCAGGTCCGCCGGCACGGTGTATCGCACCATCCACGCCACCGCCACCAAGCAAGTTGGGATTGGTGGCATTGACTATGGCATCTACTCGTAAACGGGTTATGTCATCTTGCAGTAGCGTTACTTTTGTTGACATTGCCGGGTTTTTACTCGTGTCTGGAATTCAATGGTTATATCTTATGGTAAACTCTAGCAAAGCGTTACGCCAACGTTTGTGCAAGTGACAAAGCATTATGCCGTTATATCATAGGTATTAATAATGCCGGAAAAAACCACCACGGTCTGCATACAACATATACTTTTGTTACTTAAAATGTTGTAATTTTACAACATAATGAATTCGAGGTTACCATGACCAATCAATTACAAGCATTACGTGAAATCACCACTGTCGTTGCCGATACCGGTGACATTGAAGCAATAAAAAAGTACCAGCCTGTTGATGCTACAACTAACCCATCATTGCTGTTAAAAGCTGCCGAGATGGCGCAATACCAGTCCCACCTGCAAAACGCCGTGGCCTGGGCTAAAGAACAGTCGAATGATCCTGAGCAGCAAATCATTGATGCCGGCGATAAATTGTCAGTCACTATAGGAACAGATATAGTCAACATCGTCCCCGGCCGGATTTCCACCGAAGTTGACGCCCGTTTATCCTTTGATACCCAAAGCAGTATCGACAAAGCCCACAAGCTGATTGCCTTATACAAAGAAGCGGGTATTGATAAGAGCCGAATTTTGATCAAACTAGCTTCTACCTGGGAAGGGATTAAAGCTGCTGAGGAACTAGAAAAAGAAGGGATTAATTGTAATCTGACCCTATTGTTTAGCTTTGCTCAAGCCCGTGCTTGTGCTGAAGCCGGAGCTTATCTTATTTCTCCTTTTGTGGGTCGTATCCTCGATTGGTACAAGGCCAGTACAGGCAAAACCAGTTACTCAGCCAGTGAAGATCCCGGCGTGCAATCCGTTACCCAGATTTACCACTACTACAAAGAACATGGTTACAAAACGGTTGTGATGGGGGCAAGCTTCCGCAATATCGGTGAAATCACAGAACTGGCCGGTTGCGACCGTTTAACAATTAGCCCTGGATTATTGGAAGAATTATCCAACACTAATGCGCCACTTGAAGTGAAGCTAAAAGATAACGGCGCCACCAAAACAGCTGGTCAGCCTCTTGATGAAGCCGCTTTTCGCTGGGAAATGAACCAGGATGCCATGGCCACTGAAAAGCTGTCCGAAGGGATCCGCAATTTCGCCGCTGACCAGGTTAAGCTTGAGACTAAGCTAAAAAGCTACCTGTAATACAGGCATTATATTGGGCGTCTGATTAGGCGCTTTTTTTTACTTTATACGTTCTACTTTCAATCCCAAGGAGTCTTGCATGACTGCGCTGACTAACACCCCTACTTGGCAAAAACTTGCCTCTTTAGCTGAAGATGTTAAACAACAGCATATGCGTGATTGGTTTGCTAATGAGCCCCAACGTGCCAGTACTTATAATCTGACCGCCTGCGGAATTACGTTGGATTATTCGAAAAACTTGGTTAATAGCGATGTTATGCAAACCCTGTTCAAGCTAGCCGAACAATGCCAAGTCAGTTCCAAACGGGATGCCATGTTTGCTGGCGAAGTAATTAACCAGACAGAAAATCGGGCGGTACTGCATACTGCCCTGCGTAACTTTTCCGGAAAACCCGTGTTCCTCGATGGCACTGATATCATGCCTGAAGTGCTGGCTTGTCAGCAAAAAATTGAAGACTTTGTGGCAGGTGTACATAGCGGTAAACGCAAAGGCTATACAGGTAAAGCCCTTAAACAGATTGTCAGTATAGGCATAGGCGGCTCATTCCTTGGACCAAAAATCATGTCTGAAGCCCTTAAACCTTACTGGTTTAAAGGGGTTGACGTACATTTTGTAGCTAATGTTGACGCCTGCCATATTCAGGATGTATTAAGTAAACTGGATCACGAGGAAACCTTAGTGGTGATGTCCTCAAAATCCTTTACCACTCAGGAAACTTTGCAAAATACTCTTACGGCTAAAGAGTGGTTTCTGACTTGTGGTGGCACCCAACAAGATATCGCCAAACATTTTATTGCCGTTTCATCTAACATCAAAGCAGCAACCGAATTTGGTATGGCACAAGAAAACATTTTCCCTATGTGGGATTGGGTTGGCGGACGTTATTCTTTGTGGTCAGCCATTGGTTTACCCATTGCCTTAACTATGGGTTATGCCAATTATCGTCAGTTACTTGAAGGTGCTTTCGCTATGGACGAGCACTTTAAAACCGCTCCTCCAGAGCAAAATTTACCCATAATTACTGCTTTGCTGGGTGTATGGTATATCAACTTTTTTGACGCACAAAGCCATGTACTTCTACCCTACTACCACTATCTACGTGGTTTCCCAGCTTATGTACAACAACTAGATATGGAAAGTAATGGCAAAAGAGTCGCGGGAGAAGGCACGCCAGTGGATTACGCAACAGGGCCAATCATTTGGGGCAGTGAAGGCACCAACGGTCAGCATTCATTTCATCAGCTTATTCACCAAGGCACCTTGTTGATACCCGCTGACTTCATGCTACCGTTAAATGTCCCTAATCAAAATGCTACCCATCACGCTATGCTAGCATCTAATTGCTTTGGCCAAACCCAAGCTTTGATGCAGGGAAAAACCTTTGACGAATGTTACAGCGATCTTGCTGATAAAGGATTAGAAGAAGACAAACGGGTTGAGTTGGCGACACATAAAACCATGCCAGGTAACAAACCCAGTAATACCTTGTTGTTTGAGCAAATGGATCCAAAGACCCTGGGTGCCCTTGTGGCCATGTACGAACACAAAGTATTTGTACAAGGGGCTATTTGGGGTGTGAATTCATTTGATCAGTGGGGCGTAGAGCTGGGCAAAGAGCTCGGTAATCAAGTGTTAGATAAAATTGTCAGTACCAATAGTGCCCTGGCATTTGACAGCTCAACCAATGCATTGATCGCGCGCTTTAGACAAGCAAGTTCTTAGCCCTGTAGTACAAACCGCTAAATAGTAAAAAAGACTCGATGTCTATTTTACTATTTGGCTATATCCACCCCCTCGCTGCACCAGCGTTGTTGGCTGCTCAGACTCACTCCAATAGCTTAATAAGTCTAAGTTTATGGGGCTTGAGTTTCTTTGCCGCTTGACTACAACTCCAAAGGCTTTGGGTGTAGCAAGCAGCCTAAGCTGATTGTTGTTCCGGTATGACGTTAAGCAAGCGCAAACTTTCTTCTGCTAACCCCGCCCCAGCTTCAGTGTAAATATTAAAGACATGATCTGTGCCTGTCGCCATCAGTTGTTCAATTTCGTCTTTGTACCGTGCTATGGCGGCTATTTTCCCCTGGTAATTAGCCCCCCTTAATTGCTGTGTAATATGCGCCGTATCTTCAATAGAGGGTAAGGCCAACAAAATTAATTGCACATTACGAATATCAACATTTTCCCACATATCGGCATCTTCACCGTCACCCAGTATCACCCGCATACCTTGTGCTTGCAGCCTGGCAACCCGGCCCGGATCTGCATCAACACCGCACAGTTCATTGCCTAGTGTAGGCAGTAATGCGTCATAAGCACCATTACCCACCCGGCCCATACCTATCAATAAAACCTTAGCACCATCGGGTTGTTGATAAATATCGTCTTTAAGACGTTTGTTGCTTTCATATTTTCGTAACCGTGTCTTAAGCCTGAGGTATTGACTGTGGGCAGTTTTATAACGAAAACTGGTAAAGATAAAAGAAAATGCGACAGATAGGGCAACGATAACTAACCACTGCGCCTCAATCCATCCTGTTCCCACCGCGAGTGCCACCACTATCAAGCCAAATTCGCTGAAATTACTTAAAACCAGGCCAGACAAATAAGCGGTACGAGCCCGCAGTTTGAATTGTGCAAAGGTGAAAAAGAATAATAGAAATTTAAGGGGGATCAGTACACAAAGTAACAAGGCAATACCAACCATTTCCAAGTCTGGCAGGGCAATCAGGCCAATCGATAAAAAGAAACCCACTAAAAATAAATCTTTAAAGCTTAGCAACGATTTATTCAGCTCAGCAGCCTTTGCGTGGGGAGCGATCAACATGCCCAAAATTAATGCCCCTAAATCACCTTTTATGCCAACAAGATCAAATAGATAATAACCACCCAGTGCATATAAAAACCCGGTTAACGGTAATAATTCGCCATGACCCGCGCTATGAACCAAACGGTACAATACTGGGCGTACGAACCATAAACCAAATAATGCCAACGCCCAAATAGTGGGGATTTTGCCCGCTGCTGCCACCAAAAATAATACTGCAAAAATATCTTGCATAACCAGTATCCCAATGGCGATTTTGCCATGGCGGGTTTTGAGCTCACCGCTTTCCTCAAGTATTTTAACAATACACACCGTGCTACTGAAACTTAGGGCAAAAGCTAATAACGCGCATTGCTGGGCGCTCATCGCACTAAAGTAGGATAAGCCAAAATAACTTAACGCTAAAATAATAGCGGTGGTAGCTAGCACCCAAATTAACATGTGCTGAGCACTGGCAACCAATACTTCAGGTTTTAATAGGTCTTTAATATTGAGCTTCAAACCTATGGTAAAGAGCATCAAGGTAATGCCAATATCAGCCAAAGCCTGTAAATTATCTGATGATTGAAAACCCATGTAATTGAGCAAAAAGCCCGCGCCAAGAAAACCGATGAGCGGTGGTAGGCCAAGTTGCTTCATGCTCAACCCACCAATAAAAGCACATACTAACCAAATAATTTCCATAATGACTAAATCTTAAAATCCAATTAAGTTGTAGCATGGCAAGATTGAATTTTTAATCAAGAGCCAAAAGCTATTTCCATAATAAAAACAGAGGGCAGTGAACGATTCAGTAAATAAAATCATCAGCCGTTACCCCATAAAATTTGATAAATCAATCTACATTACAACGACATTAAGATCGACAGCCCAAATTAAGCACCTTGCTGCCACTAAAAGTGCTTTTTACATTCGGCACGTGAATGCCAATGACTTATCGCTATTAAAGATAATAGTCTTGGAGCACCATCCCCTTTGTGCATAAGCCTTGCTGGTTTGGCCCCGTTTACAACGGTTTCGCCACGGTATTAACATAGGAAAGCTATGCCCTGTAATGTCAAAAAACTGTCACTGACGGTTCATACAAAATAAACAAACTTATTCTATTTTGGTTTTTCATATGATGAACAGTTAACTAAATTTTTCTGTTTTATATCAAATGAATATTTTAATACTATGCGCCAAATAAATAGGGAGATTTCAATGGATAAGTCTGAATTATTATCAGTGATTGATGCACAGTACAGCCTTCCTAAAACAAAAAAGAACAAACAAAAGTGGAGAGAGATTGAGCTGTTTCATGATCGCTACAGGTTACGGCAAGAATTAAAGGAATTAGGTATGACGGGTGAGGATGAACTGGAAATGTATTAGCATTTAATGCCGTTACCCTGATTTATCTGAGGCAATAATGTCTTTTTCACACCAACAAAGAATGTGGGTCTGCTGGCGCTTTGGTAAACGTGAGCCCCTAGTCATTCAGGAAAAGCGTTTAGGTGGGTCGGGAGACAATAAACGACATGCCCCGCCCACTTTTTTAGCTATAAATTGGTAATTTAAGCGTCTTATCGCAACACTATTAGGGGCACGTCACAGTGTTCTAGCATTTTGATTGTATTGCTGCCTACAAATAACTGACGAAGTTTGGAATGGGCAAACGCGCCCATTACGACTAAATCTACGTTATTAGTCGTTTTATACGCCATAAGCGATTGGTGTATATCACCCTCGATAAATGAAGCGGTTACGGTGAAGCCCTCATTTTCCAGCCTCTTTTTTGCAGCATCTAGCTTATCGTTTAGGTAGGCTTCATTATTTTTTACAGACACCAGATGACAATGCAGTCCATATAATAGGCCGCCATCAATGACCTTTTGCAAGGCATTATCCGCGGTCTCCCTGCCATCATAGGCCACCATAAAAGAGGCAGGCTGTTTAAACTCAGCAGGAACAACTAAAACAGGATCGCTAGCTTTGCGAAGTAACGTTTCAATGTGTGAACCCAGGGACTTAAAGTTATCATTATGTCCCTGCCCACTTCGGCCAATAACAATAAGACGAATTTTATCCTGCAGGTCCTCAATGGCTTCAACAACATCGCCATGACGTTGGATCATTTCCACACTTTTCACACCAGCATTTTCTGCTGTTTTGGCTGCTGTGCTAAGCAATTCTTTACCTATCTGCAAAGCCACTTTTCCACGCTGTTCATCCAGTTTGGTCATTTCTTCAAGTAAAGCGGTGCGGGCACCCAGTCCAATTGCGCCAGAATAATCATCAGCACCATGTTGCTGCTCTTTTTCCAGAGTATGCAAAAAGCACATTGGCTTATCCAATTTTTTCGCGGCCCAGATTGCTGCGTCGGTTACGGCGGCTGTCATTGCAGAACCATCCACACAGGTCATTATTTTTTTCATCATTTATCCTTAGTGTCCGTCTAACAATTTTTCGATTTCTTTAGGATCGTTGTGCACCCCAAACTTGTCGACCACTGTTTCTGTGGCTTTATTCATACCGATAATATTAACTGTTGCACCTTCACGTCTAAATTTAATCACGACTTTATCTAACGACGTCACGGCTGTGATATCCCAAAAGTGTGCATGAGTAAGATCAATAATGACGGTTTCTGCGGCTTCTTTAAAGTCAAAAGCATTAATAAATTGCTCCGCAGAGGCGAAAAAAACCTGCCCGGTCACTTTATAAGTTGTGGCGTTCTCAGACACTGAGAAATCAGATTTAACAACCATAAAGCGCCCAATTTTGTTGGCAAAGAACAAGGTTGCCAGCAATACCCCTATCAGTACACCTATAGCAAGATTGTGGGTTACGACAACAACGATAACGGTCGTTACCATCACTATATTTGAGGAAAGGGGATGTTTGCGTAGGTCCGTAATAGATGACCAGGAAAACGTACCAATAGAAACCATGATCATAACCGCAACCAATGCAGCCATGGGAATGAGCCTCAACCAGTCATCAAGAAAAACCACCATAACCAACAAAAATGCGCCCGCCACAAAAGTAGAAAGTCGCCCTCGTCCGCCAGATTTTACGTTGATGATAGATTGACCAATCATGGCGCAACCAGCCATCCCACCAAACAAACCCGCACCAATATTTGCTATACCTTGGCCTTTACATTCTTTATTTCGGTCACTTGATGTATCTGTCAGGTCATCAACGATAGTAGCTGTCATCATAGACTCCAGAAGCCCCACAATGGCAAGGCCTACAGAATAAGGCAATATAATTAGCAGGGTATCTAAATTAAGGGGGACATCCGGCCATAAAAATATAGGCAAGGTATCAGGTAAATCACCCATATCACCAACGGTGCGAATATCTAACCCCATTATCATTGCTACCGCTGTGAGCGATACTATACATACCAGCGGTGATGGAATGGCTTTGCCTATTACCGGCAGGTACGGAAAAAGATAAATGATACCAAGGCCAGCTGTAGTCATAGCGTATACATGCCAGGTCACATCCGTCAGCTCGGGTAATTGGGCCATAAAAATCAGAATAGCCAGGGCGTTAACGAATCCGGTGACCACTGATCGAGATACAAAACGCATCAATTCGCCGAGTTTAAGAAATCCGGCCAACATTTGTAGCACACCTGTTAGGAGAGTTGCAGCAAGCAAATACTCCAAGCCATGATCTTTAACCAGGGTTACCATCAACAATGCCATCGCACCGGTTGCCGCCGAAATCATCCCGGGTCTGCCGCCAACAAAGGCAATAACAACCGCAATACAGAATGATGCGTAAAGCCCAACTTTAGGATCAACGCCAGCAATAATAGAAAAAGCAATGGCTTCGGGGATAAGGGCTAGCGCCACAACAATACCCGCAAGGACATCACCACGAATATTAGAGAGCCAATCTCTTTTAAGGTGTTCAAGCATACATATAACCTAATAATTTTTACCATCCCCAACTAGGGAATAATTTTTGATTTATTTAAATACGAGATATTCTCGCCAGTGATGGATAAAGTTGCATCTGTAAAGCGTGCATTATGAAGGGACAACTAGCTTAGGGCAGCCTGCGTGTCAAAGTTAGATCCCACGTCATTTATGTGTGGAGATCTTATACAATCTGTAATTTCATTACAATGTTTTACAGGATTGATTGCCATGCAGATAATCGCCCCTAATTCGCCTAACCCCCTAGTCAGCCAAAAGGTAGGTCGGTGCCCGGTACCGTCATTCTTAAGCTACGGGTTATCGATGTAAATACTTTAATCATAAGCGACTTATCACCACCGAGGGCACTGAAAAAATGTGCTCTTTGCGGATCTTAAACTATGCCACTTCGGATACCAAAGCGGACTATCAAAAAAATCAGCGACTCTGACCTCGCCGATTTCTTATAAAGAATGCGCTCACAGGCATAAAAAAAGCCGGATAACCGGCTTTTTTATCTGATTGAGTAACTATGCAAGTATGTCTAATAACTCAACATCAAAAATCAGAGTGCTAAACGGAGCGATCGCGCCACCTGCACCTTGTTCGCCATAAGCTAACTCATGGGGTACATATAAACGTAATTTGGCGCCGACTTTCATCATTTGCAAAGCTTCGGTCCACCCTTTAATAACAGCGTTTACCGGGAACTCTGCTGGTTCGCCACGATCGTAGGAGCTATCAAAAACGGTTTCATCGAGTAAAGTGCCGTGATAATGAACACGTACTGTTGAATCTGCAGTTGGGATTTCACCCTCACCAGCATTAACCAGTTCATACTGTAAACCGCTTTCGGTAACAGTGATGTCTTCACGCAGGGCATTTTCAGCTAGGAACTTCTCACCCGCAGCGACCGCATCGGCGGTCTTGGCTGATTTTTCAGCCTGCATACGTTCATGAATTTCATTGAATGCAACTTGTAATACATCGTTGGTCACTTGGGCCGGCTGTAGATCAAATGCATCAGCTAAACCTGCTTGTACCGCTGAAATGTCTAAACCGGTGAATGGATTAGCACGTAATTGCTCACCCATTTGTAAACCAATACCATAACTTGCCTGAAGCTCTACACTCGAATATTTATCTGTCACATTGACCCCTAACATAAAAAGCACACGTTTTATTACGCTGCTTGCTAAAAAATGGCGTATATCATAACACAAAGGGGCGGCGACCAAAAAGCCAACAATAGTAAGCATTTGGTAAGTGAGTTGGAAAGTTTTCAGATCCAAATACACCTGTCACTGGAGGCGACTTTAAGGTAAAAGTGTCTACATTAACCGGGCAAGTTCCATTTGCAGTCTTAGACAAAGCCTTGCTTGTTCACTAAAGTAAGCAATTGTTTTATGCATACTTTAAATTTTCTACTATTTTCAGCGGAGGCAACTGTGCCAAAAATTCTCGACTCACAACTAAAAGAAACCGTACGTAATCTCGGGACAACTTTAGGCGACATGATCAGCGCCCAGCTTGGTGATGAGTGGCTGCAAAGAATAGAAGCCATCAGAATAGACGGCCGCCAATCCTATCAAGGTGACAGCGAATGTACCGACAAATTAAAAACCCTGTTTAGCGAGCTCGAAGATGAACAGTTATTGGTTGTTGGTCGTGCTTTCTCACAGTTTTTAAATTTGGCTAATATCGCCGAACAAGAATTCAATAGCGTCAATCATGACGATGATCCTGTACAAGAACTATTTAGCCATTTAGACAAAGCGAATGTGTCAGCTGAGACGTTCGAAAAAGCGGTTAATCAACTCAGTATTGAACTTGTATTAACGGCTCATCCCACAGAGGTGACACGTCGAACATTAATCCATAAACACAGTGAACTTGCCCAGTGTTTGCGTAAAGTGCATCAAACGGGATTATCCGATATTGAGCGCGATAAAATACGCACCCGTATCGCCGACCTCGTTGCCCAGGCATGGCACACAGAAGAAATTCGAACTGTGCGCCCGACACCCGTTGACGAAGCTCGATGGGGCTTTTCAGTGATTGAAAACTCCTTATGGGAAGCTGTACCTGATTTCGTCCGTGAACTAAGCAGTAAATTCGAATCTAAATACAATTTGGCGCTGCCACTTGATGCCGCACCCGTTAAATTAAGTTCCTGGATGGGCGGCGATCGTGATGGTAACCCTTTTGTCACCTCAACAGTTACCCAGCAAGTATTGTTATTGGCCCGCAAACGTGCCGCCAAGCTCTTTGCTCAAGACGTAGACATGTTACAAATCGAATTATCCATGAGTGACTGTGACCAAACCATACGGGCACAGGTTGGTGACGAACTTGAGCCTTATCGCGCTTTGCTACGTCCTTTACTGAACAAGCTCACTGCCACAAAAACTGGTATAGCAGAGTTTCTCAATGATGCAGCCGTGGACGATAGCCAGTGGATAGCCAGTAAAGAAGAGCTGCTTACGCCCTTAATGCTGTGTTACAACTCGTTGCAAGCCTGCGGTATGAGCGTGATTGCCGATGGACGTCTGCTGGATACCATTCGCCGCGTTCACTGTTTTGGTGTTCATTTACTTAAATTGGATATTCGTCAGGATGCTGAGCGCCATGGCGACGTATTTAGTGAACTCACTCGCTATCTGGGCATGGGTGATTATGCCAATTGGAGCGAAGAAGACAAGCAAGCCTTCTTGCTTAAAGAACTTAGTTCTAAGCGTCCTTTGTTCCCATCACACTGGCACCCTTCTGCTGACGTTCAGGAAGTTATAGATACCTGTAAGGTCGTCGCTCAGCACAGCGAAGAAGGCTTTGGTATCTATATTATTTCAATGGCAAGTTTGCCCTCAGATGTACTGTGCGTGCACTTGTTACTGCGAGAATTCGGTTTGACCTGGCCTATGCCGGTTGCGCCGCTGTTTGAAACTTTAGATGATTTGAATGCCGCTGCCAACGTTATTGACGCACTAATGAATATCGACTGGTATCGTGGTTTTATTCAAGGCCATCAGTACGTCATGATCGGTTACTCTGACTCGGCTAAGGATGCGGGTGCCATGGCGGCCGGTTGGGCTCAGTATGAGTCACAAGAAGCCCTCGTTGCAGTGGCAGACAAGTACGGTATTAACTTAACCTTGTTCCATGGCCGTGGCGGTACAATTGGCCGTGGTGGCTTACCGGCTCATGCCGCGATTTTGTCTCAGCCTCCTGGCTCACTAAAAGGCGGCTTTCGTGTCACTGAACAAGGTGAAACCATACGCTATAAGTTTGGTATGCCTCAGTTAGCCCAGCGCAGTTTGGCACTCTATGCCAGCGCCATCCTGGAAGCGTTGATTTCACCGCCACCGGCACCAAAACAGGAGTGGCGGGATTTGATCAAAGAAGTCGCAGCCGATGCCCGTGATAACTATCGTAACACCGTGCGTCATGATCCAGACTTTGTGCCTTACTTCAGAGTAGCCACACCTGAACAAGAACTAGGTAAATTACCCCTAGGTAGCCGCCCCGCAAAACGTAAACCCAATGGTGGCATTGAAAGCTTGCGGGCTATTCCGTGGATTTTTGCCTGGGCACAGACTCGCTTGGTTTTACCGTCTTGGTTGGGTGCGATGAAAGCGGTACAAACTTCGATTGATGCCGGGCAACGCCCATTAATAGATGATATGTTGCAAAACTGGCCGTTCTTTCATTCACGCTTCTCTATGTTGGACATGGTATTTGGCAAAGCTGATCCCCGTATTAGCGCTGAATATGATAAGCGTTTGGTCCCTGAAGAATTGCGCCATTTAGGCCATGCATTACGTGATGAACTCAATATGAGCATGGCGTTGTTGCTTGACATACTTCAGCAAAAAGAAGTCATGGAAAACGACCCTAAAGGCAAAGAATCCATGAATATTCGAGCCGGTTATTTACAACCCCTGCACTTCCTGCAAATAGAGTTGCTAGAGCGCATTCGCGCTAAGGGCGACGAAGCCGACCCAACTCTGGAACGCGCAATGATGGTGACCATTGCCGGTATAGCAGTAGGCATGAGGAATACGGGGTAGACTCTATGGCTAGCGGCCACAGGGTAGCTGGGTAGCTGGGTAGCTGGGTAGCTGGGTAGCTAAATTAACAACACTAAAAAGAACCAGAGACTTATGCTCTGGTTCTTTTTGCTCGGCAACTTTAGATTTTCAGCCTTAGGCTCTGGCAAGTGCATCTGAAGCTTTTTAGGTACCAGTTTAAGAACACTTCTGCGACTCACCTGCCAAAAGGCCGAAAGTAATAACAATGTTGCACCAATACAGAGCCCCGTAACGGCAAAGCCGTAGCTCACCATGCCATAATTATCTAACAAACTTGAAAAGGCATAGACTACATAAACAAGTGCACGAACCATGATCGTCTGCCTATCAACCGCAATTGAGATCAGCGCAAGAAAAACATATAGAAGCAGCACAATCAATGAGCTTGATACGCTTTGCACTCCTTGTGAAATTCCCAGTGATGAAAAAATCGGATGGACAATCAAAGGAGCTGAGACCAGATACAACCAAAAAGCCACGTCAGAATGACGGGTTCGACGATTTCTATCCGCTGCATCCCATACCATCGCCAAAGCAAAGGTAAACAAACCAGCAACAAATACTAAGAGCAGCAACCCCATTTTTGCCGCCGGTACAGTAGACGTAATAATCGTTAATATGCAAGCACCTCACGCTACGGTGCAAGCGGCGACCGTAATGAGAACCTTAAAGTGTAACCAATGAGCACAACAAAAAAACCGGCAGTAATAAGCCACTGGTAATCAGCACAAAAATATCATCGAAACCTGATATTAAGCGGAAATCCTCTTCTTCGACCGGGTTAGTATTATTCGTTTTTGCTATATATTGACGGAATTACTGAGCTGATTTTTCAGTAAAATACCCCTACCCCCACGGTGTCTGTCAAGTCTTGATCTGTATACATAATATTTTCTTCATTCGAATATTATCTTGGCTATCGTAATGCTGTGTTCAGAGCTGGTTTGCACAACAGCAGGATGCGTTTGTTTTGAATTTTGTGTAAACAGTTGAGTAATAGGCAAGAACTCGCTGATTTGTACTCCCTCAAAGATATAAAAGAGATGTCAATATGGAAAATATGATGCAACATGTATTTTGATTTTTATTAAAGTCATACTTTATTTTCCATATATTTACTTATCCCAGTCTATGTGCATTACCAGGTTGCAGACCATGTCATTAAAGCCAGAACTTACGCAAAAGCTCGAAAACTTCATTCGCCGCATGAAAACTAATACCGAATCTTATCTGGGCTACCCTGTATCCAAAGATTTCGAATACGGCCAACTAGCAGAACTACTTAACTATCCGTTAAATAACCTCGGCGATCCTTTTGTCGACTCAACCTGGAAAGTTGACAGTCGAGAATTCGAGCGCGAGGTGGTTGCGTTTTTTGCCGAACTACTGCGAGCGCCCCAAGAAAATTGGTGGGGTTATGTGACTAATGGTGGCACAGAAGGTAACTTGTATGGCCTTTATTTAGCGCGCGAAATATATCCTCAGGGGATTTGCTATTTTTCGCAAGAAACCCATTATTCTGTTGCTAAGAACCTTCACTTACTCAATATGCGCCACATTATGATCCGCGCACAACCCAATGGCGAAATTGATTATGACGATTTAAAAGAAACCATTCGTATAAATCGTGATAAGCCGGTAATCATTTTTGCCAATAGTGGTACGACTATGACGGAAGCGAAAGACGATATTAATGTGATTAGCGCCATTTTGGATGAGTTCTCCATCGTCAATCGTTATATACATTCTGATGCTGCCTTGTGTGGCGCGATCAATCCTTTCTTAACACCTCGGCCCGCCTTCGACTTTGCCGATGGCGCCGATAGTATTTCTATCAGCGGCCATAAGTTTATTGGCTCACCGATCCCTTGCGGTATTGTTTTAGCCAGAAAAGACAACGTCGATCGGATAGCTCGTTCCATTTCTTATATCGGCTGCCTCGACACCACCATTACCGGGTCTCGCAACGGCTTTACGCCAATGGTACTTTGGTATGCAATAAACAAGTGGGGTAAAGCCGGATTAGCGTCAAGAGTGAAGCACAGTCTTGCTACAGCAGAATATGCCGAAAGGGCTTTGCGCGCATTCGGTATTGAAGCTTGGCGAAATCCGAATGCTATTACGGTTGTCTTTCCGGAAATTAGTCACCAATTAAAAGAAAAATACCAACTGGCCACTGCAAATGGGATCACTCACTTAATTTGTATGCCAAACGTTCACGTTAAACAAGTCGATGCCTTCATCAAAGATTTACAGAACGAACAATCAGGACAGGACAAATAAAAATGAAAAACATCACCATTGTCACCAAAAACTACACTGGCCTGATTGCCGATATTACCGAAGTTTTAAGTCAAGCTCGACTCAATATTGAAGCGATTTATGCAGAGAAAGTTGAATCGACCGCATTAGTAAAATTGAAATCCTGTGATGCCGACAAAGCCTATCAAGTGCTGTGCGACGCAGGTTATCATGTTGTTTCACGCGCAGGATTATTGGTTCGCGTTATCGACGAGTCTGGCGCACTCGCCAAAATTTCTCGGTCACTTGCCGAGCATAAAATCGATATTCGCGGGATCAATATGATCGAACAACACGATGGCTTTAATATTGTCGCAATCAGTTGTTCTGATTCAGATAAAGCGCGGGAAGTTTTAGGCAAAATAGTTTTGTAGTTACGACTGATTTTAGGCTTGTCGTTTTCCCCAGCTTGGTGATGGCGGGAGGGGGAACAGCTCACGCCAAATCTAATCAATACTGATAATGCAGACCACTACCTCAAATAAATCTCTTTGATTAAAGCAGTTCATCATCATAAACAAAAGCAATATTCAAAATGATCTGCACAACAGTGGGAGCCGATTGTTTTGAATTCTGAATTATGTGAAATAGAAGATATGTCAATATGAGACAACATGTATTTTCATTTAATGAAAAATGACGTTTTACCTTACTTATACTCAACAAACCATGATGGTCACCATTGCCGGTATTGCAGCAGGGATGAGGAATACGGGCTAGACTCTGTGACTAGCCGGCACAAGGCAGCTGCGATGTTTAATAAACAACACAAAAAAACCAAAGCCTATGTTCTGGTTTTTTTGCTCAGCTACTTTAGATTTCCAGCCTTAGGCTCGGGCAAGTGCAGCTGAAACTTGTTCGGTATCAGTTTAAGAACACTTCTGCGACTCACCTGCCAAAAGGCTGAAAGTAATAACAATGTTGCACCAATACAGAGCCCCGTAACGGCAAAGCTATAGCTCACCATGCCATAATTATCTAACAAACTTGAAAAGGCATAGACTACATAAACAAGTGCAGAAACCATGATCGCCCGCCTATCGACCGCAATTGAGATCATCGCAAGAACAACATATAGAATCAGCACACTCAATGAGCTTGATACGCTTTGCACTCCTTGTAAAATTCCCAGTGATGAAAAGATCGGATGAACAATCATAGGAGCAGAAACTAAATGCAACCAAAATGCCACGTCAGAATGACGAGTTTGGCGGCTTCTATCCCCTGCATCCCACACCATCGCCAGGCCAAAGGTAAACAGTCCGGCAACAAATACCAGGGGCAACAACCACATTTTTACCGCCGGCAGTACAGCTAGAATAATCGCTAATATGCAGGCAACACCGGCTGCGGTGCCCGCAGCAACCGTGATCGGAACCTTAAAACGCAGCCAATGAGCACGTGCAGCGATACTGGTAAGGACGCCTGACGCCACTAGAATCATCTCCGTTGGCTGATACAGCCCTGCACCGTTAAACAAAATCGGTACGGCAAAAACCCCCCCTAAAAATGCCAACAATAGCCCTATTGCTGGTAGCGCCATACGCCGTTTTAGTACAAAAAATTCTGCCAAAGCCCAGGCTCCAGCAGCAAAAGCTAGTGCGCCAATCCATGGACTAATAGTTGAGCCCAGCCAGGCAATTGACACCAATAATAAACCACTGGCAATCACCACAAAAATATCGTTTAAACCCGAGATTAAGCGGAAATTTTCTTCATCCACCGGGTTAGTATTATTGTTTAGCGCTATATATTGACGAAACTGCTGAACCGATGATTCACTAAAGATCCCCTGCCGTACAGCGTCGGTCAAATCTTGATCTGTATACATGATATTTCCTTCATTAGAATACTCCCATGGCTTGAGCAATTATCAAGCCATATAAAATATTCAATTAATTCAGTCTTCCATCATACGCTACATAAATCAGCCTGGCGTATTCGCTTAATCAATAGTAATTAAGACCAGGTTAATTCGTCCCGGACACTTTATACCAAACGGTATTAATGAATATCCACTGAGGATCCGTCCAGCAGTTTTGAGCAAGGCGTCGTTCTGATGCACAATGACCTTTACCTTTCAAATAGCCGTCATCCCTCCTGGAGCCTTTTTAAACAGGCTTACTATGCGTTACTCGAACTCAAAAGATCACCATTATAACTTTATTCAAGCGCCTTGATTAAGCAGGTTTACATTCCTGCTCAACGGTAACGTACCAATATTAATTGGCGTTATCCGGGCACAGAGCCATTCATTCAATAGCGATCTATTGTTGAAACGTAGAAACGTCAATAGGTAGTGTTGAGTTTAGGTTTAGCGCGGTAATGTTCCCCATTGCGAGTATCCTGGTGGGTATAAACCTAAGTCGTTCTGAACTCTGCATTTTAACGCCACTTGGGTATAATGCACTCTCAAGTTCTTTAATGACAATCCGTGTGTAATCTTTTTGACTTCACTAGCTCCCTATTTTATTCCCAACGGCACCGCCCAAGCGTCACAAGAAATAAAGCGTAGCCGTTTTATTACTCAGCTGGCCCATACACCCGGTATCAGCTGTGCCAAGGCATTTATTAAACACATCAAAGATGAGCACCCTGGTGCCAGACATCATTGTTGGGGGTTTATCGCCGGTGCGCCTGGCGATACTATGCAATTAGGCTTTAGTGACGACGGTGAGCCATCAGGCACGGCGGGGAAACCTATACTTGCCCATTTACAGGGTAGTGAGATAGGTGAAATAAGCGCTGTAGTGACCCGTTATTCGGGCGGAATTAAACTTGGAACAGGTGGCTTAGTGAAAGCTTATGGCGGGGGAGTACGCCTCGCGTTAGCACAACTTATTCCAGTCAAAAAAATACCCAGCAAAACAGTCAATATAAATTACCGTTACCAACAGCAGAACGCCATAGATGGATTGTTCAGACAATTTGAGGTTATTGTACTCCATTCCACATTTACGGCCACAGTCACCCTCACGGTTACGATTAACGCCATAGAAGTACATAAGTTCATTAATATGGCTAAAACAATCAGCGATGTGCAGATTAAAATAACTGCTTAAGCTAATTACCCTGACAAATTTCACCAACCACATTTCTTAATACCAATGCAATTTCACATAAAAAAAGGGTGAAAGCGGGGCTTTCAGGAGCACCGCTCCTGCCGCTTGAACGACCAGCAAGGATGCTGGGCTGGCCGCAGCACCAGGGATGGGTCAATGTGCGTTTTGTACAGGCATAAAAAAAGGGTGAAAGCGGGGCTTTCAGGAGCACCGCTCCTGCCGCTTGAACGACCAGCAAGGATGCTGGGCTGGCCGCAGCACCAGGGATGGGTCAATGTGCGTTTTGTACAGGCATAAAAAATGGGTGAAAGTGGGGCTTTCTGGTGCACTGCACAGGCCGCTTGAACGACCAGCAAGCGACCACCATGGACGGTGGAAGGTAGAATAACGCAGGATCACCGGGCTGGCGTTCCAGTTATCGAGATGAATGGCTCGCTAAGGCTGGTTTCTGTAGTTGCCCAGCAACGTCCAGCCGCACAACACGCCAAGGAAGGCGTGGCTGGGTAAATATCATCATGGACGTGTTTATGATGATACTGATAAAGATTGATTGTTAATCAAATTACAGACATAAAAAAAGGCCCCCTAAGGAGCCTTTATTAACGGGTTAAATTAACCCGTTATAATTTTAGCTACAACGCCTGCACCTACTGTGCGGCCGC
>JBKEFM010000059.1:0-20552 GCA_046709505.1 Paraglaciecola sp. | reverse complement strand
TGATGCACGACCACTTCATTGACCGCCGAATCGGTATTTTGTAACTTGCCGTCGCGATAGACTTCTAATTCCAGTAAAAAGCGTTGTTCAATTTGGCAGTCACCACTGAATATTGAGTCCAGCTGACGAGTAAAGTTATCGGGGTTAATATCCGTCAAAAAGCCTAAGTTGCCGCGGTTTATGCCCACCACTGCTACATTGTATTTGGCTAATATACGGGCTGCGCCAAGCATATTGCCATCACCCCCCACGACTATGGCTAAATCTGCCTGTGCGCCAATAGTGTCCATATCGGCGATTTCAAAACCGTTACCAGGCAATTGGGATGAACTGCTTTGTTCAACTATGATCCGGCAGCCTCTGGCTGTTAAGTAAACAATCAGAGCTTGTAAGCTCGAATTAGCGCCTTGATGGGCTTTTTTGCCTATCAATCCAACAGTGTGAAACTCCATAGTAACTCATTAAAAAAACAACTTACGTCAGTATAATCATGGTAACAGCACAAAGTCATAATTTTCGTTCATATCGTGACTGCTTTATCTTGCAGGGCGTTGATACAAATTTCCGTTTGAAATCTTTCTTTTGTTCTGTGTTACCTTATTTTATAGTGCCTTTTATTCGCTTTATTTTAAGAATTATCGTTATGGGTCCGTTGATGTTAGATGTTTCAGGTTGTGAACTCACGCCTGAGGAAAAAGAATTACTGGATCATCCGTTGGTTGGGGGGCTTATATTGTTTAGCCGCAACTACCATGATCAACGCCAACTTATTGAGCTAGTCGGGCAAATTCGCCTGGCTGCCCGCAATCAAATCCTTATTGCTGTAGATCACGAAGGAGGCAGGGTACAGCGCTTTCGTGAAGGCTTTAGCCCTATTCCAGCCATGGGCGCTATTTATCAGGGCGCCGAGCAGAATATGCAGCTGGCTGTGCAATATTGTGACACTTTTGGTTGGTTAATGGCAGCGGAATGCCTGGCGTTTGATATCGACATTAGTTTTGCACCGGTATTGGATCTTGATGGTATTTCTCAGGTTATAGGTGATCGCAGCTTTCACGGGCAACCGCAGATTTTAATTCAGCTGGCATCCGCTTTTATTAAGGGCATGGGCTTAGCCGGTATGAAATCCACGGGTAAACACTTCCCCGGTCATGGCAATGTAAAAGAGGATTCCCATATTGCCATGGCGGTAGACAAGCGCAGTCTGGCAGAAATAACGGCGCTGGATATGCGGGTATTTAAAGAGATCCACCAACAAGGATTACTCGATGCCGTTATGCCTGCCCATGTAGTCTATCCCGAAGTCGATTCGATGCCAGCAGGATTTTCCAAAATCTGGATTGAGCAGCATTTACGCCAAGACTTAGGGTTTGAAGGGGTGGTGTTCTCCGATGACTTGTCGATGCAAGGCGCAGCTTTTATCGGTAATTTTGCTGCCCGGGCAGACGCCGCACTTGCTGCGGGTTGTGATATGGTATTGGTGTGTAATAACTCCAACGGCGCGGCTCAAGTGATTGATAGCCTGCCAAGCCAATATCCGGTAAATCCCCGTTTATTGACCCTGGCCAAGTCCTCCTGCGCTAATTTCAAGACCCTAAAAAACAGCGCAAAATATATGTCGGCTCAGCGTGTACTCGAAAGCTTTTATGCGTAGTGTCTGGGGCAGTACAGTGACATATTCCCGTTGCCCTTATTAAGGGGATATTGTGAGTTCAATGAGGCGTTTATCAAGCACGGGGTGTCAAGCTGAGCGCTGTTGATTTGTTACTAAAATAAGAAACACTATGCAACTGACTCGGCAGCACTTTATCCTCATTGGGCCACTATTTGCCCTGGCACTTTATTACTTTTTGCAGGTATACGGTGTAGCTTATCTACCCGGTGTTACAGCGGCTATTACCTTATTAACGGTAATTTAGTGGGTAACGGAAGCCATTCCTATCCCTGCTGCTACCTCAGCCCTGGGTAGCCATGTTATTTTACTGCTTATGGGCGCCTTTATGCTCTCTACGGCCCTTGAACGCAGCGGCGCTTATTAGCGTTTAGCCGTTTATATGGTGCGTATGGTGGGGGTTAGCAGCGGTCGCAGATTAGTGTTGGGTTTTGTCCTTGCCACCGGCTTTTTGAGTATGTGGATCTCTAATACCGCCACCACACTGATCATGTTGCCTATGGCTCTGGCGATCTTAAGCCATGTTGACAACCCAAGGTTAAATGTTGCCCTGGTGTTAGGTATTGCTTATTCCCCAAGTGTTGGCGGTTTGGGTACGCTTATCGGTACGCCGCCGAATGTGATTTTTGCCGGTATTTATGAAGAACAAACGGGTCAAAAATTTGGTTTTTTAGCCTGGATGAAGATAGGCCTTCCGGTGGTTGTCATAAGCTTACCTATTATTGCACTGTGGTTAACCCGCAATATCACCCTAGAGCATGATATTGAATTACCGAAACTTGGGCGGTGGCATAAAGAAGAATCTCGCACGTTATGGGTATTTGGTCTGACGGCATTGGCATGGATCACCCGCAACGAAGCATTTGGCGGCTGGAGTGGTATATTAGATATTCCTTATGCCGGTGACAGTATTGTAGCGCTCACCGCTGCGGTGGTGATGTTTTGGTCCCCAATGGCAAAGGCAGTCCTTTACTTGACTGGGAGACCGCTAAAACGATCCCATGGGGTATCCTGCTCTTGTTTGCTGGTGGCATTACCCTGGCTAAAGGGTTTAGCGCATCGGGTTTAAGTCAGATTGTAGGTCAGTGGTTGCTCGGTTTAACCCATTTACCCCTGGTGATGGTTATATTAGCGATTTGCTTGATTGTCACCTATCTGACTGAAATCACCAGTAATACCGCAATGGTAATTTTGTTGATGCCGATCATGGCGGTGGCAGCTATCTCATCGGGCAATGAGCCGGCTTTATTTATGATCCCCGCAGCGATGGCGGCCAGTTGTGCTTTTATGTTACCCGTAGCCACCGCACCCAACGCCATTGCCTATGCCACTGGTGCGATTGAGATAAAAGACATGGTTAAAGAGGGGGCCATTTTAAGCTTTTAAATCTCCACTATTGTCGACCTTACCTGTTTCTTATTGTTAGGCTAGGTTATCAACGACCAATGCTCTGCACCGGTTTATAAACAGTTTAATGCAGGTTTTACCTGCACGGGCTCCCCACCATAAATCTTGAGTCCCATCGTTGGCATTAATGGTGTCATTCTCTTAGCTAACGTCTGTTAAAGTCATATTTTTAAGGATAGTCAATCGATGGTCAGGGTATTGACGAGGGTAAGTCTGTTAATTATACCTGATTGGGTCGCTGTAGGGCTTGCCTGGGGAGCAAAACAGCCACGAGCGCCAGGCAAACCCCTGAACTGAATGGGGAAGTGACTTATTCAGCTGCCATGGCTTCAATATTATGCTGCTCAGGATGACAGTATTTGTTATCTAACAGTCTACCTCGCCAATTATCTTGGGCATGCAAGTTGGCGGTGGTTTCACGGATAAGCTCATACACTGCCGTAACGGGGGCACTATTACGTTTACGTTCGGGCATTCCTAAATAGACCTCTCGCTGCATGTGCGGTTGGATAATATTGATCGCTCTTATTTGCTGACTGGTTTCTAAATGACAGGTAGCAGAGGAAGGATAAATCGCTAACCCAAACCCTTGAGAAACATAATGCAGCGTGGTCATTAGCTGACCAAAGGCATTTTTGGTTTTGAGTTTAATACCTGATTTTTCGGCCTGTGCAAATAATAGCTGGGGCAAGGCGTCTCTCTTGTCAGGCATAAATATTTCGTAATGCTGGAGCGCTTCAAACTCAATAGAGCCATACAATGACAGTTCACTGTAAGAAGGGTTTTGCGGACGCGGTGAAATGTATAAATATAAATTTTCGCTGATCAATGGCAAGTTCTTCGGTCCGGTTTCATGAATGTACGGGTTGTAACACAAGGCAATATCAACCTGTTCTTCTGCGAGCCAATTTTCTACCATATAGGATGGTCCCACCCGAAAAGACAATTCTATGTTGGCAAAACGATGCTCTAATTCAGTCTGTAACTGAATAGACAAGACATTACAGATAGATTGGCTCAAACCGACTACTACCTTACCGCGGCACTCTTTTTGTTGGCCGCTGAGCTCTATTTTGGCGGTATTAATTTGGTTTAAAATAATGTTTGCATGGGTCTCAAATTGACTACCGGATTCGGTAAGTTTAACACCACGAAAATTACGCTCAAATAGCTTTATTTTCAGTTCATGCTCCAAATTAGCCAGCTGTAAACTGATCGCGGGCTGCGCTACATCCAGTGTTTTGGCTGCCCCTGAGATGCTGCCTTGTTCTACTGTGGCTAAAAAATATTCTAACTGTTTAGTATTCATAAACGACCTAAAATAATGCGGTTACAACATAAGTTATTTTGCCCATAAAGCTAACAAAGCAAATTTAATGCCGCAGCGCATAACTTATATCATTTCATACTATCTAGGTTGTCCAGTTGATCCGTTTTCTTTTCTTATTTGCTGGCCAAACTGCCTAGGCTATAAACAAAATATGGGGCTGCACAATATTATTGTGCGTTCTGTCCGGGTGTCAGTATCGCTAGCATAAGGGCCTGATTAAACGTTGTTTAAAGCAGCGCTCACCTAGGATATTAGTCACAACATTTATGCTAAATATTACCCGAAGACAATTTCTCAGCTACGTAGGAGCGGCAGGTGGTGCATCGGCCTTACTTAAAACCAGCTTAGCATTAGGCCTAATGCCAGATGATGAGAGCTATAATGGCCCAGTTAAGATCAAACCTGCGGCCAATGGTGAGCAACCGACCGCGCTTATCCTCGGGGCGGGAGTGGCGGGGTTAGCCACGGCACTTGAATTGGAAAAAGCCGGCATTCATTGCACTATTCTCGAAGCGTCTTTTCGGGCAGGTGGCAGAAATCTAACCGTGCGTAACGGCGACAAAATTGATGAAATGGGTAATCCGCAGATTTGTCAGTTTGATAAACAGGAAAACCTGTATTTTAACTGTGGACCGGCGCGTATACCCGGTCACCATAAACGTATATTGCACTATTGCAGGGCACTGAATGTGCCATTACAGATCAAAGCCAATAGCAGCAAGATGGCTTATTTCCACGATGATAAATCCCTGGACGGTAAACCAAAGCGCATTATTGAGTATCACACCGATGTCCGTGGTCTGATGTCAGAATTGCTATGGAAATCTGCAGACTCTCATCAATACGACCAACTGTTAAGTCAGGACGATGTCGCCAAACTAATGAAGTTTTCCCGGGCCTATGGCGACCTGACAGAAAACGGCAAATACATCGGCAGTGAGCGGGCAGGGTCAACCAGCGATCGCATGCTTGAGTTTCCTATACCCAATGCGCCAATTGAATTAAAGGCCATGCTCGATAGTCAATTTTGGTACGGCGGCTTATTAGGTGCAGAGCTCTATGACTGGTGCGAACCTCTTATGGAGCCCGTAGGCGGAATGGATGGGGTGATTAAAGGTTTCTTGCGCCATTTAAAGGCTGAGCCTGAGTTAAATGCGCAGGTGAAAAAAATATACAACCGTGATCACGGCGTTGAAGTGACCTACGAACGGGGCGGTAAATTGCATACCGTACAGGCGGATTATTGTTTTAACAACATACCGGCCTATTTTATGGCGGGCATTGATAACAACTTTACCCCGACTTATCAATCTGGCCTGAACAGCATAAAACGAGGGCACTTATTTAAAATTGCTTACCAGATGAGCGAACGCTTTTGGGAGCGTGACGGGATTTACGGTGGCATCAGTTACACCACTGAACCTATCTCACAAATTTGGTATCCCTCTCATGATATTCATGCGCCAAAAGGCATCTTGTTAGGGGCGTATTCGTGGGATCCAAAAGTCACGGCCAGGTTTGAAGCCATGACCCCTGCGCAGCGTTTAACCGCGGGTGCCTTGTCAGCTGAAAAAATTCATCCCGGGTACAGTAAATACATCGAAAACGGTATCAGTATTCCCTGGGCGCGCATGAATCATCAAATGGGCTGTGGTATGCGTATGAGCCCAGACGATTTCGATCAATATTATCCGTTGCTACAAAAACCTGAAGGCCGTCACTTTATGATTGGCGACCAAATTAGTCACCACAGTGGCTGGCAAGAAGGGGCGCTGGCGTCAAGTGAGCAAGCTTTGCAGCAATTTAATCGGTTAGTCAGTACCAATAGCAGCGTTGGGGAAGCCAGTCATGTCGCTTAAAACGACTCTTTTTATCATTTTATTTACCGCCATAGTACGTCCCACGTACGCAACAGAAGCGCCTACACCTGTTGGGCTGGAGTACTGCACTGTGTGCCATGGCAGTCAGTTAAAAGGCAATGTCAACCTAGGCGCCCCAAGGCTCAGCGGTTTATCCCAATGGTACGTTAAACGTCAATTGTTGAATTTCAAGCAAGGTATTCGCGGTGCTCATGCCGAGGATTTACCTGGCAGCGAGATGCAGTCGATGGTGACGCACTTATCGGATAAGGATATTGGCGCTATTGCACAGTGGATAGGGCAAACAGAATCACCCCACCCCCAGGCCACCATTGGTGGTGATCTCGCCGCGGGAAAAAGCCTGTATCAGGGATGTGCAGGCTGTCACAACGGCGATGCTTCAGGTAATGAAACCCTCGGCGCCCCCAGTTTACGAGGCCTCAACGACTGGTACTTACTGACACAAATTAATCATTTCCGTTTAGGCATTCGTGGCTCCGAGTCCGGTGATGTCTATGGGCAACAAATGCAAGTGGCCAGTAGTTTGGTTACCACAGAAATAGATGCGGCGGATCTCGCCGCTTATATCAGTCAACTTAATTAATGGTAGGAGTTACCCCTAAATGAAAAAACATATTTTATTCGCTGCAACGGCTCTTCTTAGTGCCAATAGCTTCGCTGACGTTACCCGTCATGCATTGGCAAACAACAACCCCTTTCCTATTTCACGGGCAGTTGAAGTGACCCCTGATACCACCTTGATATTTCACAGTGGCATGACGCCAGGGCCGGTCAATGCAGAAGCTGAGCGGGGAAGCCGGGAATATTACGGCGACACCGAAACCCAGGCGTTAAGCATTTTTAAACGCTTCGAAGGCTCGTTTAAAGAGTTGGGCGTGGGTTTTGCTGATGTGATCAAAATGCAGGTGTTCATTGTGGGTGATCCTTCGATGGCAGGGAAAATGGATTTTGCCGGCTTTATGAAAGCTTATACCCAGTATTTTGGTACCCAAGAGCAGCCCAATAAGCCGGCGCGCTCAGCCTTTCAAATTGCAGGTTTGGCTGGTGGGCCGAATATGTTAATCGAAATAGAAATGGTGATTGCAAAGCCTTAGTCAACCTTGAGTCCTGCTGAGGATCAGCAGGCTGTGCAATAACGGAATTTGTTTAGTTAATTAGCCCCTGTAAATTAAAATAAGAAAAGGTGAACACACAATGCTTAAGCAAAATAAACTTAGCAAAGCGATTAAAACGGGTCTGGTGACCTGGGCAATTAACTCAGTTGTTATAACATCCGCAAACGCACAAGAAAAACCTGCGCCAGAACTTGGCGCGGCTGCCTATGAAAAAGTGGTCGTTACCGGATCCCGCGGCGCGCCGCGCTCTTTGGCTGATTCGCCGGTGCCGGTCGATGTATTAAGTGAAGAGGATCTGGCAGGGGTGCCTTTTACGGACACCAATGACATTCTAAAAACCTTAGTCCCTTCTTATTCGTTGCAGCGCCAACCTATTTCTGACGGTGCGTCATTTATTCGCCCGGCTACCTTGCGCGGTATGCCCACGGACAAAACCTTAGTCTTAGTCAATTCAAAACGTCGTCATCGTTCTGCTTTAGTGCAAATTGGCGGGTCAGGTACTCAAGGTCCTGATATCGCCACTATTCCTTCGTCAGCGCTAAAAGGGGTTGAAGTACTCCGTGATGGTGCCGCCGCCCAATATGGCTCAGATGCGATTGCCGGGGTAATCAACTTTGTTTTAAAAGACAATGATGAAGGCGGCTCCTTTTCATTACAGGGCGGTCAATATTACGAAGGTGATGGTGAGCAGTTGACGATGACCGGCAATATGGGTTTTGCCCTGGGCGACGATGGCTTTGTTAGTGTTTCAGCTGAATATTCGGATTCCAATTCCACCTCCCGCTCCGAACAATACTGTGAAAGTTGGTGGTGTCTAACCGATCCTGCTAACCCTTATTTAAGTGACCCGGATTTTGTTGCCGGTCTTGAAAGTGCCAATCTGGGAGGGGAAGATGTGGTGCAACCCTGGGGGCAACCCAACAATTCCGGTACCCGTTTGTTTGTCAATGCGGGCTATGAAATTAACG
This sequence comes from Paraglaciecola sp., assembly GCA_046709505.1. Taxonomy (GTDB): domain Bacteria; phylum Pseudomonadota; class Gammaproteobacteria; order Enterobacterales; family Alteromonadaceae; genus Paraglaciecola. Next base: position 12,180 of record JBKEFM010000059.1, on the reverse strand, counting down.
ATACAATGAAGCTGTATGCCTTTGGTAATTATGCCCAAAGTGAAGGTGATGGCTCTTTCTATTATCGTTACCCGGGTAACGGTACCATTATGGATTTACGTGAACAGGATGGCTCTATTTATAATCCACTGGAAAAATTTCCCGGTGGTTTTACCCCACGTTTTTTTGGTGAGATCAGCGACTATTCACTGGTAAGTGGACTGGAAGGTGAATTTGCCAATGACATTACCTATGACTTCAGCGGGCGTTTTGGTTCAAATAAAATTGAATATACCCTTAAAAATACCATTAACCCCTCTATGGGACCAGACTCACCCACGTCCTTCAAGCCCGGGGATTTGATCAACGAAGAATTGCAACTTTCTGCAGATTTCACCCAATATCTGGAAACGGGTTTGTACTCTGATGTACTGGTGGCTTTTGGCTTGACCTATATGGAAGAAAGCTATGAGTTAAAAGGGGGCGATGAAGCGTCCTATTCAGCGGGGGCTTATGCGTTGCCTGATCCTTGGGATCTCTGTGATGCAGGTGCTGCTACCGCGGCGGGTCTTGGTGTTATCACGGGCGGTTCAACCCTGGATTGTGCCAACAGCGATGATCCGGTTTACCAGGTAGTGGGGGTGGGTTCCAACGGATTTCCCGGGTATTCACCACAATATTCAGGTAAATATGAGCGGGATATGGCCGGTGCGTACCTTGACCTGAGCTCTGATATCAGTGAAGCCCTGTATTTACAAGTCGCCATGCGTTATGAAGACTACTCAGACTTTGGTTCTGAGCTGGTGGGTAAAGTGGCATTTAAATATAGCTTAAGTGATGACGTTAATATGCGTGGCTCTATGGGGACAGGTTTCCGTGCACCTACTCCAGGGCAGCAAGGTACCACCAATGTATCTACTCGTTTACCCGATGGTTTACCTGTTGCGACGGGGTTGTTTCCCGCCTTGAGTCCGGTGGGTGAAGCATTAGGCGCTGCACCCTTAAAACCTGAAACATCACTTAACTACAGTGTAGGTGTAACAGGTAACCTGGATGATCTGAATATCACCCTGGATTTTTACCGTATAGAGCTCGAAGACCGTTTTTACGCGGTATCTACTTTAGATGTATCAACGGATCCAGCCACGGGTGAGGCTTATGATAACTACCTGAAACTTGATGCCGCAGGTGTAGCGGGGGCCAATTCAATCGGGGGGGTTAATTACTTTCAAAATGCCTTTGATACCGTTACCAATGGTATGGACTTTGTTATGACCTACACCATGGACGATACTGTACTGACGACCTCGTTAAACTATAACAAAACTGAAATTGACTCTGATGCATCTGCATATTTGAATGGTGAAGATCAATATGATTTAGAAAATTCACAGCCAACGTGGCGGGGCGTAGTAACCGCCAGGCATAACTTTGATGTGTTATCCCTTCTGGTGCGTGCCAACGTTTATGGCGCTTATACTAATGCTATTGATTCAGCGGCCACTATTAAACAAGAATATGGTTCGAGTGTGTTTTTCGATGTGGAGGCTAACTATCAAATCAGTGATAATTTAAGTATTGCTGCCGGCGCACGCAATGTCTTTGATGATTATCCTGATAAAGATGGGGTCGATGGACAAAGAGATGATTGTTGTGGTGTGGTGTACTGGTCAGGTAACAATGTTGACTGGCAAGGCGGGTATTATTACCTGCGGGTAAATACCGTTTTTTAACCCCGGGTAATACTCAGAATTAAAAAAAGCGGCTTATGCCGCTTTTTTTATACCCGGGGATCGTAGACTCATCCGCATTAATAAGTACCCACTGATAATAACGTCGCTATACAGGAATGGCTGTTCCCTTTTAAATAGTCTTAGGCCCAGTTTTAGACGGGCTCACTGTGGGTTGCTCGAACTCGAAAGAACACCACTAATACTTCATTTAAGCGCCTTGATTAAGCCCGTTTACATTCTTGCTGAGTGATCACTCATTAACATGGACGGGAGTTAGACTTTAGTTTCCGCTACACCTTGTTGATAATTCAACCAGCGAGCGAAGACAAATAAATAGTCAGATAAGCGGTTTAAGTACTGTAAACATAGCTCAGGCACAGGGTAGTCATTAAGTAAGGCCACCATTGTGCGCTCGGCTCGCCGGGTTACTGTGCGCGTTACATGAGCCTGGGCGGCCGCCTGGCAACCACCAGGTAAGATAAAAGTAGTTTGCGCAGGGATCTGCGCCACTATGGCATCAATCGACTGTTCCAGGGTGTGAACATCCGCTTCAGCCAAAGTGGTAGTGGCTGAAATAGCAAAACCGATTTGGAACAAACGTTGCTGGATTGTGGCCAACAAGGCTAATTGAGATTGCTCAGTCGGGCTCAACAAACTGGCCAGTAAGCCCAGGTGAGCATTCACCTCATCAAGGGTACCGTAGCATTCAACAACAGGGGCATCTTTGGTCATACGAATGGCCTGGTCGGTGTAAATCTGGGTTTGGCCTTTATCGCCGGTTTTGGTATAAATTTTCATGTATCACGTGTCTTATTTAGTTAGTGTCAAGTCCTGCAGGTTCTGCAGGTTCTGGAGGTGGAGGAGGCTCATAGCGCCGTATTTGAACTACCATGCCAAACAACGGATGGTCGAAATAATGTAACTGCGTACTGATCACCCGGCGTAATTGGTTGAAGTTATAGCTTTTCAGGAAATCGTTTTGAATCTCGCTGCCAGAAGCTAACTGTTTACGTTTTACGGGTACACGAAAATCCAGATCACTATCAATATGTAAATAGGGCGTACGGCCAACATTTTGCAGGTAAATTTTCATGGCGCCTTCAAGTTGCCATAAGGGCTTTTCTACCACGGGTTTAGCAATCTGCAGGGGACCTATCGCTTCCTTATCTGCAGGTTCTACTGCAGCTGTATCCAATGTATCCAGCCGGATAGGGGTTGTATCCTGCAGGGCTAACGCAATTTCTGTGAATAGATCCCTAGGAGGCACAACTTCTGTGATATCGGGCTCTTGCTCTGGCGCTAATGAGATCACATCACCGGCGTTGCTCAGGGTAGCGGGTTTGCGCCAGCCGCCTTGGCTAAATTCATCGGCATAATTTCCCCCGGCAATTAACTTCATAGGTACGGCTTTACTGCGTCCAAATACGACGGGTTGTCGCCAGGTGAGATGCATGATGGGCGTAAGCTCTCTTTGTCCGGCTATGCGCTTGACCAGGTCGTCCAGCTCGGCGTTATCCTTGGGTAACAAAGAAGGACTAAAACGCTCAGGCCAAAACACACCATCGATTTCTACAGGCACTTGTTTTGCAACGGGGCTGACGAGCGGATGATCATAAGGCCCCCTGAGCAGCACCTTGTCCTGGGCAAAAACACAAGGCAATTTAGTGGGAAGCTGCCAGTGAACGGGTTGCCAGGTGTCAGAAACACTCGCTGTCTGGTGGGCTATGGTAAGGGCTTCGTCTACCATGTTTGCCTTAACAGGCTCTGGCCCGTGCGTCTCTGTGCGGGTTAACTTGTCCTCAGCCAGCACCATGTCTTTATTGAGCTGAAATACGGTATTTTTGAGGTGCAAATCACTATCAGGCACTGTGGATAGTTTAGGCTCTTCACCCCGGCTACAAACCGCCAGGCCTGCATTAAGGTAATCCAGATTGGGTTGTATATAATCGCTTAACAAATCCACAGCGTTAGGGTCGGCAAATTTCGGCGCTGTATGGGCGAATTGTTCGGTAATAGTGCTGACATCTATATTACGCTTAAATATTACCACTTCAATGTCAAACCACCAGTCAATATCCTGGGCATGGGCTGGGCTCGTTGCATAAAACGCAGCACTGATGAACAGCCATGAAGTGAGAGAAAACCGTGTGAACGGGCCCCGGTTAAAGCTTGTCTGATAACAATGGGTAGGAGGCATTAAGCGGCCCTTATTTGCTGGCTAAATTGGTCTAACATATCGGCGACGAGTTGCAGTCTATCTTTGCCTGATTCGGTTGGCACATTAAATTTCAATTTCTGTGCGCCCTCTAGGCGGTAAATTTTCGGTTGAGACTGGATCAATTTAATAATAAAACTCGGATCAATATTAGTGGTGGCGGCAAACTCGATAACGCCTCCCGCGTTAGAGGCCTCAATTTTACTGATGCCAATCACTTTCGCTTTGAGTTTCATCATGGCAATATTCACCAAGTTTTTCGCTGCATCGGGCAATAAACCAAAACGGTCAATCAGCTCAATTTGCAGCTCATTAATTTGCCGCTGGGTTGTACAACTAGCGAGTTTTTTATATAAAGACAAACGGGTATTCACATCCGCAATATAGTCCTGTGGAAACAAAGCTGGCAAGCGCAGTTCGATATCTGTCTGGCTGGCCAGAACGGCATCCAGTGACGGTTCTTTGCCTTCCTTGAGTGCTTGCACAGCCTGTTCCAGCATCTCCATATACAAATTAAACCCTATAGTGGTTATCTGTCCTGTTTGTACATCCCCCAACAGTTCGCCTGCACCGCGTATTTCCAGATCATGGGTGGCCAGGGCAAAGCCGGCACCGAGATCTTCCATTGACGAGATAGCATCGAGGCGTTTAATGGCATCTTTACTCATACGTTTAGGGTGGGGAGTAAGCAAGTAAGCATAGGCCTGGTGATGGGAGCGGCCCACTCGGCCACGTAACTGGTGCAATTGCGCCAGACCCAGATGATCGGCCCTGTCCATAATAATAGTGTTGGCCGAGGGCACATCAATACCGGTTTCGATAATAGTGGTACAGACCAGTACATTACTACGCTGATGGTAAAAATCAGACATGACCTTTTCCAGCTCACGTTCGCGCATTTGCCCATGGCCGATGGCGATACGCGCCTCGGGTAATATCTCTGCTATCTCCTGTGCGGTGCGCTCGATAGTGTCGACTTCGTTGTGCAAAAAGTAGACTTGCCCACCGCGCAAAATTTCCCGCATGATAGCTTCGCGAATAAGCTCTTTACTGCTTTGCTGGACAAAGGTTTTAATCGCCAGACGTTTAGCCGGTGGGGTGGCGATAATGGATAAGTCACGCATACCCGACAGCGCCATATTCAGGGTGCGGGGAATGGGGGTGGCCGTTAGGGTGAGTATATCTACATCGGCGCGCAGGGCCTTGAACTGCTCTTTTTGACGCACACCAAAACGGTGTTCTTCATCGATGATAACCAGACCTAGATCATCAAATTTCACGTCCTTTTGCAGCAACTTGTGGGTGCCGACCACTATGTCGACCTTTCCGTCATCTATACCGGTTAATACCTGTTTTTGATCCTTGTTGCTGACAAAACGGGACATCACTTCTATCTTGAAAGGCCAGTCAGCGAATCTGTCTTTAAAATTCTCATAATGTTGCTGAGCAAGCAGGGTAGTGGGCACCAAAATGGCCACCTGTTTACCCTGGTTGGCGGCCACAAAGGCGGCGCGCATCGCCACTTCGGTTTTACCAAAGCCCACGTCACCACATACCAGCCTATCCATGGCGTTGGGGCTGCCCATATCCTGGATCACGGCATTGATGGCTTGTTGCTGATCCGGGGTTTCTTCAAAGGGAAAACTGTCACTAAAGGCCTGGTATTCATTCCACTCTATCTTGTAAGCAAACCCTGGTTTGGCGGCGCGCCTAGCGTACACATCCAGCAGTTGGGCTGCCACATCCCGCACTCGCTCAGCGGCTTTGTTTTTGGCTTTGCTCCAGGTTTCTGTGCCCAGGTGATGCAAAGGGGCGTGTTCGGTGTCGCCGCCACTATAACGGCTGATCAGGTGTAAGGAAGCAACCGGGACATAGAGTTTGGCGGCTTTGGCGTATTCAATACATAAATATTCGGTGGTGATCCCTCCGGCATCCAGCGTTTGCAACCCCAGATAGCGACCCACGCCGTGATCCATATGCACCACAGGTTGGCCTATTGCCAGTTCAGCGAGGTTACGGATGACCGCGCTTTCATCTGTTGCCTGGCGTTTGTCGCGCAAGCGGCGTTGACTTATTTTATGGCCTAACAGTTCGGTTTCAGTAATAAAGGCCAGTTCACCGTCTTGCTCATGGAGCACAAAACTGTGTTCGGCCATGCCTATGGTCATGCCCAATTGTTCTTTGCCACCGACAAAGGTATCGATACTGTTAACCATTTTTGGCTTGATATCGGCCTTGGCTAACAGTTCAAGTAAACTCTCTCGGCGGCCCTGTGATTCAGCGCTAAACAGTACCTTGCCACCCTGGTGTAACCAGTCTTTGACTTTTTGTTTTAGGCTGCTCCAGGGCACCTTATTTTGCGATTTAATGGCAATATCGCCAATAGCGCTGGTGGCATAATTGACCACTCCGGCCTTGGGCTCTTTGGCATCATGGTTGACAGTGATCCGTGGCCATTTTTTAAAGGCAGCAAATAATTCTTCATGGCGCATAAAAAGATCGCTGGGGGCCATCAGCGGTCGACTCAGGTTATAACGCAGCTGTTCGTAACGCTCGTTTACGTCTGTCCAATAAAATTCACAGGCCGAGGCTAAATCACCATGTAACATAAGCATGGTGTCCGGGTGCAGGTAATCAAACAGGGTGGCGCTTTGTTTAAAAAACAGGGGCAGGTAATATTCAATACCGCCTGGCATCAAGCCTTTGCCGACCTGGTAATACAGGGATTCTTTGGCGTTGTTGGTCTCAAATTTTTCCAGGTATTGCTGGCGAAACAACAACAGCGCGTCTTTATCTGTGGGGAATTCCCGGGCGGGTAACAATTTTATTTCATCTACCTTATCCCCCGAGCGCTGGGTATCAGGATCAAACAGGCGAATACTGTCCACCTCATCATCGAATAAATCGATACGATATGGATGCTGGCTGCCCATGGGATACAAATCAATGATGCTGCCACGGATAGAAAATTCGCTGTGCCCCATAACCTGGTTGACGTGCTGATAGCCGGCGCGCTCCAGACCCGAGCGAAAGGTGTTTATATCCAGCGTTTGTTTGACCTTGAGGATCAGCAGGTATTTGCTCAGGTAATCTACTGGCGCCATGCGCAACATCAGCGTATTGACGGGCACAATAAAGACATTTTTTTGTGCCTGGGTCAGACGATAAAGGGTTTCAAGGCGCTGTGATACGATGTCCTGATGGGGGGAAAAGTTGTCGTAAGGCAGGGTTTCCCAATCAGGAAACAACTGTGCCTCAATACCTTTGCCCGCTAAAAAATAGGCCAGTTCTTTTTCAAGTTTAATCGCGCTTGGCGTATCTGCGGTAACCAACAGCACCGGGCCCTTGGCAAGCTTGGCGGCGTTGGCGATAGACAACGCCATACTGCTACCCTGTAAGTTGCCCCAATGGATAGAATCGCCTTTGCCTGATGCTAGGGTCGGGGTAAAAATGCTGACTGTCATGGCTATTTGTCATTCTTTTGTTGCTTGGCCCGCTTTCTTAACTGCAAAGTTTGCAAATGTAAGCTGGCGCGCACGAGAAGATCCTGATCCTCTTCGCGGATCCGGGTGAAAATAAGGGATATATGGTACGAGTCTGTCACGCGCTGGCAAGCGATAACTTCGCCAAAACAGAAAATCGCCGAGGCTTCTTCTTTTAGGAATATTTTTAATTCGGCTATTTGCTCCAGTTCTACTGGGGTATCGCTGACCAAAATAATGCCGCCACCCCCGAACTTGTATGACATAAAAGCCTGACCGCTATGGTCTTGTTGTTGCAATACCAGTGACATCAACAGGTCGATTTTGCGCGACTGGGCATGGAAGAAATCCGCTAGTTCAACCCCATGCTCTCCCATACTGTTCAGGGTGCGCAGGGCTTTGGCGTCAATTGCCGATACTTCACTGGCCACTCTAAAGGCATAGGGCATATGCTCACCTAAGTCTTCAATATCCGGTAGCTGAAAATCCGCTGCAACACTGGCCATGTTGACCTGCACGGGATGTTCTATGGTAAAAAACTCGTTAAATTGCTGTTGTTTCTGTTTCAGGCTTAACCTATCCATACTGTCTCCGCTGAGTCGTATTTACCCTGAGTGAAATTGCTCGCTTGTTTGCAAGTTGGCCAGAGCGTATTATTAAACAACCGTTTTACTTATACCAATAGTTATAATCAACTTTGTTGTAATTCTCCTTAAACCAATACTATAGCCGGTGCTGCAACACTGGTTTTGCTTGGCAAAACGGGGCATTGTGCGGGTCACTATCCAAGAAATACGCAGATATTAACAAGTTATTGTGCGACATTTCACCCTTAACCCTGACAAAGAGCTTATTTGTGCATGTTTCATCCTGTTTCCGCCTTTATCGGTTTTCGTTATGCAAAGTCCAGCAAAGGTAACCATTTCATTGCCTTTATCAATGCCTTTTCGGCTATCGGCATCGCCTTAGGTCTGTGCTCATTGATCACTGTTTTGTCGGTGATGAACGGCTTTGAAAGTGAGCTTAAAAATCGGGTACTGGGGATCACGCCTCAGGTGGTGGTGGATACCCGGGACAGCGAAGACGACATTAAACAATTATTGAATACCTTGCCAGGTGTAGTAGCAAGCAGTCAATACGTTGAATCTGAAGGGGTTATCCAGTCACCACGCAGCCTTGAAGGCATTATGATGCAGGGCATAGAGCCAAGTATTATGCAACAACATTCGATTATTGCCGACAATATGCTGGCCGGTGAGCTTATCACCCTTAAAGCGGGAGAATACGGCGTCGTGATTGGCCGGGCATTGGCGACTAAACTCGGCTTAAGAATGGGGGATCAAACCCGCTTAATCGCAGCCGGGGCAAGTGTTTTTGGTCCGTTTGGGCAAATCCCCAGCCAGCGGCTGTTCACGGTAGTGGGCGTGTACGATGTAGGCTCAGAGCTGGATGCCAGGGTAGTACTATTAAATATTGACGATAATGCCAGGTTGTTGCGTAGCGCAACCAGTAAGATTGCCCAGACCCGGTTGTTTTTGCGCGATCCTTTTGAATATAAGCAGGTGACACAGCAACTTATTCCATTAAACCTAGCCAGTGATGACTGGCGTACCCGGCAGGGACCATTGTTTGATGCCGTAAAAATGGAAAAAAACATGATGGCTTTAATGTTGTTGCTGATCATTGCAGTGGCGGCATTTAATATCGTCTCAGCACTGGTGATGGTGGTCACCGAGAAAAAAGGTGATATTGCTATCTTGCTTACCCAGGGCATGGGTCGTGCAGGTGTGCTGGGGATCTTTTTGTACAATGGCTTATATAACGGTTTAAAAGGCACCTTGTTTGGGGTGTCAGGTGGGGTATTACTGGTTAGTCAGTTAAATAACCTGTTGGTGCTGCTTAATGTGCCGATAATGGGGGCCTCAGGGCAAGGTTTACCTGTGGTATTGGTCTGGCAGCAGGTGGCGTGGCTGGTGGTTTTTTCTTTATTGTTGTGTTTTGTTGCCAGCTTGTATCCCGCTTATCGGGCCGTTAAAGTCGATCCTGCCAGTGCTTTGAAATATGAGTAAATCCATATAGTTGCGCTAATTATCCTGACTACATCAGGGAGATCAAAATACAATATTTCAACTTTTTTTTGAGCTTATCGGTGTATAATAGCGGATTATTTTACATAGGCTAGCCAGGTTACCCCGGTTTAGCGCATTAGTTTTAAAGGGTTTTCGATGGAAAAAACGTTTATTACCGCCCAGCAATTGCTGGAAGATTCATTTCGCTTGGCCTCAAAAGTATACTTAGACGGTTTCAGACCGCAATTCATTATTGGTATCTGGCGCGGTGGTGCACCCATAGGGATTGCGGTACAGGAATATTTTGATTTTAAAAAGGTTGAGACGGATCATATAGCCGTGCGTACCTCTTCCTATTACGGTATCGATAAACAATCGAAAACCATCAAGGTGCACGGTTTGCATTACCTGATTGAAAATGCCAACGCCGAAGACGATCTGTTGATTGTGGATGATGTGTTCGATACAGGGCGCAGTGTGGATGCCCTGATCAAACAGATAAAAAAATTGTCACGGGCCAATATGCCGAAAAACATTCGTATCGCTTGCCCTTATTACAAACCACAAAATAATAAAACCGATATAGTGCCGGATTATTATGTGCATGAAAGTGACGAATGGCTGGTTTTCCCCCATGAAATTTCCGGATTAACGCCGGATGAAATCATCAATGGGAAAACCGATCTGGCCAATGTCATGGATATTTTGCTTTAGGTAAACCTGGACTGACTTTATAAACAGAATACAAGGGGGCGTTATCGCTCCCTTAATGTTTGTGCTATGGCGGCAAACGTAACGTCTGACCACCGCGGGCACAAAGACCACAGAAAAATCGGTTAGCTGAAAAAGAAAATAAAGGCCTAAAGATTTATGAAAGCCGTTTTTCGCTACAATATTGCCCACTTGTTTTGTGCCTAAAAATAGAGTTGCGCATTATGCTACAGTCCTTTATTTATAAGATTTGGTGCAAATTCTGAAAGGCCCTGAGGCCTGAATCAATGTATAAGAGCATAACGTGATCAGTTGAGTTTTACTCCTGTTGATTTGCCATCCCTTTTTTGCTTTTTCAATTGTCTAATAGGCTGTGATCAAATAAGCTGCTTCAAGCGTATTTTTTACCATAATCGTGTCATTCAGTGGCGCAAAAACAATAACAAGAATTTTATTATGAAACAGCTAGTCAGCGTTTGTAGCATCCTATTTATTATTATATCGCTCTCATCTTGTGGTTTATTTAGCGCTTCAGAACCGGTCATTAATCGCCTTGCACAGAACACCATAAATACCTCATCGGGTATCAGTCAGGGTAAGTCTTTTGCTATACCTGGGTCGGTAGTCAGCTGGTTTGATATTCCTTATGCACAACCGCCGGTAGGCGATCTGCGATGGCGGGCGCCGCAACTTTTAAGTACACCTAACCACATCATTGTCGACAAACCTGTTACCTCCTGTGTTCAAGAAGCCTCTAATTACGGTGGTATTGCAGGTGAGGGCATAGTGGGTACAGAGGATTGTTTGTATCTCGATATTCGTGCCCCAAAAGACTTTGCCGATAAAAACTACCCGGTGATGTTTTGGATCCATGGGGGCGGTAATATCAGCGGCCATAAGGATTACTACGATTTTAGTCATTTGGTGGCTGAAAAAAACGTGATTGTGGTGTCGATTAACTACCGCCTTGGCGCACTCGGTTGGTTTAATCATCCCGCTATTCAGGGTTTGCAGGAGGGGGTTGATAAAACCTCAAATTTTGGCAGCTTAGATATTATTGAGGCCTTAAAGTGGGTACAAACTAATATCGCTGAATTTGGTGGCAACCCCGATAATGTCACTATTTTTGGAGAATCTGCTGGTGCCCACAATGTTTATACTATGTTGGCTTCTCCCTTATCCAAGGGGCTGTTTCACAAGGCCATTGCACAATCCGGTTATACCATCAGCAACAGCTTAGACCATGCTTACGATTATCAGGATGCCAATACCTATGTCACCCAAGGTTCATGGCGTATGGTTGAAGACCTGTTAGCCGCGCAAGGGGATCAAGCTAAAGGCCAGGCATTTAAGACCCCAGAGCAACTTCACACCATTTTGAAAAGTGCAAGTGCAGTGTCTTTGATGGCACTGTATATTGATAACCCCGGCGTGATTAATTACCAGCCACTGACGACTAATGATGGCATTGTTATACCGATAGAGGGTCTTGCCAGCACACTGGGTAATCCCCTATACGCAAAAAACATCCCGGTTATATCAGGGGCCAACAAAGACGAAGTTACACTGTGGCTGGGCTTGCATCGCTATTTTATGAGCACCCGCTATTTATTTACCACGTTGTTGCCGCCCATTGTTTCAATTAAGGATCCCCAGCTGTTTGATTTTTGGGTGCGGGTGCGTTCACAGGCATGGAAAGCCCGTGGGGTCGATGAGCCCCTGAGCGCCCTGGAGCAGGCGGGGTATAAAAATCTTTTCGCTTATCGTTTTGATTGGGATCATCAGGAATCTTCATTTTTTATTGATTTCCCTAACATCCTTGGCGCAGCACATGGCACCGACATCTCGTTTGTCACGGGTGATTATAAGTACGGTCCTATCACCGGTTATATTTACCCGCAAGGGGAAGCACGGGAGCAAATGAACCGTACATTTATGAATATTTGGGGTGATTTTGCAGCATCGGGAACACCTGATACGTCTCTTGGCTT
>JBKEFM010000058.1:0-20846 GCA_046709505.1 Paraglaciecola sp. | reverse complement strand
GTTAGTTATGCCCCCAATGCTAATTTCAATGGCGTCGACAGTTTCACGTTAACCCTGACCGATAATGCGGGTTACAGCACCACCCAAGTGATCAACGTTACCGTAAGCTCAGTGAATGATGATCCGCTCATTACGCTGGATAGCACGCTGAGCACCGATGAAGATAACGAGCAAACGCTAAGCTTTACTTACACGGATATTGATGGTGATACGGTCTCGGCGAGCGTGACCAGTCCAGCCAGTAACGGAGCGGCCAGTGTCACGGGAACCCTTGTTAGTTATGCCCCCAATGCTAATTTCAATGGCGTCGACAGTTTCACGTTAACCCTGACCGACAATGCGGGTTACACCACCACGCAGGTTATCAGTGTTACGGTTAGCTCTGTCAACGATGAACCCAGCATCACCATTGATAGTGCGCTGAGCACCGATGAAGATAATAACCAAACATTAAGCTTCTCTTACACGGACGTTGATGGTGATACCGTTTCGGCCAGTGTGACCACACCGGCCAGTAACGGGACCGCCAGCGTCACAGGAACCACGGTTAATTATGCCCCTAATGCTAATTTCTTTGGTGCAGACAGCTTTACCTTAACCCTGACCGACAATGCGGGTTACACCACCACGCAAGTGATTAACGTCACTGTCAGTTCAGTGAATGATGATCCGACTATCACCCTGGATAGCACGCTTAGCACCGATGAAGATAACGAGCAAACGCTAAGCTTTACTTATACAGATGTTGATGGTGATACGGTCTCGGCCAGTGTCACCACACAGGCAAGTAATGGTGTGGCGAGTGTGACCGGGACGACGGTAACCTATATACCGGTTGATAATTTTAATGGTAGCGACAGCTTTACTTTAACCCTGACCGACAGTGCGGGTTACACCACCACGCAGGTTATTAACGTTACCGTCAGTTCAGTGAATGATGATCCACTCATTACCTTGAATAGCACGCTTAGCACCGATGAAGATAATGATCAAACATTAAGCTTCACTTATACGGATGTTGATGGGGATACAGTATCGGCCAGTGTGACCAGTCCAGCCAGTAACGGAGTGGCCAGTGTCACAGAAACCACGGTTAGTTATGCCCCTAATACTAATTTTAATGGTGCAGACAGCTTTACCTTAACCCTGACCGACAATGCGGGTTACACCACCACGCAAGTGATTAACGTCACTGTCAGTTCAGTGAATGATGATCCGACTATCACCCTGGATAGCACGCTTAGCACCGATGAAGATAACGAGCAAACGCTAAGCTTTACTTATACAGATGTTGATGGTGATACGGTCTCGGCCAGTGTCACCACACAGGCAAGTAATGGTGTGGCGAGTGTGACCGGGACGACGGTAACCTATATACCGGTTGATAATTTTAATGGTAGCGACAGCTTTACCTTAACCCTGACCGACAGTGCGGGTTACACCACCACGCAGGTTATTAACGTTACCGTCAGTTCAGTGAATGATGCGCCAAGTATTACCCTGGATAGCACGTTGTTCACCGATGAAGATAATGAGCAAATATTAAGCTTCACTTACAGTGATATTGATGGTGATACGGTCAGCGCGATGGTCAGTGCGCAGGCAAGTAATGGTGAGGCAAGTGTCAGTGGCAGCACTGTCAGTTACGTACCCAATGCTAACTTTTTTGGCTCCGACAGCTTTACCTTATCCCTGACCGATAATGCAGGTTACATCACCACGCAAGTGATCAGTGTCACTGTCAACTCGGTGAATGATCCGGTAGAAGCAGTGGAAGACAGTTTTGAAGTTGACTTTAATGACGCCAATATCTACGTTTTAGATGTACTGAGTAACGATAATGATATTGACGGTGATAAACTTTATATCACCGGTGCTAATACCAGTAGCGGCAGTGTGACAACTGACGGTGTAAGTCTTATCCTCACCACGCCCGGAGGTTTTTTTGGCGAGATAGAACTGGCCTATACTATCAAAGATGGTAATGCGACCTTCGCCGGGACCAAAGTTAAGGTGCTTATTAAAGGTGAATTAAGTGAAAGCGCTCCCCTTATCACGGTTCCCGGGATGGTAGAGGTAAATGCAATAGGCTTGTATACCCGCGTTGACTTAGGTGTGGCAACGGCATTTAACCGCCAGGGGGAACCACTGGCTGTCTCATTAGTTGGCGGCCAATCGTTATTCAGACCCGGTAACCACATTGCCCATTGGCAAGCGACCGACCCAACAACCGGGTTAACAACGGTTGCCAGTCAGCAGGTCATGGTGCATCCGATTATCTCACTCAGTAAGGGCCAGCTTGCAGTAGAAGGTAAATTGGCCAGCGTAGACGTTACACTCAACGGTGAAGCAACCCGTTACCCAGTCATAGTCGCCCTCAGTGTCAGCGGTAGCGTCAATGACAGTGATTTTAATATTGAAAGCCAGCAGGTTACGATCACTTCTGGAACACAAGCCAGTTTACTTATCGATATTGTGCAAGACAATGTGATTGAAGGTAATGAAACTCTCATTGTTGGCCTTGATGGGGGGAATGTCGGCGTTAACGCTAGCCACGTTATTACTATTGTTGAGACAAATGTCGCCCCTAATATCAGCTTAAGCAGCTCGCAAAATACTGAAGTCCGTGAATTCGTTACCTCTGGGGGGGGATTGGTCACCGTGCAAGCCCGTGTATTGGATATTAATGATGATAATGTCAGTACCCAGTGGTTATATGATGCCGAGCTTAATATTAGCGAAATTGATGAGTACGCTATTGTGCTTGACCCAAGTGAATTAAACTCTGGCGTGTACCCCATCAGTTTAATGGCGACAGATAATGGGGACGGGCCCTTAAGTATCACTCAGACCCTCTACCTTAAAGTGCTCGATAGCTTAGCTGTGCTCACAGACGCTGACTCTGATGGGGATATGATCCCTGATAATGAAGAAGGGTATGGGGATAACGACCAGGATGGTATTCCTGATTATCTGGATGCTATCGGTGAATGTAACGTTATACCCCAAAAGGTGTTGACGCAAAATGCTTTCCTGGTTGAAAGTGAGCCGGGTGTATGTCTACGCAAAGGCATTACGCTAGCCGCAGGAGAAACCGGCGGTGTACAGCTAACCGTTGGTGATCTTGCAAACAGTGTCGGTATGGATGATCAATTTGTCATCGTTGGCGGTGTCTTTGACTTTATCGCTGCAGATTTACCCCAAGCAGGACAAAATTACCGGATCGTATTTCCTCAAAATCAACCTATTCCTGCCGGTGCGGTATATCGTAAGTACAGTGAGATATTTGGCTGGGGAGCCTTTGTTGAAGATGTGAATAACCAATTGCATTCAGCGCCAGGTGAGTTTGGATATTGTCCTGCGCCAGGCAGTAATCAGTGGTCTTCGGGGTTAACCGAAGGTTATTGGTGTGTGCGCTTAACCATCGAAGATGGCGGCCCAAATGATAATGACCGCATAGTAAATAGTACGATTGTTGACCCGGGTGGCGTCGCTGTGCTGCTAACTGACAATACTATGCCTGTCGCACAGGCGGATGTCGTCAGGGTAAAACGTAATACATCATTAGTGATTGATGTATTAGCCAATGATATTGATGCAGACGGCGATATCCTCAGTTTGGGTGTTGCTACCGCCTCGTTTGGCGAGGTGAGTATCACCGCAGACAATCAAGTGAATTATCAGAGTAAGGCAGATTTTGTCGGCCAGGATACGCTTGTTTATACGGTGTCAGACGGTAACGGAGGCAGTGACAGTGGCACAGTCAGCATTACGGTTTATGCGAATGAAGCGCCTATTGCGCAAAGCGATAGCGCCAATACCGATGATCGTAGCGCGATAACCATTACGGTATTAACCAACGACAGCGATGCTGACGGCGATAGTTTAACTATTGTCAGTGCCACAGTTGATGAGGGTAGTGTGACGGTCAATGACGATATGACCTTAACCTATAGACCCGCTAGTGGCTTTTTTGGTATCGCCACCATTAGCTATACCATTGATGACGGTCAGGGGGATCAAGCGACCGCACAGGTGACAGTGAGCGTTGAAGCCTATCAAAGCGTTACCGTAAACAATAAAGCAAAGGGAGGCAGTATGGGCCTGATGATAATCGTCTTAACAGGTGTGGTGTTGTTCCGTGTGGGTCGTCGCAACTTAAATAAAAAGCGCCTGATACAGGGGGCTGCGGCCCTCGCTCTGGGCGCAAGCATGAACCTTGCGGCTGCTGAGCCCCAATGGTTTGTCACGGGCAGTATTGGGCACAGTCAGGCTAAAGGGGCATTTAGCTCCGAGGTAAACGAGATAACGAGTCAAGCATGGGACGACAGGGATACAAGCTATAGCCTGGGTGGGGGAATGCGCTATGTAGATGTCTCATTAATCCTCAGTTATGAGCAATTAGGTGAGGTAACGGCCAGTTACACCGGGGATGTTTTAGATGCCGAGTCATTCCATCAGAATCTGGCTAACGCAGGGCCAAAGTTAGCACAAGGGGTTAGTCTGCAGGGGCAATACAGGGTGTGGCAGGGTGAAACACTCAGTGCCTCACTGGGTCTAGGGGTAATGGCCTGGGATAGGGATTATACCAGCGAACTCAATGGTAGTGTTATAACCAACAATGCCAGCGGTATAAACGCATTTTACAGCGCCGCACTGGCTTACCCGCTGACAGAAAATATGCACATGAGCGTCAACGTCACGCGCTATAATTTATCGATTAATGATGTGAATAATATAGCACTGGGTGTGACATATCACTTTTAGCTGTGTCATAGGCTCTGTACTATATTTATATCTCCGGCGATGTAAATAACATTTTATAAGCGGTCTTTGAATTTAATCCACAAACAATTTAAGCCGCTTTTAAATTTTTACATACCTATGCAGATTAGTCAGGGCTGGCTATAAAATCTATGGTGTGACAAAAAAATAATTTAACACCGAGGTCACCGAATCATACCGATTGCCACTAGCCCAGTCTGAGTCAAATGCACATGCATGATTTTTTATGGGTAGACATCAACGGGGTGTTTATCAAATCTGTCGAGAAAGCCCTTTGATCGAAATGTAGTGACGTTGGTGGGGAGTTCACTTAAAAGATAATAATCATTTCAGGCGAGCTGATAATCCACAATCGCCTCTCACTCTAAGTCAAAATATAACCACACTATAGGCATTGTAGCCGACAACACTGATGCTTTAAGCGTGGCAGGTATAAGTTTGAGATCGTTCAAAGTTAAATGAGGATACAAGATTGGTCAGGTAAATAAACCGCACTGTCATGGTGCGCTGGTACCTGGTTGCCCTTCAAATGGTCATTATAATTTTTTGTGTTAGTTTAACTCCTTGTATTTTAATGTATTATATTCTGGCTTAACCCTTGCTTGCAGTTGCTTACTTATGAATAGACAGTTTGCATGCAGGAACCTTCATTGGCGACATTAGTGAACAATTATTCAAGTCAGCTCAAAGTGGACCCACTGAACATTTTACTGATTGATGAAAATGTTCAGCGCGCCCATTCGATCACGGCTGCCCTGGATCAATCCCGCTATACAATCAGCCATATTGCCAGCTCCGATACGGGATTGCTAAAACAGGTGGACCAATTCCAGCCTGATATTATTGTGATTGATATCGAGTCACCTGATCGGGATATGCTGGAAAGTTTGAGTACAATTTCCAATTATAACCCCAAACCTGTGGTGATGTTCTCATCCCAACAAGATACGGAAATGATTAATTTATCGGTGCAATCTGGAGTTAGCGCTTATGTAGTGGGCGATATCGACCCGAAGCGGGTCAAACCTATACTTGACGCCGCTGTGGCCCGTTTTCGACAGTTTCATCAACTTAAAGACGAGTTGACTGAAACCAAACATCAGCTTGGATGCCGCATATCTATCGATCATGCCAAGCGCTTATTAATGAAAAGCAGGGGCTTAAGTGAAGACGAAGCCTTTCATACTATGCGTAAAACGGCGATGGATGCAGGACAAAAATTAGAAGACGTTGCAAAGACTATTATTTCCATGCTGCGTACCCTGGATAAAGGAAGTGATCATGATTGAACCCGAGCAAACCAATTTAAACTTGGGCTTTATTCCACTGACAGACTCAGCGCCGCTGATTGTTGCTAAAGAACTGGGTTTTTTTAGTCAGTGGGGGCTGGATGTACAGTTACAAAAGCAGAACTCCTGGGCCACCTTGCGGGACAAGTTACACGCTGGCGTGCTTGATGCAGCTCAAATGCTGGCACCGATGCCGATTGCCAGTACCTTGGGTTTAGGTGTGGCGCCTGCAAAGGTGATCACCCCACTGGTATTGAGTTTAAACGGCAATGCCATCACCTTGTCTGAAAGCCTGCATCAGGAAATATTGACAGCCAATAATATTGGTAACGTTACGCTGCCTATGGCGGCCTATCTATTACAAAACGTGATTGCAAAACGTAAAAGCAGTGGCTTGCCCCGACTTAAATTTGCCACCGTATTTCCTTATAGTTGCCATAATTATCAACTGCTTGACTGGCTATTGTCGGCCAATATAACCGCCCAAGATGTAGATTTTCTTATCGTCCCCCCAGTGAATATGGTGGCTTTTTTGCAAAATGGAGAAATTGACGGCTGCTGTGTAGGCGGTCCCTGGAACGCCAAAGCCGTGCGGGGTGGTATCGGCATAACGGTTTTGACGTCTTTTGATATCTGGCAAGATTCCCCGGAAAAAGTATTGGGTTTGTTACAAAGCTGGTATCAAAAGAACCCTAATACGGTATTGGCGCTATGCGCAGCCTTAAAACAAGCCTGTGCCTGGCTTGAAAATGTGCCTAATCGTTTTGAAGCCGCCCGTATGTTATGCCGTGAAGAATATTTGAATGCTGAACTGGACGTGATTGCCCCCTCGTTATTAGGCAGTTGTTTAACGCATATCAACATGCCACCGCGCAGTATTGCCTCTTATAATCAGTTCTCGGTGAGTAATAGTGGCTCCATTAACCAGCCGGAATTAATTCGCGGGGAGTGGTTGATAAAGCAAATGAGCAATGCCGGGCAAATCCCTTTGGATATGACTATTCCCATTGATTTGATTGGGACCATATTTCGTCCGGATATTTATCAGAAAATGCGCTTGTTGTTGGCTGATCAGTCGGTACAGTCTTATTATCACTCTGGCTGAGCGGTATATGGCGCACTTACTTGGTGCGAACTGCACCCAAGCGAACAGCCTATCCCAGATGTTGAATGAAAATAAAAGCTAACCGTTTGTAAAATATATAGAAAAATATTGGCTTGCTTTGTGCTCAACAGTTAATAGTTAGATAACTAGACGACATAACAGTAACCCAAGCGCCTACTAGCAAGTACTACCCAATATTTTTTTGGCTTACAAATGCGTGAGCTAAAAACAGGCAACGTAGCCCACATAAGAATTTGAGTGATCAAATTCTTATGTGGGCTTTTTTTTTGTTTAATGAATAGACTTACCTATAAGGACACCCTATGAATGTGGAAAAATTTAATCTGATGAAATTTAGTGGCAAAATGAAAACCTTACATTTGTCCTGGATGGCATTTTTCATCACATTTTTTGTATGGTTCAACATGGCACCGCTCAAAGAAGCAATCATGGGAGACTTGGGGTTAACCCTAAGTGAATGGAAAACCTTGCTGATCTTAAATGTGGCTTTGACTATACCCGCCCGAGTGCTGATTGGTGCCCTGACTGACAAATACGGTCCGCGCATTGTCTATTCAACGCTTTTGGCTGTATGTGCTATTCCGTGTTTTACTTTTGCTCTGGCCGATAACTTCACCCAGATGGTGATATCTCGCTTTGCTCTGGGCTTTATTGGCGCCGGTTTTGTGGTGGGCATTCGCATGGTCAGTGAATGGTTTCCTCCCAAAGAACTGGGCACAGCTGAAGGTATTTATGGCGGTTGGGGTAACTTTGGTTCGGCTGCCGCAGCTTTTACCTTACCTACCTTAGCTTTAGTGTTTGGTGGCGATGATGGCTGGCGTTATGCCACAGGCTTGACAGGCCTGATAAGTCTGCTGTTCAGTGTCGTGTATTACCGCAACACTACTGATACTCCTAAAGGTTCAACTTATTTTAGACCCAAAAATCTGGGCGGTTTGGAAGTGACCAGCGTCGGGGATTTTTACTTTTTGATCCTGATGAAAACCCCATTATATCTGGCCTTGGCTTTACTCAACTGGAAGTTATCTCCCGGCGGCGTAGGGTTATTTAGTGGATCGGTTGCCGTGGTTTTGTATTTAACTTTGGTGGCCTTGTTCGTTTACGATTGCTATGCCACCTACAAGGTGAATCGTGATATTTTTACCACGCCGGTGCCAGAAATTCATCGTTACGCTTTTAAACAGGTAGCCGTCTTAAATATTTTATATTTCGCTACTTTTGGCTCCGAGTTGGCTGTGATATCTATGTTACCGGCATTTTTCGCCGATACCTTTACCTTAAGTATGGCCAGCGCCGGGCTGTTAGCCGGCATGTATGCCTTTATGAATTTAATGTCCCGTCCCGGTGGCGGCATGATCTCTGACCGCTTCGGCCGTAAAAAAACCTTGCTGATCTTAACGGCAGGTTTGGCCGTGGGCTATTTTTGCATGAGTTTTATCGACTCTAGTTGGCCTATCTGGTTAGCAGTCGTAACGGTGATGGCTTGTTCGTTTTTTGTGCAGTCAGGTGAGGGCGCTGTATTTGCTGTCGTGCCCTTGATTAAACGCCGCTTAACCGGGCAAATCGCCGGTATGACAGGGGCGTATGGTAACGTTGGAGCGGTAGTGTATTTAACGATTTATTCATTGGTTGATGTCTCCACTTTCTTTATGGTTATAGCTTGTACCGCGGTATTGGGTTTTGTCACCTTATTATTTATGCGTGAGCCTAATGGCGCAATGACAGAAGTCAGAGAAGATGGCAGTGTCGAGTTGATCCACGTTACCTAGACATGCTACTAACACCCAGATGGCGGGTGTATATACACGCTTCGAAATTATTGCTTAAAACGACACAGGTAACAGCTTATTTTGCAGAAATTAAACGTTGAATTTGGCGGTTATTCCAATAAGGGACCTAAAGCGCAAAATCAGGATGCTTTTGCCGCCTGGTTGCCCACAGACAGTCAGTTGGAAAGTAAGGGAGCAGTAGCTTCCATCGCCGACGGGGTAAGTGCCTGTAGTCGCGCTAGGGAAGCCGCGGTGACCTGTGTCACCAACTTTATACAAGACTACTCGCAAACCCCTGACACCTGGATGGTTAAGCGGGCAGCGAGCCGGGTACTTGAAGGTCTTAATCGCTGGTGTCATGGTCAGCACGATTACCAGCATGATGGCCACAGCCAAATGGTGACCACCTTTAGTGCCCTGGTATTTAAGTCTACCACGGGTTATTTATTACATGTTGGTGATAGCCGTATCTATCGTTTGCAGGGTAAGCAATTTGAGCAACTTACTGCGGATCATATATCACGCCAGGGCAGCAATCGTTATTTAACTCGCGCTATCGGTATTGACCCAAAACTGGATATAGATTACCGCACCTTTGAACTGTTGCCCCAGGACGTGTTTTTGTTTAGCACTGATGGGGTGCATGAGTTTTTATCAAGTAAACAATTACAGAGCTTACTAGGCGATGCCAGCGAAAATTTAGAGCTGGCGGCTGAAAAAATCGTGCAAGCGGCGCTAGATGCAGGTAGTGATGATAATGTCAGTTGCTTGTTGGTGCGAGTGGCTCAGTTGCCCTCTGGGGATCTAGACGAATATTATCGCCAGCTAACACGTCTGGCCATGCCCCCGGCTCTTGATATAGGCATGAAACTGGAAGGTTATCGGGTATTACAGCTGGTGTTTAATGGCACCCGCAGCAGTTTGTACAAAGTGCAATGTGAAGTAGATGGTAAGATTTATGGGTTAAAAACGCCGTCTCAACATTTTGCCGATGATCCGGTTTACCTAAGCGGTTTTTTACGGGAAGAGTGGATTGGCCAGCGGGTTAAACACCCTAATATCATGGCTATCTATAGCCGACCTGATAACGCAAAATTTATGTACCATGTATGTGAATACATAGAAGGACAAACTTTGCGCCAATGGATGTATGATAACCCCCAGCCGAGTCTGGATCAGGTAAGGGGGATCATCAGCCAGCTGATAGTGGCTCTAAGAGTATTAGAGCGCAGGGATATGGTACACCGGGATGTAAAACCCGAGAATGTGATGATCACCCACCAAGGCGAAGTTAAATTGATTGATTTTGGTACGGTATGGGTAGGGGCCCTAGCCGAAACTAATACCTTGCCCGTTGAAGATATTGCCCTGGGATCAGTGCATTACATTGCTCCGGAATATCTGATAACACACCACAGCGACCATCGCAGTGATCTATTTTCCTTAGCGGTGCTGTGTTATGAAATGCTTAGCGGTACTTTGCCCTTTGCTGCTTTTCGTTATCAGGATTATGTACCCACACACTATAGTGAATGGCAATACCAAAGCTTGCACCACAGACGTCAAGATTTACCAGCCTGGATAAACCTCAGTTTACGTAAAGCCTTGCAAGCTGATCCAGCCCTGCGTTACCAAGCATTTTCAGAATTTATAGCCGATTTAGCTAAACCCAATCGAAGCCTGATCGTCGCCGACAAAAAACAGCCGCTGGCACAGCGTAACCCCTTATTAATGTGGCAACTGATCAGTGGTTTTTTATTGGCAGTCATAGTGTTCTTAGTGGCCAACAGGTAAACCAGAACGTTTCACAAATAAGGGGGGCGATACATTAATATTATGGCCTTGCTATTGGTGAAGATTTGGCGGCATTTGTTAGAGGAAATGATATTTTTCATATATCTTTTTTAATTGACTGACTTTGCATCAGTAACAGAGGGATTTAAGCATTGCAAGGTGATACATATTGTCAGCAGGTATGACTTCATTCCATCAACCCTATTTACCATTGCTCTTACTCACCCCCTATGTCGCCAATCGCGTTACACTTAATACGCCTAAGCTCATGGAGTTGATTGTCTTTAGCGCCTGTTTGCAACACTATGGTTTTGGGTTAATCGGTTTTCTCCACAGTAATAGTCAGGTTTTTACTGTTACCCGCAAACCATTTTTGCACGTACAAGCTACCAATAATAGGCGCCTTGCCCTCTTCCGGCACTTCCTGATAACGGACACTGTTTTTTGTGCCTTTTTCAAAGGTAAATTTAACCACGACCTGACTCATTTTTTCCTTAACAACGGGTGTCTGTTTAACATTGGCTTAATGGCTACAATAAACGGCATTTTTCTTAAAAGCCAGCGTTGCTTTAATCAAAGTAAGCAGTGGAGCTAAGAGGTTAATTTAGCGCGCTTTATTTTAAGGCTATGTAAATATAGCTAAATGACATTAATTAACGTTACTTGGTGTTCTGTTTTGGTTAAAGAGCACTGGACACTTTAATAAGAGACAATTAACGTTCAGCAGCTTTTCTTCAGCCTTGTGATAAACCAGAGGATATTTCATGCAAAATCCATATATTGATGCCAGCTTGTCTTTTCGTTTTTTAAATTTAGATAAGCTACAAGCCTTTACCTTAACCAGAGAAGTTAAGGGTGCCACCTACACCCAGCATCTAGACAACAATTGTTATGTGGGAAGTGTTCCACTGTTAGGGGAATATCTGGATAATTTAAATATTTTTTATGTGCGCCAACAAATTAATATCATCGATTGTGATATTTTCATTGAGGTTAAGTCTGAAAATACCAGCGGGACTTTTACCACGCCAGCTATTGTTAACAAGCTGCTCAAACATATTGATTGTAAATTGACGTTCGCTTTTACGTTAAGCGATGTTTGAGTGATGACCAAAGACTGTCATTAAAACTAAGCTGTTGTTACATTATTGTCGTCTACAAAGGTAAGCTGGTTTCTTAAAAGGTGAGGATTGCGCCTTTTCTTTATATCCTAGGTAATATTTATAAAACATAATTTCAAGTTGCATGATTTACCCAAATTCATCGTCTTTGTAAAATAATATGGGGCTCAATGGCAATGAAATGCGCTAATTCCCTAATCAATTAGTCTACCTTATGGTTATTTTTGCTCGTTTATGACAATTCTCACTTGCGGCGCCCACCATCAACCTGAATACTGAAATCCTGTTTTGGGATTCAATCAGTGCCAGGGTTTTAGTCGCTTTATCTTGGGTATTCGAGCTGGCTTAAATTAAATATTATGTCTATGAAGGGTGAAAATAATGAAATTAATCAAAAATAAAGACCTGCTTGCTGCGATAGCCATAGCCATAGCCGCTTTTTCTGCCAATACCGTGGCGGCAGATAACGTCAGCCCTGAGCATAAATTACAAGGGGCTGTGTGTGAGGGATATGGCCCCCAGACACCAAGAGATATAGATAATATTGCGGGTGATAATGAAAGCCGTTTTGCCATGGCACCCCATTATAAAGAGATGAATTTATGTAATATTCATTTCCACAACAATGCCGAGCATAAAGCCAAAGATTTTGCGATTTTCGCCGGTGAAGGTGAACATGGCTCTGGGGGAGGTTACCAATGTGAAATCAGCCAGTCTCTGTCAAAAGCTGAATTACAGGCCCCAAAAGCCGAGATATGTAAGGGCTTGAAGCCGGGCAATACCATAGAGGTGCATTGGGTGCACTCTTCCTGTGACGTCCAACCGGGCAAAGGTCTGGGAGCATGTTTATCTAAAAAATGTGCGAATCCAGATCTTCGTGTTGAAACTCAAGTATTCACAGTAGTGAATGATACCTCAGCCATGGATTTTAATGACTTATCCTATGATGGTAATATTGTAAATGATCGGCACCAGGCCAAAGCATTACCTCTGGATACCGGCAAGCCCGTGGAGTTTATGGGGTCAACAACCGGGCCTAAATATACTGAACAAGCTTGTTCCCCGTTACAGGTGACGTGGAGTGTTCGCCCACAGTGTGCCAAAGTGGATATCAATACGCTGGGTCAGTGGTGTAAAAGTAACGTATTTGCAGAAGATCATGCCCATGGGGTAAGAAAGCTAGTGACTCATACCAAGTTGCTGTCTGAAATTAAATAGTTTTCAGATAAGGGATAAACTGTCTTATGCCACCTTATGCCTCTTTATTTACAAGCATGACTTATTCCATCAGGCAGTCATACACACTGCGCCGAACGGACTGTGGCAAAGAAGGCGCAGTGCGGCCGAGCCTGAGTAATAGTTGGGGGTAAGCCAGGGACGTTAAATGTTTTTGCAAACGACGGCGAAAGGCCGGTGTCTCAATGACTTGATTGATGTAGGCCGCCGTGAGGCCCCGGGAGGTTAAAATAAGCAGTACATGGGCAAGGGCATGGCCGGCATTAAGCCAGTCGTGCTGTGAGTCTGACTGACTGGCAAAAACACCTAATGCAGGGGATGCGGATTGGATCTTTGCACGATTGCTGCTGGCTACCCGTTTGCCTATATTAAAGGTTCTGATAATAAAGCCGGCTATGGGCGTGAGAAAGTCCGGTATACCGAAACGATAAGCCGACATACCGTCTTTGTTGCGTTGGTGTTTGGGGCGCAGCCACAACGCCAATTCATTGCGAAACCAGGGTTGTGAGAACTGTTTGCGATCCGCCAGCTCAGCAAGCTCGGCAATAAAGGCTTTCTGTTTATCATCAATAACATGTACAAATTCTATCCCATAAGATTTAGCCGCCTGGGCACAATCATTCAGAACCCCTGGTGCAATAGCCATATTATCAAAAGGACTGCGATTGGTTTGGCGGCGCATAATTGCGCCAAAAATGGCGATATCATCGGTCACAGGTTTATGGCTTTTAGTCAGACTGATATTGGCTAATAAACCCGAAGGATCCGCTGTTGGTGCATATTTGACATGCGCTTGATAAGCAAAAAATTTGGCTGCTAAAACCAAGGTGCCAATTGCTGCCCCACAACTGATAACCATTTCTCGATTATCGGGATCCACAATCGATAGTGCCCGTTTAAAGTCTACATAAATGTCCAAGCTGTTGTCGTTTAGGCGAAATAACCAAGGCTGTGTATTGTGGCAGGATGGGGCAAGGACCGCATAATTAAGTAAAAAGTAGAGCTGGTCTTTGGTGCTGCCAGCAAAAGGGAAATCATGGGCATTAATCGTCCTGGGATCATGTAAAGTTTGAGTCATTAACAGCTCGTAAAAGGACTAACTTAAACAGATTTTAGCGGACGAAAAGAAGCATGTATTGACTTGGATCAAGCCGACCATCATCGAATATGTTTAAGTAATTCAGGTGATTGTAAACCAGAGTTGGTAATGGCAACGATTAAATTTTTTGGTGCAGCACAAGAAGTCACGGGTTCATGTCATATGCTTGAATCCCCGGCAGTGGGCCGTATTTTACTCGATTGCGGTATGCATCAGGGTGGAAGTTCGGTACGGCGTATCCAGGAGGAAACCTTTCTGTTTGAGCCTAATTCAATCGATGCAGTTGTGCTTTCTCATGGGCATCTGGATCACAGTGGTATGTTGCCTAAATTAGTACATGACGGCTTTAACGGGCCGATTTACTGTGCCGATGCCACAGCAGATCTGCTGCAGGTGATGTTGCTTGACTCAGTGGGTATTTATCTGGGTGATTTGGCAAGAGAAAATCGGCGCAGGGCACGCAAGGGCAAAGTTGAGCTTGCACCTGAATATACGGAGGAAGATGTAACCAAAACCCTGGGTTTATGCCAGTCAAAAAATTATCAACAGCCTTTTGCTTTATCTCCCCAGGCCAACGTCATCTTCCATGACGCTGGCCATATTTTAGGATCAGCCATTGTAGAAGTGGTATTTAGTGAAAAAGGAAAAACAAAAACCTTAGTTTTTTCCGGTGATCTGGGCAATAAAAATGCCGTGCTGATGAAAAATCCCACTGTCCTGACTCAGGCCGATATTGTCTTGATGGAAGGCACCTATGGGGATCGAAATCACCGACCAATAGAAGATACGGTTGCACAGCTTCGCCAGATTTTACGGGATACGCAAGCCCGCGGCGGCAATGTCATGATCCCGGCCTTCGCTGTGGGGCGTACCCAAGAGTTGCTGTTTTATTTAGGACAATTACACCAAAGTGGCGAATTAAAAAATTGGCAAGTGATACTCGACAGCCCCATGGCGATAGAAGTGACAAAAGTCTATGACCGCTGGTTTGCTTTATTGGACGCAAAAGAAATAGAACAAGCTACGCCCTGTGCCAGTTCCATTATAAAAGATTTTATTCCTCGGCTTTTTCTTTCTGTTTCCACAGAAAATTCCATGGCTATCAACAATATTAAAAAGGGTGCCATTATTATCGCAGGCAGCGGTATGTGCACGGGTGGGCGTATTCGCCATCATTTTAAACAACGGATCTGGGATAACCGAAACACAGTCATATTTTGTGGTTATCAGGCACAGGGAACGCTTGGTCGGCTTTTAGTCGATGGTAAAAAACGTATTAAAATGTTTAACGACAGTTTTGTGGTTAAAGCACAAATCGAAACCCTGGGCGGTTTTTCTGCCCATGCGGGGCAAAATGAGTTGGCAGAATGGGTCTGTAATTTTACCGGATCACCAAGGGTGGTTTTGGTCCATGGTGATCCCCAAGCACTGGATGCTCTGTCATCAAAGTTGTGGGATGAAAAGTCCATGGTGACTGACATACCGGCCCTGGGGCAATGTATCGCTTTTTAGTGCAAACAGAAAACCAGAAATACAACGTTAGTCTTTTGTCAGAGGCGCTTTGTATGTCAGTAATAACACAGTGATTAGGCCACGAAAAATTATCGGCTTGGTTGCTGGGAAGCCCATAGATAACCCACTCAAAATTGATTAATAACGGCTATTAGTCGTTTTGACAAGTTCACCACACTTTAATTGAAGGATGCTATTTTATGAAAACCCCTCGTTGTATTATCGTCATAACACAAATTGTAATGTTGTCGACCCTGGGTATAAGCGGTTGCAGCAGCGACATGGCCGCAGCCATGCGCAAAGTCACTTATCCGCCGGATTTTAAATATGTGAGTCCTGATGAGTTACGTTCTAGTATGCAACAACTTGCATACCAGCTTCAGCAACTTGATGGCGTGCTGATGCCAGACAATCTCCAGAACAGCGCCCAACAGCAAAAGGTGGTGAGTATCCTGGGCAATATCGAACGCATAGGTTCGAGACTACAAGCCTCAGACGCAGGAGCCAGCCACCCATTTCTACAGGATTTTATGCAAGACTTTTTGGCCGAAATTGATCGTGCCCGCAGTGCTGCCTCTTTAGCCCAGCCTCGCTATTATCTTGCGGGCCGTGTCTCAGGGGGATGTCTCAATTGCCACAAGGTTAATCGTTAGGCTAGGACTTACCTAGTATCACGCCCATTAAGCCACGATAAAAGTGGGGAATGGGCAAGCGAACAGTGGATGAAATCACTTATTCATAGAAGGGTAACACTTTGCAGGTTGAGCAATTAACGCACATTTTTGGCTGGTGTACTGCAATCGATTCCATCTTGTTAGTGATATGGCTTGCCATGTTTATATTTAACCATGACTGGATATACAGAACCCACCAAAAATGGTTCGATTTATCTGCGCAGCAGTTTGATATGGTTAACTATTGTGGCATGGGTTTATTTAAAATATTTATTTTTGTCTTTAATTTGGTGCCATACTTGGCGCTGCGTCTGGCAGCTTAAAACAGCTGTTTAGGCTTGCCCCGGGTCATTATCGGCCCAGGGATGAGTGCCTGGTTGGTTTACCAATGTGGTGGCGCTTCGAAATCCCTGGGTTTAACCCCTAATATGTCGCAGTCAACGGTTTCCACCAGTTCTTGTGCAGTACTGCCCAGCAAGCCTGAACGGTAGGTGGTACCCAGTACTAAAATACCTGCATGGAGTGTCGGTAGTGCCGGTGGTAGCACCTGTTCTATCGCCCCGGAAAACAGGTGCTGATTGGCGCTGTTGGGCACCCAGTCAAGGCATTCCCGGGCAAATTGTGCATTATGCTCGTAACGTAGATTTTCCATTATTTTGGCTTCGTCAGTTTGCGTAGCTGCGGGAAATACTTTCTCCCATAAAATACTTTTCACCAGACCAGCAAATACTTTGTCTGTGTATCCGGGATTAAAACAATGTACTGCATGTAAAGGTGCCCCAAGTTGCCGTGACACAGCGAATGCCGCACTAAGAATTCGCTGGTCAAGCTCGCTTTGTTGACTCAATTCATGTCCCGGATCCAATGCCGCCACGACAGTTGTTTTTTGCGACCAGGAAGGCTGTTTGACCAGTAAGATTGGCACTGGGCAAGTTTTGAGTAAATACCAATCTGTGGGGGTAAAAAACCACCGTGCAACATTACTATGAGGCTGACTGGCCTTGATAAGAATATCAGCTTGAAATGCATCAACTGCTCGTAGTATTCCCAGATAAACCGGAGACTGCCATATCACTTCGGTCTCAAAGGTGACATTTTCAGATCCACTTTTTTTAACCAGTTCAGCTAGCCTTTGTTCATGTACAGCAACGATAGCGGCCTTGGTATTTTCTTGATGGGCAGGGTTTAGCGACGTGCCGACTACTAAAGATGGATAAGACAGGCAGCTAAGCAACTTGATCACTACCTTGTTATGTGCGGCAAATTGCATTGCCCGGTTTAACGCGGGCTGCTGTTGTTTATCGGGATCAATATCTACCAAAATCCGGGTGATGCTGTGTGTTTGTTTAGCCATTTTTTTCCCTCGCTAATTCAGGTTTGATGGTGAGTATTTCACAAGTCAGGCTGGCTAAAATATTCTCTGCTGTATTGCCGATAAAGGCGGCTGACAGTCCGGTTCTGCCTACTGTGCCAAGCACCACAATTTGTGCTTCAAGCTCGTTGGCGAGCTGGTCAATAGCGATATCGGGCCGACCTTGCACGACGTGCATGTGTTCAGTTGAAAAATTGTTTTCAGTGAGTAATTGGTGCATTTTTTCAGTATGAATTTTCCCAGTTTCCTGGCGAAGCACCTCATAATCTATGCCGGGTAAATCAACGGAGGGGCTCATAATAGGGGCTTCGTAGGTATTGACCGCATGGGCCTCAGTTTCGGTCACATGAGCCAACATTTTGCTATATTCCAGTACTTGATGATTCAACGCTATGTGTTTGGGATCCGCAGCCATGGGGTCTACTGCCGCCAAAATGGGATTATTAGTCCAGCGAGATTGTTTAACCAATAACAACGGTGCATGACAATAACGTAGCAGATGCCTGTCTGTTGGCATGGCAAAAGGATTGAGGCTGCCTGTTTTAGCACTGATGTGTTTTATAACCAGATCAGGTTGTAACTCATCTACTGCTTGTTCTATGGCTTCATGTAACTCCCTGTGCCATGCCATATTGATACTGCACTTGATGCCTTTTTTATCCAGTGTTGCGGCAATATCTTCCATATACAAAGAGCGATCAGCCATATATTGGCGTTTCATTTCTTTACGGTGATCACTGGATAGCACATCCGTTAACTCCATTACTGGCTCATATATAGAGTTAAATAAATGAAGATGCACGTCATTATATTCCGCAAATTTCAAAGCTCGCTGTAAGGCAGGATGTTGTTTACGTTTACCACTGACGACGACCAGTATTCGTTGTGGGTTTTTCATAGCGGGCTTCTAATAGTAGTTTTTAATGATTTAATTTTAATCAGCTAACGGTACTATGGTTTGATATAGATCAACTAATTACCATGATAAATATAAGCACATCAAACTCTTATCAGCTTGTTTGGATTTAACTTTAACTTGCCAGTTTTTACTGGGGGAGTATTTTTCCAGGTTGCGTTGCAGGCTGCGTCTATGCATGCCCAGCGCTTGTGCCGTGGCTGAAATATTGCCTGAGTGGCCAAGTAACACACGGTGAATATGTTCCCACTCTACCTGAGCCGTGGTCATGGGTTTTGCATGATTAACATTCTGTAACGGCTGATCATACCCATACCTGAGTTCGAGTTCATGTCCTGGTAGCCTTGCACCTCTGGGGTCTCGGTGGTGACATGTTCAATGCGCACACCGCCAGATATTAACCATTTTGAATTAAGTTGTTGTTGCAGCTCAGCAAAACCGGCGATACGCCCACGTTTTCTATCATGAATATTAATGTAATCGTTAGGGCCCATCATGGCGGAGCCTTCGATTGCAGGCCACCAGTTTTCGACGCGGTAAGCGTAATATTCATGGCCAAATAATAACGTTTTTCCCTGGGGTAAATCGAACTGCCAATGGAGTAAGTAGCTATAATCATCGGCCTCGGTGCTCATGGGCATCATGCTGGTTTTTTCAGGGCTGAAAAAACCATTTCATGTTTTACATTGTGCCAGTTTACTTGCCCCTTAAATTCCCCGGCTTCAAGCTGTCTTAAATATCTGGCTGTTAAGTCATAACTTTTATTGTTCGTCATATCCATATATTGATTGGGGAAACCCTGAAACCGAATGCTCTGATGGGTTAACTTAACAGCCAATTGTTGTTTTTCATCACGAATAGCCGTCGTTAATACATGATTTTGCGCACGATAAAGGGTCTCCAGTACTTTATCGCCATTGCCGTCCTGATAACTATCCGCGTCAACATATGCGCCTTGATAATCAAGGCGCATATGTTGACTGGCTATACGTGCGCCTATGCCCACAGATCTACCTTGGTCAACTGAACGGTATTGAGCGGCCACATAGCCCGAATGCCAGCCTAGTTCAGTATTGTCTATATATTAAGGGTTGATGGCATCCACACTTATCACCCCGGCTATATTATCCCCATCGACGCTGACCGGTGATATACCCGCTAGCATGTTTAATGACTGAATTTGATTGGCATAAATATAAGACA
The DNA here is from genome assembly GCA_046709505.1 of Paraglaciecola sp. GTDB lineage: Bacteria > Pseudomonadota > Gammaproteobacteria > Enterobacterales > Alteromonadaceae > Paraglaciecola. The sequence continues at coordinate 950 of JBKEFM010000058.1, read as the reverse complement.
GGGGTTCATATGATTAGCGCAGGCAGATGTGATCTCAGCGCCATCAATGAGCACTTTAATTCTGTCACCCATCATGCCATTTAATACCGGCAAATTGGACACGCCCCCAGCCGCCGAAAAATCTACGCTTTGCTCCCGCAGCAGTTGTTCCGCGGAACCTAAACGGCCACTATTATTGATTTGTTGGCTATGAATTTCAATGATATCAATAGGCTCTTCCGCGCACAGTTGACAGGCCTGCCGCTATGCTGATTGCAAAGGGGGAAAATAAGTATAAAGGGGCGGGAAGTGAGCGTTTATTGAACATGCATGTTCTTGTTCTTGTTTATTTTAACGTTAACTAACCATTTCAGTGCAGTATACAAGGCGGGCTGATGATGACATGGGGCAAGTTGTCGCACTCCTGGCAAATAGCTAAAGGTAAAATAACAACAGTAAAGAGCGGAAGAATTGTCTGCAGTACTTAACATAAATTCAGAGGTCAGTGTGGGGTCTAGGGACTGTGATCTTCATATATACCAGCCGTAACAGTGATGCTGTTCCGGGGCGTCGATCATTTGGATCTGTTTAATGCAAAAAAACAGCGCAAGATCTGGCTTGCTCTTTTAATGGCTCTCGCCGTGACGATTTTTATTTATCAAGGCTATCCCCTTAACTTCACACACTATATGTTGTGTTTTCGATATTTAAACTTGTCGATCTGTTGTGGTAACAGGCGGACGTTCGGCCAGACCAATATTGATGAATGTCTTCAACGATTAGCATCATTTTCTAAGTGAAAATGATGCTAATCGTACGGCAAAAAAGCCACCATAGCCGTCATAGACTTAAAAGTAGTAAACTGAGGGGTCACTCATTAGCCCTCTCCGGTTAAGTAGGTATGCGTAATCCCTTATGTTTTATTTTAACCAAGAAAAACGGAGGGGTCAGGTCTTTGATTTATGAAAAAA
>JBKEFM010000057.1:0-21216 GCA_046709505.1 Paraglaciecola sp. | reverse complement strand
AATTAGCAGTTTATAAATGTGTCCAATTTTTCTTGACCACTACATATTGAGGGGGTCTAACGGTAACGGATGTCTTTAGAAATGGTGCACCCGACAGGATTCGAACCTGTGACCTTCGCCTCCGGAGGGCGACGCTCTATCCAGCTGAGCTACGGGTGCATTAACTTGTTGTACTTTCTTCGTTTTCGTCCATGAAGCTTGGCGCTATTACTAGGTAACCCACCAGGGTAGCCGTGCTTCATTTTGAAGAGGGCAGAGTTTAAAGAAACTTGGCAGTATTTCCAGTCTTATTTTGTTATTCCTTGCGTATGCCTGTTTTTTGTTCAACTCGAGCCATAACTTACGGTATTTTTTCACGGTAGCCCCGTGCGTATTGTTTAGCTTTATACCCGTCTCCCTTGCAGCTGCAGCGTTGTTGGCTGCACTCGCTCACCCCAATCGGTAACCGACGTGGCACTTAGACCGTCTAAGCTTGTGTGGCTGAGTTTCTTTGCCGCCTAGCTGTGCAACTCCAATGGTTTTGGGTATAGACCGTGGATGGCTGGTACCGCTCGCTTAATTACATCCTTGGGGGTTAAGTTTGCGAACCAGGTCTAATACATCAAAACAGGCGCCCATGGTGTGGTAGTCGGTTTTGCCGATAGGGCTTTTTAGCTCATCGATTTTTTGGTTTTCATGGGTGAGTACTCTAAACCAGGCACCGTATTGGTGATCAACCATATGTTTCCAAGAATATTGCCAAATTTTGTCGTACCACTGTTGGTAAACTGCATCGCCGGTATGGTGCAGTAAATAGACAGCACAGCACATGGATTCTGCTTGTACCCAGAAGTACTTTTCGTTGTCGAAGATCTTCATGTCCGGAGCGAAACCGTAGCCTATACCGCGGTTACTATTGTGCCCGTACCCGCTTAAAACAGCAGTTTTTGCCCTTGTCTGGGAATAATGATCTCTAGGCCAAGATCGTTAGCTTCATCCAGTTGCTGCTTGATTTTACTTTTTGGATCAACACCCCGGGCCAGGGTGTATTTAATATGGCTGATAACGATTTTGAGATCTTTCAGGGGCGCTTCGCCGCCAATCTTGGCTGCAAAACTATGCAGTTCTTGCATCAGTAATTCAGGGGTTAAATGGCCAAAAAGCAGATTATGGGGTCGGGCATTATCAAAGGAGGTTTCAATGATCATACCCCGTAACCGCTTGTGTTTAACTTGTTTGGCCAGATACGTCCAGATGACCTCTAGTTTGCCTTGTTTTTCCACACTATCTGGGCCGGTATCACCAAAATATACAAACAGATCATCACCTTGCTCAAGCACAAACGCGGTGGACTCAACAGGATGACTTAAGCTAAACGCGGTAACCTTAAGGGTGGTTTCATCAATAGTAACAGGTGCACCAACGGGCAAGTCCACAATATGATATTTGTTTAACAAAGGTGGAATGCCCCGATCGCTAAAATTGGCCCATGCCTGACCGTTAAAATAGGTTTCGCCAATCATGTTATTAACCGATGCCAGGGCGTAGATATTTTTGGCGCTGTCTTCGGGCGAGGCCACCAGCATACCGCTGATATGATCAAGGTGGGCATGGCTAAGTAAATAACCCTTTACATGATGGCGCAAAATGGTGCCTGCTCGGGCCCATTTTTCATCTTCTACTAAGGCTAGATCAGTAAAAGCCTGTTGTTTGATACCCTGATTAATACCGTTTACCAGGGTGCCGGCATCTAATGCTATGTAGTTAGGTTCGTTTACTGAGCGCAGCAAAAAGGCGCTAAGATTACCATCTTCAATGCCGCCGCTATTACCGAGCACAATTAATTCAAACGCCGGGGTGGGGGAATGCACAGCAGTTGTGGCTAAAAGCTGTGCCGGCAACAACAGCGAAAGGGCCAGCAGCCATTTCGCTAATAATGGGGTAGTGCCCATGCTATTCGGTTTTTGCCAGTGTGTTTGTTGGTGCCAGGCTTTGTTTGTATAACTGCAGGGCTTGATGCTCGTCCAGCTGATCTTCTTTGATACTGGCCATCAGGCGCAGGTCTTGCTGGCGGTTGCCCAGTTTAATGGCTTTGGCCAGGGCTTTTTCTGCCAGGGCGTAATCTTTGGCGTGATAGGCCAAATGTCCCAAAGTGGAGAGCAGTTCTACGTTCATGTCATCATGCTTAAGCCAGCTTTCCAGTTTTTTGATTGCCGCTGCCGGGTTAGGCAATGTCAGTTGCCTAAATAGGGGCATCAACAGTGCCTGGGGGCCCTCTTTTTGGTATTCCACCAGGGCCTGTTGGGCGTCCTGATGCATGCCCTGCACCAGCAGTTGCTGTACATACGCTGCTTGCTGAGCCGGATCATTGCGGGTTCCTCTGGGCAGGGCTTGCCAGGTTTCTTTAAGTTGCTGGGCCCCCTGTTTACTGGCTATCTCGGCGAAGCTGCCTTTTGAGGCTGCTTGCATAAAGTGGGCGTAGTCCTCCCCCAAGGGTTTTTTCCAGCCTTTAAGACGATCTTTAAGTTCCTGCCATTTACCTGCCTGAGCTAGGGTTTGCGCCCATAAACGTAGTACCACAGGTTGATTTTTTTGTTTGTCGTTCATGTCGGCAATGATCACCAAGGCATCACTGGCTTGTTGGTGCTGCAAATGATCGCGAATAAGGCTCATCTTCGCTGCCAGGGCAGATTTGGGAAAAGTGGCGGCCAAGCGCCAGTTTTCGCGGGCTCGCTGGGGCTGGGCCAATTGCATTTCGGCTTCAGCGGCGGCCAACAGGTTCAGCCCGTCAAAATCTTCTTCTTTAATGGTGGCCAGCTGTTTGCGGGCTTCCAGATAATTATTTTCTGCCATGGCTATCAGGCCATTGGTAAAGGCGTTTTTCTTGCGCCGTGACCCCCAATTACCTAACCAGTTCTTTGAGCCTGCGAACAGCATAAAGATTTTTTGCACTAACCAGGAAAGCACTAACACGCCCACCAAAGCCAAAATAGCCATGATGGCCATAGAGAATACGTTCATCTCGATGATCCAGTCACTGAATTCGATAAACACATAGCCTTTGTCATCGAAGACTAACGAGCCCACTAACACCGCGCCCAACAGGGCGATAAATAGCGCTAATATTCTGATCATGGTTGGGTGTTCCCATTGCTAAAAACATCGTTCATGCGCTGCTGGATCAGATCTTCAAGCGCCGGGGCCACAGTAAACTCACCGGGATAAACCCGTTCAATATCGGTGTCGATAAGGTTTTGCACACTAAGGGTAAACTGGCTTACGGGTGCGGCCTGAGTGTCAAAGTCTTCAATGAGTACCCTGAGGGCATTTTGCATGGCTTGCTGGTAAAGGGTGACATCTTCTTTCATTACCGCGCCCTGGGCTTGTAATAATGCCAGTCTGAGCTGTTCTTTGGCCAGCCACTGCTGCTGCTCAGACATATAAGGCTGAACGTCGGTTTGTTTTTTGCGAAAGCTGAAAAAATCTTTGGTAAAGGTACGCCAGTTGCGGGCCAGGTTGCTGCGCCAGTCATTTGCCGAGCCTGATACATCGTCGTTATCTTCAACTTTATCCGGGCGTTCAAACGTGACCAGTGGTAAGGCATCAACCTGTTGTAACAGGGCACCTAATGCTAATGCTACAGAAGACAATGACACGGGGTTGATCTGTTGCAGACTTTGTACATCTTGGGCCAAGCGCTCGCGAATGGGCAACAGGCTGGGGTCATCCAGGTCCTGCAAGCGACTATCGGCTGATTGGAGCATCAACATGGCGGTTTTAACATCATGCTCTAACCATAATTTACGCCCGGCCATGCGGATTAAAAAATCAGCCTCGGCCAGTAACCAGTCGGCGGGTCTGCGCCCGGCAATTGAGGTGATAATCTGCTGATTGGCTTTACTTTGTTCTGCCGCTAATTGTGCCTGTGTGGCCGCGTCTTGCACTTGCTTGGCAGACTCTTGCATTTGTTGGGCGAGTTGTTGCAGGTCTGTCTGTAAAGCACGGTTTTCCCGGGCAATACTGTCGGTCATAGCCAGATTGCTTTGGGCTTGCTGGTCGAGCTTGCTTTGCTGGCTTTGTATATACTCTTTCTGGCCGCTTTGCAGCTGTTGCCATTGTAACCAGCCCCAATAACCTGCAGCCAATACCCCTGTTAGCAGTATAAAATTCAGCACCACCATTAACCATAATAAGCCGGTCTTGGCGGGTTTGTCGCTCACTTGTGCTTTTGGGCTGTTTTTTTTGTGGTTGCCGGCGACCTTGGCTGCACTAGCAGTCGAGTCGGGCAAGGCGGTTTTAGCGCTCATGGGTGAGGCCTTAGCGCTGTCTGTAGGCGTTAATGATGGGGGTTGGTCTGTATTATCTGCCATTTATTGCTCCAGAAATTCCTTGGCACAGTGGATAAGTGCCTGGTCGCTAGCGTCTTCGCTCAGCAATATTTTGTTTATACCTAGTTTAGTCGCAATTTGTTGGGTGCGTGGGCTCACAACTATCCAGGGCATTGATTGTAACCACTGTAGCGCAAATTGCGCAAAAGCGGCTTCTATTAGCTCGCCGCTGGTTGCAATAATGCATTGAATTTGCGTTGCATGCCAGACTTCTGTTGCCTTTGGTGGGGCTATATTCACTCTTTGATAAAGATTGGCCGCGCTTACCTGTGCCCCCCGGGCGGATAAAACCTGTGCGAGATCAGGTCGACCCCCCTGACCTTTAACGATCAGCACCTGGCGGCCCTTAATAGCCTGTAATTTCGCCAGTCCAAGCAGGCCTTCAGTGCTGGCTAACGCAGGCACTTCAGGCGCCAGGCCCGCGTTTTTTAGCCTAAGAGCGGTAGCCTGGCCCACTGCCAGTATATGGATGGCAGCCGGCCAGTGTATACTTTGCTGGCAGGCCAGTTCGGCCGCGGTGGTGCTGGTGAAAATGATCAGGCTATTGGGCGCCAGTGCTTCTATTTGCTGGGGTAAAGCTGCCAGCGCTGCCTGATCGGCAATAGTGTCTATTAACCCCAGGCCCACAGCGGGCAAGTTTGCGGCCTTAAAGTGCGCCGCGCTGATTTGGTATTTAGCCACCGGGCGCAAGATCAAAAAAGCCACAGGCCTACTCCTGGTGCAGGGCGCTTAATATTTCGCCGGCACCCTGGGCCAGCAATTGCTCGGCAACCTCTATACCCAGTTGCTCAGCCGTGTTGCTGTGGCCCCGCGCTTCGCCGTAGAGTATCTGTTTACCATCCGGCGAGCCGACCAGGGCGCGCAAGAATAAATTGTCACCATCGAGCTGGGCAAAACTGCCGATGGGCACCTGGCAGCCACCATTGAGTTTGGCATTGAGTGCGCGTTCGGCGCACACCCGCAATGCGGTATCAGTGTGATGCAGGGGCTGGAGCAAAGCGATAAGCTCGCTATCGTCATTGCGACATTCTATGCCTACTGCGCCTTGGCCCACGGCGGGTAACGACACCTCAGGGGCTAAATAGGCCTGTATACGCTGGGGCATTTTCAAACGAATAAGGCCGGCAGCAGCCAGAATAATGGCGTCATAGTTGCCTGCATCCAGTTTTGCCAGGCGGGTGTTTACATTGCCGCGCAGATCGCGAATGTGCAGATCTGGCCGGGCAGCGCGTATTTGGCATTGGCGGCGCAGACTGGAGGTGCCCACTATTGCACCCTGGGGTAACGCGTCAATGCTGGTGTAGTGATTAGACACCAGGGCATCGAGGGGATTTTCCCGTTCGCAAATGGCGTGCAACCCAAAACCTTCTGGAAAATGTACCGGTACATCTTTGAGAGAATGCACGGCTATATCGGCCCGGCCTTCGCTCATGGCGATCTCTAATTCTTTGATAAACAATCCCTTGCCACCAATTTTGGCCAGGGGGGTGTCGAGAATTTTGTCACCTTGGGTGCTCATGGGGACCAGTTCTATGGTGATATCCTCGTGGGCTTCGAGTAGCTTGGCTTGCACATATTCGGCTTGCCACATCGCCAGGGCACTTTTACGGGTAGCGATACGAATAATGCGTTGTGACATGGTAATTCCAAAATAATTAGTAGAGACAGGGCACTGATCCTATCAGAAATTAGCAGAATTTTACTTAGCTAGAAAAAAATCACGGTGAAAAATGCCAGGCAACAATGCCAGGCGGGGTAAGTGAGTGCAAAAGAAAATAGCGGTAAAGTGCGTTTGGCAATACTTTGTGAGGGTGATTGGCCACGTCCTGGCTGATATCGGGTGAGCTAACAAAAAAACGTCCCGTTTTAGATGCATCCGGGGTCGCAACAGGTCAGCCCGCCAAAGCCGTGGATCCCTGTGGCTAAAGCGTTAGCGACAGGCGCAGGCAAAAAATCAGTCTTTTGCACGCCTTTACACTTAGCTGCCCTGTGCACAAGGTCGGCTTGGTGCGCCCTTTACCATAAACTATTCACCGCCACCCAAAAGGCTGCAGAGCTTATTGCCGGCGCGCTTGGTTAAGCGGCCTGAGTGACCAAAGCTAGTGGGGTAAGCAATGATATTATCGGGTCTCGCTATGATTTACTCACTAGCAGCCAACCATGCATAGCAAATGCGACGCATGGTTGGCTGCTAGGCAGGTAAACATTGCTGTAACCAAGCGGATATGTCCAGTAGTTCTTGTGGGCAAAGGCTGTGCTGCATCATATATTCACGCCATTGCACCTGATAGCCATTTTCTGTCAATACCTTATAGGCTGCATTACCCATATAAACGGGTACTACATCATCTTGTTGACCATGGGCCATCATAATAGGGGTATCTTTATTGGCCTGGTTAGCTTGAGCGCTTAAGGTTTCAGGCTCACTCATATAGGTCGATAAGGCTAAAATCCCACCAATTTTTTTGGTTAACCGGGTACCCAGATGCAGTGCAATCACGCCACCCTGGGAAAACCCTGCCAGTACAATTCGCTGTGCAGGAATACCGCTGGCGATTTCTGCATCAATCAGTTGTTCAACCAGCGCCGCTGACTGGTGCACCCCCTGGCTGTCTGCCCGGTTATTAAAGTCCAAGCTGGAGATGTTATACCAGGCGCGCATTTCCATATTGTTGTTGATCGTCACCGGGCGAACAGGCGCATGGGGAAAAACAAAACGGATGGCCAGCTCTACCGGAATATTAAGCTCTGGCACAATAGGGGCAAAGCCATTGCCTGAGTCACCCAGACCATGTAACCAGATCACGGTGGCCTTAGGTGGGTTGGCGGGATTAACTTCTACGTATCTTAATTGTTTGTCTTGCATGGACTTGCTCTCTTATAACGTGGGCCGTGGAAATATAACCGGTTGACCTGCCTGTTTGGTGGCGGCCTCATTCATAAACTGCCAAAACTCTGCGTCTGTGCGCTCGTCTATCCACCGGCCATCTTTAAAGTTAAAGTGATGACCGTTAAATTTGGTGGCCACCCAGACCTGATGCAGGGGAGGTTGTTTATTGATGATGATTTTTGTGCCATTTTCAAACGTTAAGCTCAAGATACTGCTGGCGGACTCGTAGTCTATGTCTACTTCGCAGTCGTCCAGTAATTCTTCCAGGTCGATTAATAAATCGTCTACCAGCTGGTGATATTGGCTGTCGTTCATTTTGTCTTACCTGTTTTAGTGGTTTGTGATGCATTAGCGCCATTAAATAACCGAATATGCTAACATTGCATACAATTAGCAACACTCACTTTATCCACTAACTTGATTGAAAATCACCTATGCCACAGACACTCGGAAATTTATTTATACTTGCGGCGCCCTCTGGGGCCGGTAAATCCAGTTTAATCAAAGCCTTGCTTGATAAACACCACTCAACAGATATCCATAGTAATGCCATGCAGGTTTCTGTTTCTCATACTACCCGCGCCCCACGCCCTGGTGAAAAGCAAGGCGTTGATTACCATTTTGTCAGCCGCGAAGAATTTCAGGGGTTAATTGAGCAGGATGCTTTCTTTGAGTGGGCCGAAGTGTTTGGCAATTATTATGGTACTTCCAAGGTCATGATCGAACAAACCTTGCGCAAAGGTATAGACGTATTTTTAGATATAGACTGGCAAGGTGCCAGACAGGTTAAAGCGCAGATCCCCGATACCGCCACTATTTTTGTGGCTCCGCCGTCTAAAGTGGAATTGCAGCGGCGTTTAACCGAGCGTGGCCAGGATAGCCCCGGGGTGATAGCCGATCGTATGGCTAAGGCTGTGGCTGAGATATCCCACTATCATGAGTTTGATTATATAGTGGTTAATGATGATTTTGCCGCTGCGCTTGGCGAGTTAGATGCCATAGTGTCGAGCCGTCGTCTGCGTAAAGAAAAGCAGGTTATTCGTCACCAAAGCTTGTTTGAAAACTTATTGGCCACTGAAGTTCAGTAAGATCATTAAAGCGCTTTTCTATTGGGTAGTTTACTAGTACACTATGCGCCCTTTTTTCATACTACCTGACGGAGATCCAAATGGCTCGCGTAACAGTTGAAGATGCTGTAAAAGTAATTGGCAACCGCTTTGATTTGGTTTTAGTCGCGGCACGTCGTGCACGGCAACTTGCTATCGAAGGCAAAGTAGCGCACGTACCTGTAGGTACAGATAAGCCTACCGTGGTCGCTTTACGTGAAATCGAGCAAGGTTTTGTGACTGCAGCAACATTGGCAGCTGAAGATATGGCTGATCAACACGCTCAGGATCACGCTGAATTCGGATCTGTAGCCAATATTCTGCAAGAACAGTAAAAAAACAGCCTAATTTTAACGGCTAGCCATTATACTGATGTTTAGCCGTTGGCTTCCTGCATAAATCACCGTATTCTTAAGCATTCATTAGTCGAGATTTTTAGCACTTGTATCTATTTGAAGGTTTAAAACAAAAGTTAGAAGCTTATCTGCCACCTGAAAAGGTAGCGGAGACTCAACGTGCCTTTGTGGTTGCCCGCGATGCCCACAACGGGCAAATGCGCTCCAGTGGTGATCCCTACATTACCCACCCCGTTGCTGTTACCGGGATACTGGCCGACATGCGCCTGGATCACGAAACGCTGATGGCCGCCCTGCTCCACGATGTGATTGAAGATACCGAGCACAGCAAGGAAGACCTGAGCGCCCAATTTGGCGAGATAGTGGGTGAGCTGGTGGAGGGGGTGAGTAAACTCGAAAAAATTCATTTTAGTAACCAGCAAGAAGCCCAGGCTGAAAACTTTCGCAAGATGATGATGGCCATGGTGCAGGATATCCGCGTGATCTTGATCAAGCTGGCGGATCGCACCCATAATATGCGCACCCTGGGGTCGTTGCGGCCCGACAAGCGTCGCCGTATTGCACGGGAAACCCTGGAAATTTACGCCCCTATCGCCCATCGCCTGGGGATCCACGATATTAAAAATGAACTGGAAGACTTAGGCTTTCAGGCCATGTATCCCATGCGCTATCGGGCGTTATATGCCGCGGTTAAGCAGGCCAGGGGTAACCGTAAAGAAATCATTGAAAACACTCGTAAAGAAGTGGAAACCCGGTTGGCTGCACACGGTATCAATGCTGTTACCAGCGGCCGTGAAAAACACCTGTATTCCATATACCGCAAAATGAAAAACAAAGAGCTGATGTTCAATGAAGTGATGGATATCTACGCCTTTCGCGTGGTGGTCGACAGTGTCGATAACTGTTACCGGGCGTTGGGAGCGGTGCACGGTTTGTATAAACCTATCGAAAGCCGTTTCAAGGATTATGTGGCTATTCCCCGTACCAATGGCTATCAGTCTTTGCACACTTCGCTTATCGGCCCCCACGGTATTCCGGTAGAAATACAGATCCGTACCACTGAGATGGATAAAATGGCCGATATAGGTGTGGCCGCTCATTGGTTGTATAAAGACGATGCCGATACCAGCGATACTACCGCCCAGGTGCGCGCCCGCCAATGGATGCAATCCCTGCTGGAGTTACAGCAAAGCGCCAGTTCATCTTTTGAATTTATCGAAAATGTGAAGACGGATCTGTTTCCCGATGAAATATATGTATTTACCCCGAACGGACGGATCATTGAATTGCCCATGGGAGCCACCGCTGTGGACTTTGCTTATGCGGTGCATACTGATGTAGGTAATACCTGCGTTGGGGTTAAGGTAGCAAGACGTCCTTATTCCCTGAGTAAACCACTGGATAACGGTCAGACAATTGAGATTATTACCTCGCCCAGGGCTAAACCCAATGCCAGCTGGCTGAATTTTGTGGTTAGCGCCAAAGCCCGTTTGCATATCCGTAATTATTTAAAAAACCAGCGCACGGAAGAAGCCTACACTATGGGCAATCGCTTGCTGCGCCATGCTTTGGGCAAAACGAAGCTGGATGAGATCCCTCAAGCTGATATTGCGCGGGTCCTGCAAGAAACCAAACACGAAAACCTCGACGCTTTGATAGCCGACATTGGCCTGGGTAACGAACTGAGCGCCATCGTTGCTAGGCGATTGCTCGGCGAAGCGGCTGTATTGCCAGACAATGGTCGTAAGGTAGCTATTAAAGGCAGCGAAGGTTTACTGGTGGCGTTCTCCCGTTGTTGTCACCCGATCCCTGGCGATCAGATAGTGGCTGTACTGAGTCCGGGGCGGGGTATGATGATTCACCAAACAGGTTGCAGCAATATTCGCAAACTCAGCCGTGAAGAACCACAACGTATACTGGTCGTGAAGTGGGACGCAACGCCTTATGGAGAATTTAAGGCGGCCCTGCGAATTGAACTGGTTAATAATCAAGGCACGCTGGCTACCCTGACCAATACGGTGGCCTCCTGTGGCTCCAATATTGTGGGGTTGCAAACCGAAGAAAAAGAAAGCGGCATCTATTATATCGATATAGAGCTGACGACAACGAACCGCATTCAGTTGGCGGATGTTATGCGTAAAATACGCGCTATGCCTGACGTACAACGGGTATCAAGACACAGCCAGTCCAAGCAAAATAAATCTCACAACATATAACAAGGGAAGAACATTATGTCTAAGTCTGTTATTTATACTGACCAGGCTCCACAAGCTATTGGTACTTACAGCCAGGCAATTAAGTCAGGCACGACAGTTTATTTATCCGGGCAAATCCCGCTGGTGGCCGAAACCATGGAAATGATCTCAGAAGATTTTGCCGAGCAAGCCCAGCAGGTATTTCAAAATGTGCAGGCAGTGTGTAAAGCTGCCGGAGGCACCACTAATGATTTGGCCAAGGTCAATATCTATTTAACGGATCTGTCGAATTTCGCCACAGTCAACGAAATTATGAGCCAGTATTTCAAGCAACCTTACCCGGCGCGCGCCGCAATTGGGGTAAGAGCCTTACCTAAAGGGGCACAAATTGAAATCGACGGTATTATGGAATTGCCTGAGTAAGGCTCCTAAGATTAGCTTTTTTTAAAGTGAATAGAATATGACAGCCTTAGCAACTATGTCCCCTGAGCGCTATACGCGCATTCGAAAATTACTCAGCACCCGTCAGCCCAGTTTGACTGTGTGTATGGAGCAGGTGCATAAGCCGCACAATGTGTCTGCTGTCGTGCGCAGTTGTGACGCTGTTGGTGTACACCGGGTGCATGCAGTGTGGGATAAACAAGCCAAACTACGTAAAAGTACAGCTATGGGTAGCCAAAATTGGGTCTATACCGATATTCATAGCACTATAGAAGAGGCTGTCAGCCACTTTAAAGAGCAGAAGATGCAAGTGCTGGTAACGCATTTATCTCCCGACTCAGTGGATTTTCGCGACATTGATTACACCTTGCCCACGGCTATTATCCTGGGACAGGAAAAATACGGTGCCACCAAACAAGCCATCGCCCTGGCAGATAATAATATCCTGGTGCCCATGGTTGGTATGGTGCAATCGTTAAATGTGTCTGTGGCGGCAGCGGTGGTGTTATACGAAGCCCAGCGCCAGCGCAAGCTGGCTGGTATGTATGATGAGGTTCACTTAAGTGAACAACAATGCCAGCGTATGTTATTTGAAGGGGGCTTTCCGGTATTGCACAAGGTGTGCGAGCGCAAAGGTATAGCCTATCCCCATATTGATGCCAACGGTATGATAGTCGCCGACGCCAGCTGGTGGCAGCAAATGCAGATGACCAAAAAAGGCATGCGTAAGCTCAATGAATTGACGCAATAATCCGCCTGTTCAGGCATAACCGAGAACCGCGCTTTGAACGCCCTTGCCCAGGAGTCAACAGATATAGCCTGTAAGAAAGCACACCCAGTATTAATCTGGCTTATCAGGATACGCCCGGTTGGGTCAGGCAGGGTGAGCTTGAACTATGTGGGATCGGCTTACCCAGTATGCTTGTCGCCGGGAAGGATTTATCAGAGGTAAAATATTTTTTTGATGTTAGTTGGGCATACTATTCAGTTACTTAGCTGCTATTTATTGGCCCTTAAGGCTAATTCGTCGCGTATACTCATATTGCCTGGCGTGTGCTTTTCCAGAAGCGTGCGATCACACTTAATTTTCAAGGACTGGTTTATACACGATGCGCGGATTAGCCCATACCCCCATAACTGAGCTCAAAGGGGTCGGTAGTAAGGTTGCTGAAAAGCTTTTGAAGCTGGGTTTGGTCAACATTCAGGACTTGCTGTTTCATTTACCTTATCGCTACGAAGATCGCACCCGGGTTTACCCCATAGGCGAATTGATACCCCATCTGCATACCAGTGTGCAGGGGGAGGTGATGTCCTGTGATGTGCAATTTGGTCGCAAACGCATGCTGGTGGCCCGTATTAGTGACGGCACAGGTACGGTGACTTTACGCTTTTTTCATTTCTCGGCAGCGCAAAAAAACAGTCTGGAAGTCGGTGCCCATATTCGCTGTTTTGGTGAGGTGCGCTCAGGCAAGTTTGGTCTGGAGATCATGCACCCCGAATATAAGATCATCAACCCTGAGTCTGCGGTCAACCTGGCCGAATCGTTAACGCCGGTTTATTCGGCCACTGAAGGGATAAAACAAATCACCCTGCGTAATCTGACTGAACAAGCTTTGTTGCTGCTTGCCCAGGGCGGCTTGGCAGAACTGTTACCTGATGGTTTGTATCAGCAGCAAATCAGCTTGATTGATGCCTTAAACCTGGTGCATCGGCCACCGCCGGATGTGACTCTGGTATTACTTGAACAAGGAAAGCATCCCGCCCAACGTCGTCTGGTGTTGGAAGAATTACTGGCCCATCATTTGAGTGTGCTTAAGGTGCGCCAACAAAACCGTCAGCAACCTGGTTTTAGCATCATGCCTAAAACAGAACTGTTGCAGCGCCTGCTGGACAGTTTGCCGTTTCAGTTGACTGGCGCTCAGCAGCGAGTGATCCAGGATATTCAACAGGATATGCAACAAGCCACACCCATGATGCGTCTGGTACAGGGGGATGTGGGGTCAGGGAAAACTCTGGTGGCAGCGATGGCCGCACTTTCGGCTATAGGTGCCGGTTATCAGGTGGTGTTAATGGCGCCCACCGAGTTGTTGGCAGAGCAACATATGGTCAACTTCCAAAGCTGGTTTGGCCCGCTGGGTATTGAGGTTGGCTGGTTAGCAGGCAAGTTAAAAGGCAAGATCAGAGAACAGACCCTGACACGCCTGGCCAGTGGCGAATTACAATTATTGGTGGGCACTCATGCCGTATTTCAAGATGCGGTAAGTTATCAGGCTCTGGGCTTAGTGATTGTGGATGAACAACACAGATTTGGCGTACATCAACGCCTGGCATTGCGTGAAAAGGGCCTGCAGCAAGGCGCTTTTCCCCATCAATTGATTATGACCGCCACGCCCATCCCCCGTACACTGGCCATGACTGCCTATGCGGATCTGGATACTTCAGTCATTGATGAACTTCCCCCCGGGCGAACCCCGGTGACCACTGTGGTGCTGCCAGACACCCGCAGAGCAGAGGTGATTGAACGGGTCAGTAAGGCGAGCGCCGAGCAGGGACGGCAAACGTATTGGGTATGCACCCTGATAGAAGAATCAGAAGTATTGCAATCCCAGGCGGCACAAGACACCGCCATAGCATTGACTACTGCTTTGCCTGAACTTAAAGTTGGCTTGGTACATGGGCGCTTAAAATCTGCAGAAAAACAGAAACTTATGCAAGATTTTAAAGCTGGTGCCATAGATTTGCTGGTGGCGACAACAGTGATAGAAGTCGGGGTAGATGTGCCCAATGCCAGTTTGATGATCATCGAAAACCCGGAGCGGCTGGGCCTGGCCCAGTTGCACCAATTGCGTGGTAGGGTCGGGCGAGGCTCGGTGGAAAGCCACTGCGTATTGATGTATCAAAGCCCGTTATCAAAAACCGCCAGCAAACGTCTATCGGTGTTGCGTCATTCCCATGACGGCTTTTATATTGCCCAGCAAGACCTGGAAATACGCGGGCCGGGAGAACTGCTAGGCACCAAACAAACGGGTTTGGCGGATATGCGCATTGCCGATCTGGTGCGCGATGCCGAACTGATCCCACAAGTACAAAATATGGCCGAGCATCTGTGGCAATCTTATCCTGGCAATGCCCAGGGGATCATCAATCGCTGGTTAGGGCACAAGGAACAATATGGACACGCCTGAACACGCTGAGTTAATATCCTCTCTGGTGGTGACCACGCCAGCGAGTGCCAGTGATGAGTGTATCGCTAGGGCTAGGGAGGTGGCCCAAAAGTGGCAATTGCCTTATGCTAGCGCAGCGGACTCAGGCCTGGCTTTAATACAGCACACCTCCCGTCTAGAATTGAAGCAACTGGATGAGCCAAAAGTGGGGGCAGTGGTGGTGGATTTCACCTCTGATGCCCTGACCTACAGGCGATTACATGGTGGAAAAAAAGAAGCTATCATCAAAGCGGTGGGCCTCAAAGGGCATGGGCCGCTGCGGGTACTGGATGCCACCGCAGGACTGGGGCGGGACGCCTTTGTGCTGGCTAACAGCGGCTGCACGGTGGATATGATTGAGCGCTCTGCTGTTGTGGCGGCTCTGCTCAGTGATGGCTTGCAACGGGCGGCGCGCGATGGAGAGTTAAGCCGCTGGTTGCCACAACGCATGGCGCTCTATCATGGTGTAAGTTATGCGTTGCTGGCCAATTGGCCGGGCGAGCAACCCGAAGTGATTTACTTGGACCCTATGTTTCCCCATCGTAAAAAATCGGCCCTGGTAAAAAAGGAGATGCGTATTTTTCAGCAGTTATTGGGCCCGGATGAAGATGCGGATAAATTGCTGGCTCCGGCCCTGGCTCTGGCCAGTAAACGGGTAGTGGTCAAACGACCGGACCATGCCCCTTTTTTGGCCAACAAAGTACCAAATATGTCGATTAGCAGTAAAAAACATCGTTTTGATGTTTACCTTATTAGTCTTTAACTGATTTAACCTCTTGGAATCACAATGCTTAATGTCAATGATAGTTTACCCGATATAACGTTTAGCTTGCGCCAGGATGGCCACGGCAGTAACCCCACTACAGATGATTTGTTTGCCGGTAAAAGGGTGGTGTTGTTTGCTGTTCCCGGCGCTTTTACGCCCACCTGTTCCAATGCCCACTTGCCAGGCTATATTGCCCTGGCCGACAAGCTGCAAGGCACAGGCATAGACAGCATTATTTGTCTGTCTGTTAATGATGCTTTTGTCATGGAAGCTTGGGCAAAGACTCAAAATGCTGAGCAGATCACCCTGTTGGCTGACGGTGGTGGTGAGTTTACCCAAGCGATTGGCCTGGATGTACAAACGGCCACTTTTGGCGGTGTACGTTCCAGACGTTATGCCATGGTGGTGGATAATAAAATAGTGAAAATACTGAATGTGGAAGCAGCGGGTAAGTTTGACGTCAGTGACGCCCAGACTATGCTCGATGCTATTGAAAATGACGGATTATAATCACGAACACAAAGCCGATCGTATCGGCTGGATCCGGGCGGTAGTGTTGGGTGCTAACGATGGCATAGTGTCGACCGCCAGTTTAGTTGTCGGGGTAGCATCAGCCAATATAGCAACGGATAACCTACTCTTAATTGGTGCCGCTGGTCTGGTTGCCGGCGCCATGTCTATGGCCGCCGGCGAATATGTGTCTGTCAGTTCGCAAACCGATATCGAACAAGCTGAATTGGCTTTGGAGATGAGTCACATCGAAGAAAATTGGGCCGAGGAAGAGCAAGAACTGGCTACTATTTATCACCATCGTGGTTTAGATAAAAATCTGGCTGCCCAGGTCGCCAAGCAACTAATGGCAGCCGATGCCATCGGCAGTCACGCCAGGGATGAATTGGGCATAACCGACCTCGCCCAGGGTCAGCCCTTACAGGCGGCATTATTTTCAGCTTTGTCGTTTTCCGTGGGAGCATTATTGCCATTACTGGGGATAGTATTATTTAGTGATGTGATGCTGATCCCCGGTGTCGGGGTTATCTCATTGTTAGCTTTGGTGGTGCTGGGTATGGTGTCAGCTCATGTTGGCGGTGCATCTAAACGCAAAGGCGCTGCCCGGGTGGTGTTTTGGGGAGCTTTGGCCATGGTGGTTTCTACGGGAGTGGGACACCTGTTTGGTATGGGATTTTAAGACTTGCGCGCCCCCTGGATGCTTTAACCACCAGGGGGCACAAAACCACTGTTCTATAGTATATGGTATTACTACCGGTCCGGATTGAGACGTTTTCTGCCATCTGATTTGACCTATACAATGCTTTATAGGCGGCACAAATACGTGCTGTATTGGCCTTGGCGCCTTGGCGCCTGGCCAGTGGCCCAGGACAAGCTGGCTTAAATGGTAAGGGAGATTTGTTACAAATACTTGTCACTGTTGACCTAACGAAACTGATTATGGACGTATTTGAAATAATTAAGGTATAGCAAGACGAGCCTAATAGGCTCTGTACTGGTAACGATTTCATTTAGTTTTGTTGAGGGTTTGTACCAGATTATATGGATTTGCCAAACCGGTTAAAAGGTCTGCACGGGCCAGTTTGCGCAGCTCGCTGTATTCGGCCTTATGTTTGGCCAAGTCATGCAATACCCCAATCATCAAAGGCGTGCTGCCTGTAAGCGACTGGGGTAAACAGGAGATAGACAAATCCGCTTCCAGCCAAGTGCCGTCGACGCGATTGAATAATACTTCCTTGGGACCATGATTAACCGGCAACTTGGTGGCATTCTGTAAACTGAGATTGAGACAGAGATCCTGGTAGTCTTTACGATAGCCGTGGTGTAAGAAATAAAACCATTTTTGCCCGACTAACGATTCCTGGGGGGCGCCAAAAAACGTAGCAGCCAAGGGGTTGATTATCTCGATAACCCCCTGGGGATTGACGATAAAAATGCCTTCGGCAATGACGTTAACCATATTAGCAAAGTCACTCATTTTTTTATTTAACAGGGGTGCCGGTAATCCGTCAAACATAGCAATGTTCTCATGATTTTTTTGGTTGCTGTGTTTGTCTGCATGAGGTTTTGACATAGGGATTCCTTTCGAGACTGTATTTGGCTGCAAGTTGATACTAAACACTATATATAAAAAATACCATCTTAACCTTTAGCTGTCATTCTGATTGTAACATGCTGTTTATCAGGCGTTATTCTTATTAGCGATAATGTTATTGGCAAGGTAACCCTGGTGGTTTCTACGAGTGGAGGCTATCTGCTTGGTATGGCCTTTAAGGCTGAGGCACAAAGCCGCTGCCCCACAACCGATGCTGGCTTTACTACTGGCTTAGAGTGATGCGGTTTCTGCCATCTGATTTTGCGCGATATAAGGCCGTATCGGCTGCACAAATAAGTGCCTCAGGTGTGCGGTATTGGCCACTTTTCTCACAGGCAATACCCTGACTGACACTGACTCTAAAGGTTGGGGGCAAGCCTAAGTTGCTAAAATCGAGGAGATTGATTTGCTGCTGGATGTGTCTGGCGACGACTTCGGCATTAGCTGTATGACAGCGGGGTAAAATCACCGCAAACTCTTCACCGCCATAGCGTGCAGCCAGGCTATCTTCTGTGGGTAAACAGGCTTTAATGGTGCGTGCGATTTGTTGTAAACACTTATCGCCGTTGACATGACCAAACTGATCATTGAAGTTTTTGAAATAGTCTACGTCGATCAGGACAAAGCTAATAGGCTGGGTACTGGCAATACCTTCATTCCATCTTTTAGTCAGGGTTTTTTGCAGATTATAACGATTTGCCAAACCCGTTAAATGATCCGTGCTGGCCAGTCTGCGCAGTTCGCTGTATTCGGCTTTATGTTTTGTCAGGTTATGTAATACCCCAATCATCAAAGTACTACGGGTGCCTGTGAGTAACTGAGGTAAACAAGAAACGGATAAATCCGCTTCAAGCCAGGTACCGTCCTTGCGATCGATTAATACTTCCTTGGGTCCATCATTAACCGGCAATTGATGATTGCCTTGTTGTTTTACAAAAACAGACTCATATTGATCACGATAGCGGCTGTGTAAGAAATGAAAGAATTTTTGCCCAACTAACGATTCTTTTGGGGCACCAAAAAATTTGGCTGCCAGGGGATTGATAAACTCAATAACCCCCTGGCCATTGACTATAAAAATACCTTCGGCAATCACATCAACCATGCCGGTAAAGGTACCCATTTTTTTATTTGCCAAGGGGATGGATAATTTCTCAAGCATCGAAATGGACTCGTTATTTTTGTGGATGTCAGTATTAAGTTTTGACATGTCTATTCCCTTAGAACTTCGATGGTGGCAAGTTTATGTCAGCTATCATACTGAAAAAAAAGCACCTTAACCTTCTGCTATCCTTCTGATTGTAAATTATTGTTTTTTAATGGGTATTTATATAAATCAAGTGTGGGGGGATGTTATTGGCTAGGCAGTCATAGGGTGTTATTCACGGTCGTGAGGGGGAGGAAATCAATAATTGGGGCCTGAAGCGTAAAAAACACCCTGGCATGTGATCATCAGCGTTTGGGAAGTGTTAGTGACCAAGACTGCTTACGATTAGGGTCTCAACAGTTCTCCCGTCATTTTTCAATATATGCGTTGCTTGTTAGTATTATCGTTGTTTGGATGTGATTTATACTTTTTTGAGTAGTGCTTTGGCTTTGCCCATAGCGCATGCGTTGGTGGCAGGTGTGAATTTTGAATTGACTTATCTTTAGTTCTGCTCTTGGGGCATAAAAAAAGTGTTTTTCAAACTTGCTCAAAAATAGGACTTTGACTGTTATCAATATACCCCGCTTTATCTTCACGAATGCAGCGGGCTGTGGTATCGACTAGTAAGGGGAATATGTTGCCTAGGGTTGCCAACAAAGGGCATGAGTGTGCCAGGTTGGCGGTGTTTGTACTTTACCGCCACTGCACGTTTTTAATACTGGTATGGGCGGAGGTTTCCGGGGTTTTTCCATCATGGGGCGAACGGGATTTAAATCTACGTATGCCATACAGACTAATACCAATCCGTGTTAGTAAAACTCGCCCAAAGGGAATGTACCAGCGTATTTTATCTGCGATATCGCTTTTTGAAAGAAAATAGCTATTCATGCATAACGGCGCCTTGCTCAAACCGCTGGACGTATTCTCAGTGGGTACTTATTAATACGGATTGGTATAAGGCCGGGCTCTCATCAAGCAAAGCTTTTGAATACATAGGGCTCTAAATCAACACCGGTATCCAGAGTAAAAATAGCCATGTCTGATGTAGTAAAGGTCAAGGTGATATTTTTTACCACAGGTCAGTCTGTGAATTATAAAACTGTACGATATTTTCACTGTTTTATTGTGCTAA
Source organism: Paraglaciecola sp. (assembly GCA_046709505.1). Classification (GTDB taxonomy): domain Bacteria; phylum Pseudomonadota; class Gammaproteobacteria; order Enterobacterales; family Alteromonadaceae; genus Paraglaciecola. The sequence goes on along the minus strand of JBKEFM010000057.1, from coordinate 1,509 downwards.
CACGAGTTTGAGTAGTTTGAATTGATGGAAACCTATTTACGCTTGTTGTTGGTGGTTAAGAGATTAAAATTGGTAGTTATGTATTTGCATTTTTTCTAACTTATTTACAAAATCCCGTATTGAACTTATATGGCCCAAGCAATCTTTTGCTTGTACATAAGGCAGCAATAACTCATAGCTGCTATTGAGAGTGATAACAGGCTGTAATATCGAAATCGCTTGCTGACAGGCATTAAGTTTGATGTTGCTTTTATTTGAAATCTGGTAATTTACTGCCTGTTTAGCTTCGCTGAGATAAATATTGGCTAAAGCAGAGAGTAATTTACTATTTTTATCTTTTTCGCTGACCAGATCCGCCATCTTGGGCTTTGCTAAATTGATGGCACGTTGTGCCATATTCCAGCGGCCACTTATTTGATAAGTTTTTATTATAATGGCTAAGGAAGATGACGATTTTTCAGCTTTGTTTAGCAGATTTTTAAAATCTGCAAGATTGATAGGCGAACCTGAGGATTCACTATTATTTAATTTAGCCAGATAAAGTTGAAAGGCCTCAGCACTGAGTAACTGGGATCGCCATACCTGATTGGAGGGGTCCTGCCCTAACAAAGTATTAAGGTGAGTCATGGCTGACAATATTGACTGATTAGCGACGATATAATCGCTCATATAATATTGTATGTTGGCGTTATTAAAATAGGAATAGGCCAGACTTTCTAATAGGTCACCATTATCCTTATGAACCCTTAGAAAGGCAGAAAGAGCAGCTTGCCCCTTTTGTCTGGTTTGGACGGCTTGTTGTAAATGGCCTAATTGCTCTTGGGTTTCTGCCAGCCATTCCAGGGTATTTACAGTATACGAATTAGCGATGTCATCTTTAGGTAGAGACTTAGTGATCGTATATTGAATAGCTAGTGCGCCCTCGAAAGCTAATTTAGCATCACTGACGTGCTGTAACTTGCTATTAACGCTGCCTATGGCTAGATAAGCATATGAGAGTTCCCATAATGCGTCTTTATCATCAGGCGCTAATTGAATCATAGCTTGGCTGTACTTAAGATACAGTTCAAAGAACACCTTAGCTTCATTTAAAGTGGCTTTATCAATTGCCAGTTGCCCTAACCAAAAAGCATTGGCACCCAAGGTTTTTAGCAATTGAAGATTGTCAGCCTCTTCGCCGTAAAGCTTTTCCAATATCAATTTGGCAGAAGCAAAGGCTTGCTTTGCTTCATCGTTTTTAGCACGAGAATAGGCTACCTCGCCTATAGCCCCTAACGTTTTGGCATGTTGAAAACGGGTTTGGAAGTTGAGATAAGGGTCAGACAAGGAGAAGAATGATTGTCCTGCCTGTTGGTTATCCTGATGAGTAAAATATTCCAGCGCTTTATTGCTGATCCCATCGAGCAGATCCATGCGTTTTACGCTGCGTAGTTTATCGGCGAAATCTCCCACCATAAAACCCAGCAGGCTTTCGGCATCGAGGCGTTTTTGCTGAGCAAAGGCTTCGGC
>JBKEFM010000056.1:0-21282 GCA_046709505.1 Paraglaciecola sp. | reverse complement strand
ATATCCCAAATTTCTTTAAAGCCCAGAGCGTAGTGTTGAGGGTCTTTGCCTGCATCCAGGGAGAAATGCTCAATCAGTTCCTTGCCTAAATGACCGCGACAGCCCTCTGCAAACACCGTGTATTTAGCCTTTAGCTCCATACCGGGCATATAGGAATCTTTATGTTCGCCCGTTGCACTGACGCCCATATCACCTGTGATGATCCCTCCAACACTGCCATCGGGGTTGTAAATCACCTCTGATGCCGCAAACCCTGGGAAAATCTCTACGCCCAGTTGCTCAGCCTCCTGGGCCAACCAACGGCATACATTGCCCATACTGACGATATAATTGCCGTTATTGTGCATAGTATTAGGGGTCAGTATAGGGGGTAATTTATTGGATTTTTGTGCATCGCGCAGTAAATAAATTTGATCCTCAGTGACCGCAGTGGTGACCGGCGCTCCTCGGTCTTTCCAGTCAGGAAACAATTCGTCCAGCGCGCGGGTTTCAAATACTGCTCCTGATAAAATATGTGCCCCCACTTCAGAACCTTTCTCAACCACACACACCATCAACTCTTGTTGCGCCTTTTGTGCCAACTGCATCAAACGGCACGCAGTCGAGAGTCCAGCTGGACCAGCACCGACTATGACAACATCAAACTCCATCGATTCTCGTTCCACTAGTTTCTCCTTTTTTTATAAATATCTATTAATTAAAAAAATATGTTTTTGCTGCTTTTTGAAGTTTGGCATAACGTATCGCCAAAAATGCTAAATAGGTGCATAGCTTTTGACACCCGTAAATTACGTGCAAGGCGTCTATTGACTGTATTAGCGCTTTTATATAGCAGGTATATAAAGGGGACTATATTGTCCTGGTTATAGGGCGTAAACTATCCACATCACTGGGTTAAACCCCAGAACAAGGCTGTCATTCAGCCAATTTTGTGCAATAACCATGATTTAATCCGTTGAGGGAGAGTAGTGTCGGTTGACGCTTACGTCAACAGAAAGTAAATTAACTGTATCCTACGTAAATGTAATGTAAATTGCATTTTTTGTTGCTCAACGCCTATCGAAAGAGGTGAAAATGAAAATATTAGTGCCTGTAAAACGCGCCATAGATTATAACGTTAAAGTTCGCGTTAAAGCCGATAATAGCGCTGTGGATTTAACCAATGCAAAAATGTCGATCAATCCTTTTTGTGAAATCGCCGTTGAAGAAGCTGTACGTCTCAAGGAAAAAGGTGTCGCCACCGAGATACTGGTCGTCTCAATTGGTGAAAAAGCTTGCCAGGAGCAAATTCGTACTGCCCTGGCATTGGGTGCCGACCGTGGTTTACATATAGAAACTGCTGATAATTTAGATTCGTTACAGATAGCTAAATTATTACAAAAAGTAGTCGAACAGGAATCACCGGATTTAATTATTCTGGGTAAACAGTCTATCGATTCTGACAACAACCAAACCGGACAAATGTTAGCCGCATTAACAGGTTTACCTCAAGGAACGTTTGCTTCTGAAGTGGTGGTTGAAGCCGGAAAAGTAAAAGTAACTCGGGAAATAGACGGGGGGTTACAGACGCTCGAATTAACCTTGCCAGCTGTAGTAACTACAGATCTTCGTTTAAATGAGCCTCGTTATGCCTCGTTACCCAACATCATGAAGGCCAAACGAAAACCGTTAGAAGTCAAAGCCGCCACCGACTTTGGGATTAACTTGACGTCAAATGTAAAGGTACTGAAAGTTGAGCCACCAGCTCAACGTAAAGGTGGTATTAAAGTCGCTGACGTGGCTGAACTAGTGGACAAACTTAGAAATGAGGCAAAGGTGATCTAATGGCAATCTTAATTTATGCAGAACATGATAATGAACACCTTAAGTCTGAAACTCACAAACTGGTCCATGCTGCAGCAAAAATAGGGGATGATCTTCACCTGTTAGTGGTCGGGGAAAATTGCAGTGAGATTGCCAATCAGGGCAGTAAAATACAGGGTGTGACTAAGGTGCTTTTAGCTGACAACCTTGCTTATAGTCATCAATTGGCAGAAAATATCGCCGATTTTGTGGCTGAAATAGGTAAGGATTACAGCCATATCATGTGTGCTGCGACCACTACGGGTAAAAACTTTATGCCACGAGTTGCGGCCATGCTTGATGTTGCACAAATTTCAGACGTCATAGGCGTGCAAAGCAGCGATACGTTTGTCCGTCCTATTTATGCGGGTAATGCCATCGCCACTGTACAATCCACAGATGTAATTAAAGTACTAACGGTTCGAACGTCAACCTTTGATGCTAATGGCGAAGGCAATGATGCGCCAATTGAAACGGTTGATTTGGTAAAAGAATCGACCATTTCGCATTTTGTCAGTGCTGAACTAACGGTATCTGAACGCCCAGAATTGACAGCCGCGAACGTAATTATTTCTGGTGGTCGTGGTATGCAAAATGGTGAAAACTTTAAATTACTTGAAGGGATCGCAGATAAATTAGGGGCGGCTATGGGTGCCTCCCGCGCGGCGGTCGACGCAGGTTTTGTTCCCAACGATATGCAAGTAGGACAAACAGGCAAGATCGTAGCACCGCAACTTTATATTGCTGTCGGTATTTCCGGTGCTATCCAACATTTAGCTGGTATGAAAGACTCCAAAGTCATCGTTGCCATCAATAAAGATGAAGAAGCACCCATTTTTCAGGTAGCCGATTATGGATTGGTTGGTGATTTGTTTGATGTGCTTCCTGCCTTAGAAGCCGCCTTATAAAAAGGTGATCGATAGTTAAAAATGCCGCTTCCAGTAAGCGGCATTTTTGTATATATCATGGGATGCTAAAGGTGAATATTCATGGACTTTGTCAAGGGCAAACATTTTACTTGGGTAAAAGCGCGTTAGTCGGGCCGTCCCGACGCAGGCTATTAACCCTGACGTGATAAAAATAGAATAAAACCTTTGCCTTTATACGTATAAATGATTAATTTCTTATTTATAATATAAATATAATAAATAAGAAATTAATCAAAAGGTAACTCTATGGCCGACAATGGCAATTCAATTCTTTCTTTAGGGGTATGTGACTACCCCGAGCATGTACCGCAAAGCGACTGGGCTGAACACGCCCGTCAGCAAAAGCAGCTGGGGTTAAGTTATGTCAGGCTGGCTGAGTTTTCCTGGGCGACATTAGAGCCCAGAGACGGGCAGCTACAATGGCAGTGGCTTGATGATGCCATCGACACTTATTATGCCCAGGGACTTGATATAGTTCTGTGCACGCCTACAGCCACACCACCGGCCTGGCTGGTGCAAAAATATCCACAAATATTGGCAGTAGATGAACAGGGGCAAACGAAACGATTTGGTTCCCGTCGTCATTACGATCATGCCAGTGCCTTGTACCGTGATCAATGTACGCGAATTATCACGTTAATGGCGCAACGTTACGGCAACCATCCGGCGGTGATTGGTTGGCAAACCGATAATGAGTTGGGTCATGAGGGCACCGCCGTATCATACGGAGGTGCTAGCGCCGCACAATTCCCCATTTGGTTACAACAGCGATATCACACCCTCGAAGAACTTAATACCGCATGGGGATGTGTATTTTGGAGTCAGGATTATTCAGATTGGTCGCAAATTAACCCGCCCAATTTAACGGCAGTACGTCAAGCTAACCCCTCCCATGCATTAGACTACCAACGATTCTGTAGCGATATGATCGACGAGTTTCAGCAGCGGCAAATTGACCTACTCAGGACGTTGTCACCTGGGCGTTTTATCACCCACAACTTTGTTATCTTTGCCGCTGAAATTGATTTGTATAAGGTGGCAAAAAATTTGGACTTTGTCGCCTGGGATAGTTATCCAATCGGCATGCTGGAGTTTTTTGCGGATTGGGAAAGCGAACAGATTAAAACCGAATTTGCCAGAACCGGCCATCCTGATCTGGTCAGTTTGAATCATGATCTTTACCGGGGACTAAAAGGCGGTAAAGACTTTTGGGTGATGGAGCAGCAATGTGGCCACGCAAACTGGGCCCAATATAATCCGCTGCCGGCAAGTGGTGCAGTACAACTATGGACCGCCCAAGCCTGGGTACACGGCGCCAGTTCAGTCACTTACTTTAGATGGCGAGCAAGTCATATGGCTCAGGAAATCATGCATTCTGGGCTACTTCAGCAAGACGGTCATACCGATCGTGGTTTTGATGAGGTGGAAAATTTTGATGTCGGCGCGTGTAATCTTGAGACCGTAAACGCCAAGGTTGCCTTATTACATGACTACCACAGCCTGTGGATTTACAACCTACAGCCCCACCATCAGGATTTAACATACTGGCGCCAGTTTATGCAGTTTTACTCTGCGCTACGTGCGCTGGGTGTGGATGTGGATATTATTCATCCTGATCAATTAAAAGATAAAAAATACCAACTTATTGTGGCACCTGCGTTGACCCTTTTAACCCCAGATACTGCACATCAATTGCATAGTATTGCTGAGCATTGTCCGGTGATTTTCGGTCCCAGAACAGGATGCAGAACACAATCGGGCAGGGTACCTGAAGATGGCCAATTTGAGCTGATACGAGAAATGGTGGGCATACGTTTAGCTAATTTTGATTCTTTACGGCCAACCTTGAGCCAGGATCTAGTCGAACGTGATAGCGGTCACCATTATACAGCAACGCTGTGGTGCGAAAGTTATCACCTGGAGTCGGCTATAGCCACCCATACATATAAGGATGGGCCTATGCAGGGTATGGCTGGGGTGACACAAAAAGGTAATGTGTGGGTAATTGGTGCCTTGTCTGCATCGCTTATCAGTGATGTGGTTAAGCAACAGCTATCAGGACAAAATATAGAATACAGCCCACTCCCCGAAGGGGTGAGGCTCAGCCGAAGAGGGAGCACCACTTTGTTGCTTAATTTCAATCAAAAAGCGGTGCAATGGCAAGGTAAAACCTATTCCGGGGTCTCCTTTACCCCCCTCTAGGCCTTTACGACTAAATTATCATTTTGCCGGAGCGGCCGATCACAGCAGATACTTAATATATCTGCTGTGATCATCAGCGCTAAATCTTAATAACAGAATTTTCATCTGTACTGACCGGTGACATCATATAAGCATCGGCATGGCCGTCATTTTCATAGGCTGTCTGATTGAGTAAATATCTGAACTGGTAATCCTTATCCACAGGCAAGTTCAGGGCGGCAGAAAAGCTACCGTTTTTGAGTCTTTTCATTGGCGCGGCTTCGCTGTCCCAATTATTAAAATCTCCCACAATACTGACAGAATCTGCAGCTTGCGCTTCATCTTTGGATAATTTGAATGTCACTTTGCAGACAGGTTTCGATTTAAGATAAAGTTTTTTAAACGCCATGGTGTTCCCTTATTGATAATCAAATGCCAATTTTTTGTTTAATAAATGCTGTAAACAGGACACCTAAAGCTGTCCTTAAATTTAACTGCCCCATTTTGAGGCGGTTTATACGAAGTGGTGCAAAGCATATTGCTTGGTGGTTTATACTGTATAACTAAGCAACTGCCTAATATGCATAGTAAAAATTATCAGGTAATCACATTTTCGCCAATCTAAATGGCTTACCTAAAATTAATTGCCATTAATATTTTATATCCTTGCAAAAAACATGCAATATATTCAAGGCTAATAGTGTCAGTTTTATTAACCTAGGGATATTTTACAAAATTTAACATTAGCCGAGGAGGCATACCGGGCATTAACACGTATCATGCATTCTCGTCATCAAAGACTAAAATACAGTTATATTGCAGGGATCAACAATGAAACAAAATTTATTAATAAAGATAGGTGTGCCTATCTTTATTATAGCGCTGGCGACGGGCGTGGCGGCACTGATGATTTCAATGAAAAAGGTTCCGGAGCAAAAACCTCCGGAAAATAAAGCTTTTTTGGTTAATACAATGGCTATAACCACCCAAGATCTGAATTTTATTGTTAAGTCACAGGGAATAGTCATGCCTAAAATTCAGACAATCCTAAGCGCACAAGTTACAGGTAAGATTGTTAACGTATCTGATTCTTTTATCGAGGGAGGTATGTTCCGCAAAGGAGACGTATTGATCCAGATAGAACAGTTTGACTACATCACAGATGTCAAACTTTCAGAGGCAGAACTGGCAAAAGCCAATGCAGCTTTGATGGAGGAGCAGGCCAGGGGCGATGTAGCGGCCAAAGAATGGCAGACATTCAATCGCGGGGCTGCGCCTGACTTGGGCTTGCGTAAGCCCCAGTTGGCTAAGGAGCGGGCTAATGTCCGCGCTGCCCAGGCCCAATTAGAACGAGCACAACGGAATTTACAGCGCACCGCGATCCGTGCCCCATACGATGGGATGGTTAAAGATAAACAAGCCAATATTGGACAATTTGTGAGCCAGGGTGGGACGTTAGGCACAGTATATTCAACCGATGTGGCCCAAGTGAGAATGCCACTGAGTGATAACGATCTTGCCTACCTTGAATTACCCTCTTCCCGGGACGTCGATGCCCAGGTCACTCTGCACGCTAATATCGCCGGAAGTTTGGTCAGTTGGCAGGGAAAACTGACCAGAAATGAGGGGGTACTGGATCAACAAAGTCGGGTGATTTATGCCGTTGCTGAATTTGTAGATCCTTACCTGCGGGTTAAACAGGCCTCTGGTATTCCCTTAAAATTTGGGCGTTTTGTGCAAGCTGATATTATCGGCAGCAGAGCCCTGGGGGTAGTCGTACTTTCCCGGGACGTAATGCGTCTGGACGGGACGGTTATGGTTGTCAATGACCAGCGTACTTTGCAGATCAGGAACGTACAGGTACAGCGAGCGGATGAAAAAAATGTCTATATAAGTGCCGGTCTGAAGCATGGAGAACGGGTGATAACCAGTGTGGTCCCTAATCCCGTGCACGGTATGCAAGTCAGATTACAGTCAGATCTTCCTCCCCCGGAACAAGATACTAAAACGACTCAAACCGTAACCGTCAGTGCGCAGTTGTAAACATGAATAATATCAACACTAAAACAGGGATAATAGCCTGGTTTGCGCGCAACAGTGTCGCGGCAAATTTGCTAATGTGGATATTGGTGCTCGGGGGCTTGATCGGTGCCTTTACTATTCACAAACAGGTCTTTCCTAATTTCGAACTTAATATTATTGCCGTGCAGGTGCCTTACCTCGGGGCGGCCCCCCAAGAGGTGGAAGAAGGGGTGGTGATTAAAATTGAAGAAGCTATCAAGGATATTGAAGGGATCAAAAAGATCACCTCTACCGCTATGGAGGGGCTTGGAAGTGTCAACATTGAAGTAGACGATAATTACGATACCCAGCTGGTTATGGATGAAATTAAAGTTCAGGTTGACGCCATCCCCAGTTTCCCGGCGAATACTGAAAAACCTGTGGTTTATCGCCTCAAAGCTACCCAAGACGTGCTCTGGGTGTCGTTATACGGTGACGCAAGTGAAAGAGAATTAAAAGAATACGCTAAAAATATGCGTAACGAGATAGCTAACCTGCCCGGGGTGTCGGCTGTTAGCGTTTTTGGTGACAGGGATTATGAACTCGCCATAGAAATTTCCGAAGCACGACTTCAGGAATATAATCTGACTTTTTCCGAAGTGGTCTCTGCGGTAAGACGTTCATCTATAGACTTACCCGGGGGATCCATAAAGGCGCAGGGTGGTGATATTTTACTGCGCGCCAAGGGGCAGGCCTACACAGGTTATGATTTTTCTAAACTAGTGTTGCTAACCCACCCCGATGGTACACGCATTTTATTAGGTGACATCGCCACCATACGAGACGGTTTTGTGGAGAATAACAGTTACGGGTTATTTGATAATAAACCGGCCATGAATATTCGGGTTAACGCAGTTGGCGAACAAAATGCCCTAGAAATTTCCAAGACAGTCAACCAGTATATTGAGCAAAAACGACTCACTTTACCCAGTAATATCAAGGCTGACACCTGGGGAGACAGCTCATTTTATCTTGCTGACCGTTTAAATATGATGTTGACTAATATGTTTTTCGGGGCGTTATTGGTCTTTTTAGTTTTATCCTTGTTTCTCAAATTACGTCTGGCATTTTGGGTCATCATTGGACTACCTGTGTGTTTTCTGGGTACCTTGTTGTTTATGCCTCTGGAAGCCTTTAACTTATCAATTAACATGATCAGTCTATTTGGTTTTATTCTGGTGCTGGGCATAGTGGTAGATGATGCCATCATCATGGGGGAATCTGCTTGTACCGAAATCGATCAACACGGGCACAGCACAGATAATATTATCACCGGGGTTAAGCGGGTTGCCATGCCTGCTACCTTTGGCGTGTTAACCACTATTGCCGCCTTTACCCCTATGCTAATGGTCCCCGGAACCTTTGGCGTAATATGGAAAACCATAGGTTGGGTGGTAATCATCTGCCTGGTGTTTTCCCTGATCGAATCAAAATTGATTTTGCCTGCCCATCTTGTACATATGAAAGATAAACCCTATGACCCTGCTACGGCCAACCGTTTTCAACGTTTTCGTGATTTTTTCAGTGAAGGGATAAAAGGTTTTATCCAAAATACCTATGTCCCCCTATTGCAAAAAGCGGTGCAAAAGCGCTATGTGACCCTGGCCACATTTGTGGCTATGTTGATCCTGACCGTTGGTTTATTTGCCGGAGGATTTGTGCGTTTTGTCTTTTTCCCTAATATTCCCAGCGATTTCATGGTCGGCAACGTCACCCTCGAACCCGGCTCGTCATTGTCGCAACGGGATAATGCCATTCAAGTTATGCTGGCTTCATTGTATAAAATGGACGGCAACATCAACCAGGAAACAGGTACAACTGTGGTTAAACACACCATTGCCTTTGACGAAAGCAATATCAGTGGCCAGATATTTGTTGAATTGACCAAGGGCGAAACTCGGGATATTGACGCCTTTGCCATTCACGACCGTTGGCGTGAAGCCATCCCAGAGATACCTGGCGTCAAGTCGTTAGACATAGGTGGTGGAGGGGGGCCGAGAGGAGGTGCGGATATTTCCTTTGAATTCAGTGGCAAAAATCTACAAGACTTGCGAGCAATAACTGACGAATTAAAAGCACACTTGATGACCTTTAACGGCGTCGCAGATGTGAATGACTCATTCAGTGGCGGCAGTGATGAAATCAGGCTTCAGATAAAACCTGAAGCCGAAGCTCTTGGCCTGAGTCTGGAGATGTTGGCTCAGCAAGTGCGCTACGGATTTTATGGTGCACAGGCCCAGCGAATACAGCGGGGTGATGAGGAAGTGAAAGTCATGGTGCGTTACCCGCAAAGTCAGCGTAATTCCATTGGTCATTTGGAAAATATGCGTATTCGCACCGTCAGCGGTGAAGATATTCCCTTTTCTGAAGTCGCCAATATAGAAATGGGGGAGGGGTACGGTGCCATTATTCGGGTCAACGGCAACCGATCGATAACCGTCAATGCCAAGGCTGACAAAAGCCGAATTGATCCAAATGAAGTGGCACAAGAGATACAAGAAAACTTTATTCCCAGTCTATTAAAACGTTATCCGTCAGTTAAATCCCGGCTCGAAGGCGCGTCTAAAGAGCAGCAAGAAGCCATATTCAGTTTGGTGCAGGGGTTAGGTTTTGCCCTTTTTGCCATTTATGCTTTGTTGGCCATACCATTAAAATCTTATGCTCAACCGCTTATCATTATGTCGGTCATTCCTTTTGGCATAGTCGGTGCCATAGTTGGCCATTTGCTCTTGGGGCACGCTATCAGTGTCCTGTCTATATGCGGGATCATCGCTCTGGCAGGGGTCGTGGTAAATGACAGTTTGATCATGGTAGATTTTGTCAACAGGGCCAGAGCACAAGGCTACTCATTACTTGAGTCTTCTATTAAGGCCGGTACCCAGCGGTTCAGGCCCATTATACTCACCTCTCTGACCACCTTTATGGGGCTAATGCCCATAGTGTTTGAGCGCAGTTTACAGGCTCAAATCGTTATTCCCATGGCGATTTCCTTGGCGTTTGGCATACTGTTTGCCACGGTTATCACACTGTTGCTGGTGCCTGCTTTATATATGATCCTGGATGATTTTAAAAATTTTTTTACCAGAAAAAAAGCCATCCCCCCAGGTTCGTCACGGATAACATCTGACCTGGGTTGATAGCACAATTGACCCAGCATAGGTTTGAGCACGTCACTGAGGAGGATGCATCAGAACCTTAACGTTTGAATTTTTTGCCATACTGGCTGGGCGACAGGCCAGTGTGCTTTTTAAACAAGCGGGTAAAGGAGCTTAAATCGTCATAACCGACCTGACTGACGATCCGCTCTATAGAATCGCCACTCACTTCCAGGCGTTTTTTGGCTGCCTCGATACGCACGCCTTGTAGATACGACAAGGGGCTTTGCTCAGTCGCCCTTTTAAAGCGGCGAATAAAAGTTCGCTGGGACAAGTTAACGTGCCTGGATATCTGACTTATATGGATTTTTTCGGCGAAGTGGGCTTCCAACCACTCCTGAGTCTTGAGTATCTCACTATCCTGATGATATTTTTTCGCCCGTAAGGATGCATAGGCCGACTGCTCCCCTCGGGAGAGATCGATAACATGGGCTTTGGCCGTAGTGGTGGCGATATCATGACCGCAAAATCGCTCGATTAACAGTAAGGTCAAATCGAACCAGGCCATGCCCCCACCTGAACAATAGATATTATCCTGATGAGTGATCAACCTGTGAGCTTGCAATTTCACCTGGGGATAGCGGTTTTTAAACAGTTCGGCGTAACCCCAATGGGTGGTCGCATAGCGATTATCCAAAATGCCCGCCTCGGCGAGAAAAAAAGCCCCACTGCAATTGCTGGCAATATCGGCCCCATTATGAAAATGTTTTCTGATATGAGGTAACAGTGCCATATTGTTGCCCAGTACCTCTTCCGGCACCCCACCTATAGTGGGAATAAGCAGCAGGTCGGTTTGCTGCACTTGTTCAATTGCAATATGACTGTTGAGCTCTAGATGATTGATGCAACGCACCGGCTTGCCCCCTAAGGACGCAATTTGCACCTCAAAAAGTGGCGTGATGGGTAAACCTTGCATACGTTGCCAGGTAATGCCCGCCAGAGCAAACAGATCCAGGGCACCAGTTATAGCACTGGCATAGGCCTGATCGAACCCTAAAATAGTGACTTTAAACATAATTTCACTCTCACTATAAATGAGCCTTTATAGCCTTTATAAGGCTCCGTTATAACTGGCTGAAATGACCATTATTATGTCATATATGACAGTTAAACGTAGTGACAAAATTTGCCAATATTGTTGCCTGTTTAGCAGATATTGATTTATCACCCGTGACCTGGGCTATCCTATAGAGGTCACTTAAGTCTGTATCTCACTATATGAGTAGCCAAAATGAGTGATGAACTAGTAAGCCGTAAAGAATTAGCATTTCAGCTCTACGAAGTATTAGACACCGATAACCTGTGCCACCGGATGCGATTTAGCGAACATAACAAAGATACATTCGATGCGGTAATGGCAACGGCTGAAAAGATAGCCAGAGAAAAATTCGCCCCTCACAATGCCAAAGCGGATGCCAACGAACCGACATTTGACGGCGAAAATGTGCATATGATCCCCGAGGTACAACAAGCGTTTAACGCCTACGCCGAATCCGGATTGATTGCCGGGCGCTTTGATTTTGCAGAGGGTGGTATGCAGCTTCCCGAAACCATAATGACGGCCTGCGCCGGCTATTTTATGGCCGCCAATCCCTCCAGTACTGGCTATGCGTTTTTAACGATAGCCGCGGCTAATGTGATTAAAAATTTCGCCAGTGAGGATATTAAAGCGCAATTTATGCCGCGCATGTTAACGGGGGAGTTTACCGGCACTATGGCGTTAACTGAACCCCATGCCGGGTCTTCACTGGCAGATATACACACCAGTGCAAAAAAGACCAAGGATGGCAGTTATCGCCTCAAAGGCAGTAAGTTGTATATCTCCGGGGGGGATCATCAGCTTAGCAAAAATATTGTGCATCTGGTGCTGGCTAAAATTCAGGGCGCACCTGCGGGCGTAAAAGGCATATCTTTGTTTGTGGTACCCAAATTTCGTTTGGATGAAAATGGCCAACCCGGTAAACGCAATGATGTGTCCCTGGTGGGTCTTATTCATAAGTTAGGCTATCGGGGCACCACTTCAACGGCCCTGAGTTTTGGCAGTCAGGATGATTGTCATGCTTATCTGGTGGGCGAAGAGCATCAAGGTCTCAAAAATATGTTTCTGATGATGAATGAAGCGCGCCTCGGAGTGGGATTTGGTGCCGCTATGGTCGGATATGCCGGTTATCGATACTCCCTTGCCTATGCAAAAGAACGGACTCAGGGACGGGTAGCGCCCCATACCAAACCCACTGACCAAGCGGCGGCTATTATTGAGCACGGCGATGTCAAACGTATGCTGCTGGCGCAAAAGGCTTATGTAGAAGGTGCCATGAGTTTGTGTTTTTACGCGGCACGTCTGGTCGATGATATTCATACCCTGGAAGATGAAGGCGCCCGTCAAAGAGCGACTCAACTGCTGGATTTACTCACTCCTGTGGTCAAGGCCTGGCCTTCAGAATATGGCCCTAAGGCCAATGATTTGGCTATTCAGGTATTAGGAGGTGCGGGCTACACCCGTGAATACCCGGTTGAGCAATACTGGCGGGATAACCGTCTCAATCCAATTCATGAAGGCACAAACGGCATTCAGGCTCTGGATTTACTGACCCGCAAATTATGGCAGGAAAATGGAGCGGGCCTGGGGCAATTGCAGCAAATTATGCAAGGTGATTTTGACAAGGCCAGGGGGGACGTGGGTCAACAGCTCGTTGCTAATACACAACCTTATTTGCTCCGTTTACAGGCGCTCGTCCCTAAGTTGGCTGCGACTCTTAAGGGACAGGAGCAAACCATTATGTTGGCAAACGCCCAATGTTTTATGAATATCTTTGGCCAGCTTGTGCTGAGCTGGATTTGGATCAGACAAGCCACAGTAGCAGAACAAGCCTTACAACAGCCAGACCTCAGCGCCAGTGATCAGGCTTTTTATCAAGGTAAACTTCAGGCAGCCCGCTATTTCATCAATTGGGAACTAGCTACTATCGGCCGTGACTTCGCCTTGCTGGAAAATTTGGATGACAGTTGCTCGGCTATGCAAGCACAGTGGTTTTGACATTTATTGAAAAAGGAACAGAGAATGAAAAATAGACAGTTTTTACTTGCCTCACGTCCAGTTGGCAACGTGATCAAAGACAACTGGGATTTTGTACAAAGCGACGTCCCTGAGCTTGCGGATCAACAAGTGTTAGTCAAAATAGAATATATATCTCTCGATCCAGCTATGCGTGGCTGGATGAACGAAGGTAAATCTTATATAGAGCCCGTGCAGATCGGTGCTGTAATGCGTGCCAGTACTGTGGGTAAAGTACTTAAGTCCACTGATAGTAATTTTGCTGTAGGTGATTATGTATATGGCCACTGTGGTGTACAGGAATATGCAGTAGTATCCACAGCCGATATTCATAAAATTGATACCCGTATCGCCTCACCCGAACGTTTTTTAGGCGTACTGGGTATGCCTGGTATGACCGCCTATTTTGGCTTATTAAATACCGGCCTTCCCAAAGCCGGTGAAACAGTTGTCGTCTCCGGTGCTGCAGGAGCAGTTGGGTCAGTAGTAGGGCAAATAGCAAAAATAAAAGGTTGCCGGGTCGTGGGTATTGCTGGTGGCGCCGACAAATGTGCTTACCTAACCCAAGAGCTGGGATTTGATGCAGCCATAGATTATAAAAATTGCAATGTTAAAAAAGCCTTAAAAGAACACTGCCCCAGGGGCATTGATGTGTATTTTGATAATGTGGGCGGTGAAATTTTAGATGACGTGCTAACCCAAATTCGTATGAAAGCCCGTATCGTGATCTGTGGCGCCATTAGCCAATATAACAACACTACACCAGTTAAGGGACCCTCAAATTATTTGTCGTTGCTGGTGAACCGTGCGCGAATGGAAGGCATAGTGGTTTTTGACAACGTTGAGCACTATGGTGAGGCTGCAGCACAAATGGCCCAATGGATAACCGAGGGTAAATTAAAGGCCAAAGAGCATGTAGTTAGCGGTATTGAAAAATTTCCAGAAACGTTATTGATGCTCTTTAATGGCGAAAACACGGGTAAATTGGTCCTTAAGGTAGATGAAAACTCATGAGTAATAACAGTGTAAGCGCTAAACATATCGTCATTACGGGCGGAGCATCCGGCATCGGAGAATACACCGCAATATTATTGGCCAAGCGTGGTGCTAAAGTGACCCTGGGCGATCTGAATCAGATCGCCGGCAATGCCCTGGCTCAACGTATTAATGATGATGGCGGCCAGGCTCAATTTATTACTTTAGATGTCAGTCAGGCGGATTCTGTGGCGGCATTTTTCCAGCAAGCAATAACAGCCATGGGACCCATAGATGTGGCTATTAATAGCGCTGGCATCGACCATGTACCCAAGCCGATGCTGGAGGTAGACGATGCAGTCTTTCATCAGAATATTGCTGTAAACCTGGCGGGCGTCTGGTACTGCATGAAACAGGAGATTGCCCATATGCTGGAGAACGGCGGCGGACACGTGATCAATCTTGCCTCAGTGGCTGGCATCCGTGCTGCACCCACTTTATCGGCTTACAGTGCCGCCAAACATGGGGTGATGGGGCTAACCAAATCTGCAGCGGTGGAATACGCCAGGGCCAATATTCGCTTTAATGCGGTATGCCCCAGTTTTATCCGTACGCCTATGGTGGAAAATGTATTGGCCAATGTTGATGAAAGAGTGCGCCAGGCTATGATCAAAGCCAATCCGATGAAACGTTTAGGCGAGCCACAAGAAGTAGCAGCAGCTTTAGCCTGGTTATGTACCGATGAATCGAGTTTTATGACGGGTCAATCTGTGGTCCTGGATGGGGGCATGACCGCCTAGTCGGTCATTTACAAAGGTCACAACAAAGGAAATAATAATGAACAAAGATATTTTTGATTTAAGCGGCAAAGTAGCATTGGTGACAGGGGCAAGTCGGGGAATAGGAGAATCCATAGCCCGTTTATTAGCCGCATATGGCGCCCACGTTATTGTCTCAAGTCGTAAAATTGAGGGCTGTGAAGACGTAGCTACCAGCATTCGTGAAACAGGGGGGAAAGCCACGGCTTTGGCTTGTCATGTGGGAGAAATGGAGCAGATAGACGCCATATTCGCAAACATAAAAAGCCAGTTTGGACGCCTAGACATTTTGGTGAACAACGCAGCGGCTAACCCCTATTTCGGACATATTCTGGATACCGATTTAGCCGCTTATAACAAAACGGTTGATGTCAATATTCGTGGTTATTTTTTTATGTCTGTTGCCGCTGGCAAAATGATGAAAGAGCAGGGGGGCGGCGTTATGCTTAATACCGCTTCGGTCAATGGCATATCACCCGGTGCGATGCAGGGCATTTATTCTATTACCAAAGCAGCGGTGATCAGCATGACCAAAGCCTTTGCCAAAGAGTGTGGTCCATTAAATATTCGGGTGAATGCCTTGTTGCCAGGGCTAACCGAGACGAAATTTGCCTCAGCCTTAACCAACAATGAAAAAATACTCAAGACTGCGTTGAAGACTATTCCGCTGGGCAGGGTTGCTCAACCGGATGAAATGGCAGGAACAGTATTGTACCTGGTCTCAGATGCCTCCAGTTATACTACCGGTACTACCGTCACGGTAGATGGTGGGTATCTGGCCTAAAAATCATAACCGCAATAGCAAAAAGCCGGCTGCTAGCCGGCTTTTTTACGTTTTCATTGACAAAAGTTTTTATTTTTTGACCCAACTGTCGTTAACCAATAAGTAATGACCTGATTGGGTTTTATCAAATGCTTTTTTAGCTGCCAGCTTTTCAACCTGTTCTAATTCCAGATTGTTTTTAGCGGCCAACTCGGCGTATTTAGCCTTGCGTTTGGCATTGACATCAATGATCAACGCCTGGATTTCAGCGTTACTCACCACAGCCCCCAAATAACCGTTTGTTTGTTCACCTACCAGGCCTTGATCCTTAGCGTTATCAAGATCTATGGCAAAGGCAATACTACTGAACAACAGGGCTGCTGCCCCTAATAAAGTTGCTAACGTCAAATTTTTCATCATCTTCCCCCTAGAATAACTCACTGTCTTCGCTAAAAATATCATCCAGTTCTTTATCAACTTTGACCCGAATTTCATGATCAATTTTAACATTAATATTGATCGTAATAGGCTCTTTGGCTTCTACTTGTACTTTATGGGTACAGGCTGTCACCATAAGCGCTACTGTTACCAGCAACCATATTTTCACTTTTCACCACCTTGTTTTATTGTTTTTTCGATTTTATTTTGCACGGTATCTGTGTAGCGTAAGGATCTTAGCAAGGTTAAAATATTTTCCTCATGACTGTAATTGAAATTGATTGCCTGGCCCAGTTCCGCATTATTGCCCAGAATGGAGAAATCCAGAAATAACCAGCCATCAGTATCGAGTCTTACATGACTGCTTAAATGCTTAACGTCGAGATCCTGCAAATAGGCCAGTTCGCTTTGTTGTGCCTTAATTGACTCAAAGGCAGGGTTGTCCTTTATGCGCAACTTGCCGGGCCCCTCACTGGTGATACTGCCGCCTGCTATTGTTATCCCTTGTGGTGTGAACGTCAGTGGCAAGGTGCCCTGAATTTGGCCGCTTAACTCAATACCCGCTTGTTGCTGTAATTGTGCAACCTTGGCTAAATCAATATGACTAATTTTCACTACTGTAGTTTGTTCCCTGGCATCCAACCATATATTTTTGGTCACCGCACTACCGCCTAAAAGATTGGCTGTAACGTCGGTTATCTTAATCTGGCTATTGAGCACGTTATATTGTGTCTGGATGTTGGTAATAGGCAACCCAACCTCAGCTAAGTCAAGGGTAAGACTAGCCTCATCAAGCTGAAGACCCGCTGAATTAACAGCAAAATCTCCCGCTGTGGTTAAGCCAGTAAATGTAAACGCCTGATACTGGCCAACAAGTCCCTGTACAGCAAACTTTCCTCGACCGGTCAGGGATGCAATATCCAATGCCAGGTCGGCTGATAACACTCCACCGTTTAACGTGGCATCCACCACCAAAGTACCAATAGCGGGGTTCAGTCCACTGACTAACTGCTTGTCTGCGCTAATGTTTATTTGTTGTTGCTGCTGATTTACCAGAGCTGAAAATTGCTCATCAAGCAGGATTTGATGTTGGCTGGTTACCTGTCGCAAAATCCGGTTGGCCTTCAGGTTATGGTCGACCTTGACCTTGCCCAAAAGCAGGTAATTACCATCCTTAAAATCTATAGCGATGCCGTTGACGTCAGAACGTCCCTTTACCCTAAGCTTTGCAAAATCATTGACAGTCAATTCCAGTTGGTTGGTGAGAGTTTTGAACGCAAACTGCTGGTAGCGTAAATTTTCCACGGTGTTTTGCAGCTCAACGGTGATTTCAGCCAAATTCAAGGCACGGGCACTAAACTGGCTGGCCAGACTCTTGACTGAAACGGCGCCAGCAGGCAATCCATAACTGAGTTCACTGGCTGCGGTCTTGCCCTCAAGGGTCATACCTTGTGTACTGGTTGCTTTGGCACTAAATTGGATATTTGCTTTGGCCAGACTGAGACCTTGAGAAAATGCCTGTAAACTCAGGGTGTTCTTGGGTGCCTCTAGGTGCCAGTGATCTGGCGCATATTGGCCACGGCCAGAAACATCCAGGCGTAGCGCGCCTGTCCCGACCTTTTGAGACGCATTATCCACAGGCAGATTAAGCAACAGGGAAAATGTCCCTTGTAGCTGATTTTCTGCCGTAAGCGTTGTGACTGGCAGGTAGAGATCCGTTAGCTGAGCTGCGAACTGCCCGCTCTGGCCATCACTAATGTGTATTTGTGGCACCACAATGGCCTGCATATTCAGGGAGATGGGGTTTTTAAATTTCACTTTCAGCAGTTGTGGTAGCGAAAAACCAGCCTGATTAGCATCTTGCCAGCAATTCTTGACCACTGACACCTGGCTATCCAGAGCACTTAAGTCTACGACCGCATTTTTATTTGCCAGGTTTACGTTAGCAGATATGGTGCCCTGGGTGCTGATCCTTAATTGGCAGCTATCGTGCACAGTATACATACTGGCCATATCCAATGTGTGTTGACTGTCAATACGCTGACCATCGAACTGCACCTTAGTATGAATAGGGGCGTTGATAAGCGTATTCTGGAAAAGGTGTGGGTTTTGCCCAGATTGCACAGTTTGGGTAATGGACAGTTTTTCCAATACCTCAGCTAAGGTCCAAATCATATCCAGTTTGAGCATACCTTGGTCAAGGATCACCTGTGCCTGAACATCACCCTGCAGGATAATACGAGTAGCGCCAGGCTGGTCAACCTGTAATAGTACAGGCTCGCTCAACATTGGGCTTTGCAGTTGTAATTGCTTGACGGTGAGGCGAGGTAAATAGGCCGGTAGGGAAAAATCCGCCAGGGTGAACATATCATTTTCAGCTGACTTTTCATCGCCATGGGGAGTGGGTAAGTGCTGAATAACCAGATTATTAATAACCAATTGGTTAGTGCTATAGGACCAGCGGGCATCGCGTAACTGTAATTTGAAAATCGATCCGGTCAGGCATAATTCAGGTATGCTCAGACTCAGGTTCAGATGCAATTCAATTTTCAGACAGTTTACTTCAATATTCTGCGGCGCACCGAAATGCTCAAAAGTGGCCACCGCTATAGGTTGCCTAAAAGTGTAAAGCAAGCTCCCTAGCAGGATCATGACCGCAACAACCGCGGTTATTATTTGGGTCAACGGACGCCAAGACGTTACACCCATCATTCCCTATTTCTCATTTTGTGATCCTTATGTACAACATTATCAAATAAATAGATAAGGGGTAAATAATTAAATTGCTCAGGCCCATATGACGTACCGCAGTTTAGGTTAATATAGCTAAGAATAGAGAGAAGGCGTAAAGGATAAAAAGAAAATGAAGATATGGGTAGATGCGGATGCATGTCCTGTGGTGATAAAAGAGATATTATTTCGTGCTGCTCAGCGTAAAGGTGTAGAGACAATCCTGGTAGCCAATCAATATATACGCACTCCAGCGTCTGTATTTATTAAATTTATGCAAGTTAATGCGGGCTTTGATGTGGCTGATGATGAAATAGTGAAGTTGTTAAGTCCCGGTGATCTCGTTATCACCAGTGATATTCCTTTAGCTGCCGAGGTGATAGAGAAGGGCGGATTGGCACTGAGTCCCAGGGGAGAAATGCATGACAGTGAAAATATTCGCGCCAGGCTAAATATACGGGATTTTATGGATACCATGCGCGCCAGTGGTGAACATACGGGCGGCCCGCCACCATTAAACCAGGGTGATCGACAAAATTTTGCCAATCACCTGGATAGATTACTGACGCAACGCGGCTAATGCCTAGCGCTGATTGGTACCGCGATTGCCGCTACGGTTGCCACTTTGGTGACCACGGGCATTGTCTCCTGAGCGCTGGCCATCACGGTGGCCTGACCTGGCAGATTTAGGGCGATTGGGTTTAATTGGTCGAGTATCCAAACGTGACTCCGGCAGGGCATTGACCGGCTCAAAACCTTCCACTACTTTACGTTGAATAACCTGTTTAATTAACCGTTCAATGTCAGCCAATAGTTTAAATTCATCATGGGTAACCATGGAGATAGCTTGACCGCTGGCGCCTGCTCGACCTGTACGACCGATTCGGTGTACATAATCTTCCGGCACATTTGGCAAGTCATAATTGACCACTTGGGGTAACTGATTGATATCCAGGCCCCTGGCGGCGATATCGGTGGCGACCAGTGCACATACCTTACCATTTTTAAATTCAGCTAACGCTTTGGTTCGGGCACCCTGGCTTTTATTACCATGGATAGCGGCAGACGTAATACCTCTGGCTTCTAATTGTTTGGATATCCTGTTCGCCCCGTGTTTGGTGCGACTGAATATCAGTACCTGCTGCCAATCATTATCTTTGATCATCCTTATAAGAACAGGGGTTTTCTGGTTCTTATCTACCGGATAAACCCATTGCTCAACCGCTTCAACTGTGGTGTTGCGAGGAGAAACTGATATCTCGACAGGATTATTTACCAGCCCTTTAGCCAAGGTACGGATCTCATCTGAAAAGGTGGCAGAGAACAGCAGGTTCTGGCGTTTCGCCGGTAATAATCTGATGATCTTCTTAATATCATGAATAAAGCCCATATCCAGCATGCGGTCGGCTTCATCAAGTACCAGTATTTCCAGTTCGTCGAAACGCACTGCATTTTGATTATACAAATCAAGTAAACGACCAGGCGTGGCAACTAGAATATCCACTCCCTTGCGTAACTTTATCATCTGTGGATTGATGCCCACGCCGCCAAATACCACGGCTGAGCGCAATGTTAAATCTTTGCCATAGGTGCTTACGCTTTCGGCTACTTGTGCCGCCAGTTCCCGGGTAGGGGTGAGGATTAGCGCTCGAGTCTGGTTACCTGAGGCATTAGTACCACGATTAAGCAATTCAAGTATGGGTAAGGTAAAACCTGCGGTTTTACCTGTGCCGGTTTGTGCGGCAGCCATTACATCTTTACCTTCCAACACTGCCGGTATGGCTTGTGCTTGAATAGGTGAGGGGTCGGTGTAACCTTTGGCGGTTACTGCTGAAAGAATAGAGGGGGATAAGCCTAGATCGGCAAAACTCATATTTTACTCGCTGGTGATAAATTAATGATTAATGTCAGTGCTGATTTTTTATGCATTACTGAGCAGGCGGCGAGGATACAGCATCCAAAGGGATAAGCAATCTCGAATATAAAAAACCGTTATTGACGCGCGCCAATAACGGTTTTTATTAACCTGACCTTAAATGTTAAACGTCAGAGCCTGGTCTGGTTGCTGCGGCGCTGGCAGAGGATTTGGCAAATGTTGCAGTCTTGGCAGATAGTTTAATTGCCGGACGGGCTTCATTTGCTAATGAACCAACTTTAACCTGGGTAAACGCATGCTCAATACTGGCAGGTTTAGCCATAGGATGGGATACAGAGCCCGGTTTAGCGGTTTGTGCCACTTTTTTCGTTTCACTTCCGGGTGTCATTGCAGCAGAGGTCGTTACCGCAACGGCTGGTGTAGTTACCGGCGCAGTTGCTGGTGCAGCTACTGGTGCAG
>JBKEFM010000055.1:0-21438 GCA_046709505.1 Paraglaciecola sp. | reverse complement strand
CGCACCAATAAAGGGTCTTTAAATAAGTCACGTAGGCGTTTAAGGCCATTACTCATCGCGGGTTGAGTAATACTAAGCTGGTTGGCGGCTCGGGTGACGCTACCCTCTCTGAGTAAGACATCGAGATAAACCAAAAGATTTAGATCCACTTTAGAAATATTCATAAAACTGATGACCTCATTATCATTTATTATTTTATGAAATTCTACCTACATATTTGTTAGATGCCAGATCAATATTGAAACTCTTTTAAGCTGTAAAAAAATCAGTAATTTCAAGGGGAAAGCTTATTTAACTAAGTATGAAAGTATTTTATTAATCTGTTTGGCAAGTCGTCACTAACGTTATACCGTTTTTAGCTATTTTTTACATGAATATTGGGTTGGTAGATAAAAAAATAGCAGGCCAAGCCTGCTATTTAGTGTCTCAAAAAATTATCGCAACCTACACAGCGACATCAAATTGATTCATGGTGTTATCTTCACCAGATGCTTTGAGTGCCTGTTCACCGGAAAAATATTCCTTGTGATCATCCCCCAAGTTAGAGCCAGCCATAGCCTGATGTTTGACACAAGCCAAGCCTTCACGAATTTCTTTACGTTGCACACCTTTAACATAGGCCAACATGCCCTCTTCGCCGAAGTATCCTTTGGCCAGGTTGTCTGTTGACAGAGCCGCGGTATGGTAAGTAGGCAAGGTAATTAAATGATGGAAAATACCCGCTTCACGGGCAGAATCAGCCTGGAAGGTGCGTATTTTCTCATCGGCTTCAAGCGCCAGTTCTGAGTCATCATAACGGGAAGCCATCAACTCAGTACGGGTGTAGGCGTCCACGTTTTTACCTTCTTCTATCCACAAATCAAATATTTGCTGACGGAAATTCAGCGTCCAGTTAAAGGATGGTGAATTGTTGTAGACTAGCTTGGCATTAGGTACTTCTTTACGGATTGCCGCCACCATCTCGCCAATTTGTTTTACATGGGGTTTTTCGGTTTCAATCCACAGTAAATCGGCGCCGTTTTGTAAAGAAACAATACAATCGAGAACCACACGGTCAAAACCACTGCCTTCTTTAAATTTATATAAACCGTTTGGCAAACGTACGGGTTTGACTAGTTTGCCATCTAATTTCAGCACACTGTCACCTTCGTCCAAATCTTCCACTGAATTAACCGGGGAAGTTTGTAAAAACGCGTTGTACTGTGCAGCTAAATCATCGGCAGACTGAGATACGGGTATTTTTTGGGTCAGGCCAGCCCCTAAAGAGTCGGTACGGGCGACGATAACGCCGTCATCTACACCGAGTTCCAGAAACGCATAACGTACGGCATTTATTTTGGCTAAGAAGTCTTCGTGAGGCACCGTTACTTTGCCATCTTGATGGCCACACTGTTTTGCGTCAGAGACCTGGTTTTCAATTTGAATACAACAAGCACCGGCTTCAATCATCTTTTTAGCCAGTAAGTAGGTTGCTTCTTCATTACCAAAACCCGCATCTATGTCGGCAATAATGGGCACAACATGGGTTTGATAGTTGTCTATACTGTCGTGAATAGCAGAAGTATCGCCACCTGCTTTGGCAGTGCTATCAAGCTGTGAAAATAACTCTCCCAGCTCCTTTGCATCAGCCTGGCGCAAAAATGTATAGAGTTCTTCGATCAATGCTGGCACAGAGGTCTTTTCGTGCATGGATTGATCCGGTAAAGGACCAAATTCAGAACGAAGGGCGGCAACCATCCAACCAGACAAGTACAAGTAAGACTTATCTGTGGTGCCGTGGTGCTTTTTGATAGCCAACATTTTCTGTTGCCCAATAAAACCATGCCAGCAGCCAAGCGACTGGGTGTACTGATTGCTATCTTGGTCATACTCATTCATATCCTTGCGCATAATAGCTGCCGTATACTTAGCGATATCCAGGCCCGTTTTAAAACGATTTTGTGCCTTCATGCGGGCAACATACTCAGGATTAATCGCAGCCCACTGACTGCCCTCGGTAGATTTTAAGGTAGCGGCGGAATCTATATCATTTTGGTAAGCAGACATTTTGATCTTCCTTTATTTGTAGGGGTAAGTGTTGGCCAACTTGTTATTAGAACAGTGGCTAGCCGGTGAAATCATCCTACTTAGCAAAACCTAATAAATGAAGTGTATGATACTTATCTTCAGCATTTATTTTATGAATGATTGTGCGGGTGCGTCCATGAATAGCGGGAGTATACTCACAGCCATTGCCGCTAAACGGCAAAGGAGCTTAGTCTCATGAGCTTAGAGGCAATAAGTGTTTGGGGCGATGGGGAGTGAGAGCAACCGGCAACGCTGCAACGTCAAGAAAGACGGTTATTTCAAAAAACAACCCCAGAAACAGCGCAGCGAAACCGGTTTAATCGGTGATTATTGCCGCTAGATTTCCAAATTCCAGTCTGATTGGCTGGTAGCACTCATTCTGCAAAGGATAGGTGTAGTCGTGAATCAGTCCCGGTGATTTATCTGTGCCTTGGCCTTTGATTACGTAATTGATTCAAAACGGCAATTTTCATGGCAGGAATATTCAATTTGTCATCAAAGCGTGCGTATAATTGGTTGCCTGTATTCTCTAACGTGTGAACAAAAAATGAAATTTTTGAGTACCCTTCTACTGTCTGCAGTTTGCATGACGGCCTTGGCGCAGCAGAAACCTAAGAACATTATAATGGTTGTAGGAGACGGTATGGGGCCGGCTTATACTTCTGCCTATCGTTATTTTAATGACGACAAAGCCACCCCGGATGTGGAAGAGACTGTTTTTGATCGTTTATTGGTTGGTATGGCAAGTACTTATCCCGCTCGGATTTCTGGGTATGTGACTGACTCAGCTGCAGGTGCTACTGCCTTATCAACCGGCGTGAAAAGCTATAACGGCGCCATAGCGGTTGATACCCATAAAGAACCGCTACTAACGGTGCTTGAATGGGCCAAACAGCAAGGCCTAAAAACCGGTATTGCCGTTACGTCGCAAATTAATCATGCCACACCTGCAGGTTATACCGCGCATAATGAGAGTCGTTATAATTACAATGAAATTGCCGATAGTTATTTTGACCAGAAAATAGCGGGCAAGTTTACGTTGGATGTGATGTTAGGGGGCGGCTGGAAGTTCTTTATTCGCCCGGATCGCAATCTGGTGGAAGAATTCAAACAAGCAGGTTATCAATATGTTGATAAAATGGAAGCATTAGATAACTTGGCAACCGGTCGTCCTTTATTGGGATTGTTTGCCGATAAGGGGTTGCCCTGGGCCCTGGACAGTAAAGATCATCAACGTTTACCAGTCTTGACGCAAGCGGCGGTAAAGCACCTGGAAAACGATAAAGGGTATTTTCTTCTGGTAGAAGCCAGTCAGGTTGATTGGGCCGGGCACGCTAACGATGTTGGCTCCGCTATGGCTGAAATGCATGACTTGGCGTTAACCGTAAACTGGTTGGAAAACTACGCACAGACCCACCCCGATACTCTGGTAGTGTTGACTGCAGATCATAGTACAGGCGGATTCACTATCGGTGCCAACAATGATTACCGCTGGGACCCCCAATGGCTAAAAAATCTTAAGGTTTCGCCAGAAAAGATTGCCGGACAACTGATGTTCAGTGATGACAAAATACGCTTGGCAATGGAGTTGTTTGGTTTTGAACTTAGTGAAAAAGAGCAAACCCTGATCGCCGCTATTGATACCAGTGACGATGAAGAGGCTTACCAAACGGTGAAAACCCTGCTCGATATGCGCTCTAACAGCGGATGGACAACGCTGGGGCATACAGGCGTTGATGTACCTGTCTTTGCCATTGGGCCAGGTAGTGAGTTATTTGAGGGATTATTGAACAATACACAAATTGCCGATAACATTTTCGAGTTGTTGGGGAAAAAATAGTATTACTAGTAATACCATTCCTCCTTGATATGTGATCAACTCAGAGGGTACTGGCAAGTTTTATAGCAAAGCGGTCACGTCTAAGGAATGCTGGTTGTCTTCATAGACGTTACAAAAACGTCGGGAATGTTTTTATTTACCACATCCATGTGGCTCACCTGCTTCGCAGGCCAGCTGAAACTGTTGTGATTTGTTCTAACAAATCTTGTTGAAAAAGGTGGGAGCGCAGGGATGCGCGCAATACAATACAGCTAGGGAGCTTGCCAGCCCCTCCCTAAGGGCGATGCTAAATTTTCTTACGCTTGATCAGTAGACCGAGAAAATTCTCACTTCGGCTAAGCCAATATTATCGTTCGCTGAGTGAGTAGATATTAAGGTGGATTGGTATAAGTTGCTGAGAGTTCAGCAACTCGTTCCCTCCTCAAAGCAATTGACCCTGGATATACCCGCCGTCCTTGCAGCTGCAACTTCAATGGCTTTGGGTATCAATGTGAGTAAAGTGTAGGTTACTGGGCTCCATGGAGAAAATTATCTAAATCTTCTCCTGTAAGCTTTTTAATTTGGGCAAATAAGTACCACAGCGCCCCCATCAGCATCAACATGCTGGGTATCACGATCACCGGATAGCTTAGGGCAGTCATGTGTCCCAGTTCTTCAGTGTATTCGGTGGTACCGGGAGCACTGACCAGGATAACTTTCGCTAAGATATAATTTAGGGCTGAGGAGAGAAAAAATGACGCCGCAACTATGTAGGAGCTGATTGCCATTTTTTGTTCAAATTCTGCTGTTTTGTTATTCACTTTTAACGCTTTACTCAGATTCTCCCAGTTTACAATTTGCTCATTTAATACCAGTACCTTTAACAAGGGTTTGCTGGTGCGCTGGGTAAACAAAACGGCCAATCCTAACACGGCGGGAATAGTCGCTTCTTTTATGGCAATATACTCAGCGGGTAGCTCAAGCAGAGTGATCCCGCCGGTTAAGAATACACTCACTATGCCTAAAATTGAAAACCCATTCACCTTGCCAGACTGCTTTAAGTCCCACAAACCATAAGCGATGGGAAAAGCCAGGGCAGCAACAATGCTCCATGCCGGGCCAAGGCGATCATCCCCATTGAGGTTCGTCAAAATTAATACCGGGATAATGATATTAAAGGCAAGGTTACCTAAAAATCCACTTTGTTTATTTGTTGTGTTGTCGCTCATTTTTACCTTTCAATCCTGCTTTTGTGGCCATTATAAGTAAGTTGACGTCACCCAACTATCTTTACTTAACGTTTATGCCAATTTAGTTATAGTAAGCTAACCGTATTTCAATTGCGAGTCCACAGGCGTGCAGCAATCAAGCCTGAGATAAAACCAAACAGATGGGATTCCCAGGAAACAAAGCCTCGCGTTGGTAATACACCGAAAATAAGGCCACCATAAAAAATACCCACTAATAACGATATTGCAAACAGCTTTAATCGGCCGCTGAGTAAACCTGCTAATAATAAAAATCCAAAAAAACTGTACACCAGACCACTGATACCCAGATGGTTGGCGGAGCGGGCAAAGAGCCAAACCAGCAAGCCAGTTAACACTAGGCAGAATAGACTCACCAGGACAAAACGCCTGATCCCATATTGCAACATTAAAAAGCTCAGCACACACAAAGGCACGATGTTTGAGAGGTAATGAGCCAGGCTGGCATGGATAAACGGGCCGCTAATAATACCCAGTAAACCGGGTATGTAGCGCGGAATATTACCAAAATGACTTAGGGCCCGGCCACTGAACAGATTGAGGATCTCAATGACCGTTACCAACAGGAATATCCAGCCAACTATTCTAAATTGTTGCCTGCTAGTAAGGGGATAATTCTTCAAAGTCATGTAATACTCCTAAGTTATTTCCCAATTTACAAGGACGGGCAAGTTTCCTAATAAAGCTTGTCATTGAAGGAATGATCCCCTTTCGAAATGACATAATGCAGCTAGGGAGCTTGCCAGAACTTCCTGTAGGGGATGCTAAAATTGACTGACTCTTTGCTGTATAGTTTCCATTTAGCCCACTAGATTTTTCAACAATACGCTGCGATCCAGTCGATTACGGGTACAAACATAGGGGTGATCTAATTACGTGATAGATCAAGTGTGCAACAATGACGGATAAAAACACCTGCAAAATTGTCACAAAATAATATGGGGTAAATAACGAGATAAATCCTGAGTTATAACAGAGGTGTCTTCCCGTACCGAGATCCCCGCCGCTTTATCACCCACTAGCCAGGAGCCAATCAAGGTATGATTGTTGGCAAATTTTGCCATGGGATAATAAGCCTGATAAATAAAACCCTCATCGCCATAAGGCCCTTCTGCGCTTAGCACTGTCTTACCGTTTTCAATAAAGCTGACGTTTGCCCCTTCCCTGGAAAATATGGGCTTCTTAACCAGTTTGCTTTGTGTGGCCAGATGCAATTCATCTTCAAAATAAGACGGCAATAAATTGGGATGGTCGGGGAACATTTTCCATAACATAGGCATTAAGGCTTTATTCGACAACACCGATTTCCACATGGGCTCCAACCAGTTGACGTTGGAGGCATCGATGGCCTGACCAAACTCTTCACGTTGCATAAATTCCCAGGGATAGAGTTTAAACAGGGTATTAATGACCTGATCCTGCATGTCGGTAAACCCCCCGTTCTTGGCAAGACCAATATCTTCAACGAAAACAAATTGGTTAGCTATGCCCGCTTCACTGGCGCAATCTTGCAGATACTGCACGGTGCCGCGATCTTCATCCGTATCCTTGCAGCATGCAAAATGCATATGAGGCAACTGGTAATGCTCGGCTATATGGGCTAAACGTTGTATTAGCTTTTCTTGCAGTGAATTAAATTGATCGGCTTTTGCACTGATTTTGCCCTTATCAACCAATTCCTCTAACCATAACCATTGCCAAAACCCGCTTTCATATAAACTGGTAGGGGTATCGGCGTTATTTTCGTAAAGCTTTGCCGGTCCTTTGCCATGGTAAGCTAAATCCAGACGGGAATATAAACTGGGATCTCTGCGTTGCCATGAATCCTTAATGGGTTGCCAAAATTCTGCCGGGATCTGAAATCTCCCTAGCAGTGCTTCGTCATTGACAACTTTATCCACCACCGCCAAACACATCTGCTGGATATCTTCAGTAGGTTGTTCGATATCCTGTTCAATTTGCTGCAGAGAAAATTGATAGTAGGCAGATTCATCCCAATAGGGTTGACCATGCATAGTATGGAAATTAAAACCGAAATCGGCAGCTTTACGCTGCCAATTAGAACGTTCTTTTATGGGGATTCTGAGCATAAAAGTGCAGAGCTATCCGCCCCAGCCGCCTCTTTTGGCGCTCGAACTGCCCCAACTGGATTTCGCTCTGACACTACTGCCAAAGCCACCTCGGCTTATGGTTTTGCTAACGGTCGGTTTAGCTTTAAGTGCCTCTTTATCGACGTTCATCTTACTATTGCGATAATCACCATAGTCTGAGCCATCGGCGCCCATCCAGCGATTACGGTAGGGGGAAGAACGAGAATAAGAAGTGAACATGGGTTGGGATTGATAACCAGGAGATAACAAATTACTCAGCATGTAACCTGCCATCAAGGGCATAAAAAACGAGCCACTGTTGCTTCTTTGGTAATTACACTGATTGGGCCCAAACTCTTCTTCACATATCTGTCTGGAGGCGTATTTAGGGCCGGTACGCTGGGCTTCTTCAACCGCTTCTTGGTAAGCGGCTTTGCAGGTTTCTGCTTGTTCCGGATTTTGGTTGACGCAATCATCAACCCCGGTGTAAACGGTGGCTTTTTCTGTGTTTTGACCGCACGCGGACAGTAAAACGGCGGCGACACCCAGGGCCAGAGGCTTAACGGAAAAACCCTTGCGCATACGGCTAAGGTTGATATGAGCTGAACGTTTGAGAGGTTTGTTTTCCATATAACCTCCTAGTAGGTCATGCATGCGGCGTTGAGTAAGCCAACAGCCACAGACATAGCAGCTAAAATGGTACCTGCGGAGACCTCATTATCAATGATCCGCTGGGCTATTTTAGGCATAAAGGTAAAGCGTAATAATGTAAAAGCCAATGCCTGGGCGGTAATAGCGACGACCCCCCAGATAATAAAATCAGTCAGGGAGGCCGAATTGGCCACCGCACTGGCCAGGGCTAAACTGAAACCTATGACCGCTCCACCAAAACCTATTGCGGCCGCTAAATTTTTGTCTTCTTTGACCAATTTCCATTCATCGTGGGGGGTTACAAATGCATACACTATTTTAAAAATGAAAAGTAATAAAATAGCGACACCAAAGTAAAGCGCAAAGCGCCCCAAGCCCGAAATTGAATTGATGATAGTGTCCATAAAGTACCCTTATATTAGGTGTGAAAGTGCATTAACGGTTAGCCGTTAATGCTAATGTCTGCCTGGTCGATGTTAAAACCACTGCTAATTACTAGGCAGCGATCGAGTTTGTTATCAACTAGTTTTTCTTCCCCTGTTACCAACAAAGTTTCCACATTGGTGTCGTCAAGTTGACGTTCGTACAGCATAACAAACTGGTCTGTTTCGCTGGTATCACCATCTGGTTCATAGGTTTTTTCTGTCATGGCAACAGGCGGGGATATTTCACCCACGGCATCCCATACCCGCTGGTAGCTGTTGCCGTCCAGGCTGTAACTTGGTTGGGAGATATCATGCTTGAGTAATTGCTGCCATTGGCTTTGTGAGCCCACAGTTTTAGTTTGATAGAAGTACCATAGTTTTACGTCAGTGATGTAGTTCTCTGTATCGCCTCCATCTAAAATAACCTGTAAAAAGGCATCATCGTCGGTGTAAAATCGTAGTATTTTACCGCCGGTATCCAGGTTAACTTCACCCACCGCCTGAATTAAGTGATGGGTTGCTGCGGACTCTATCAATAACTGAGGTTCAAGTAACTTGAGTTTCAATGCATCGATTTCAAAAGAGCCCCCCAGGTACAAGCCCATTATTTCCGGTGCTTTATCTGATTCCGGGAGGTTTTTTTTGCCAAATAATTTGCTAAACATGTTCATCCTCCGAAAACTTTTGCCATTGAATATTTTTGATACGCCGTTCGGCAATATAGAAAATCTTGTCCCCGGGAGAAAGTATATCGGTCAACTCCGGATTAACATGAATTTGCATCTTTTCTCCCGCCCGTGAAATGCCAATCAGGGTCGCTTTATATTGCAGTTTTAATTGGGTAAACAGAGTTGAGACTTTGAGAGCAGAAAAAGACAGCGGCAGGGTATCCGAGTATTGGGCTGGGCCATGATTAACATCTAAAAGATCATGGTGTAGCAAACTGGAACCCGGATCAAAGGCTGATTTTGCCAGCATTTCTACCGCCACACTTGGGGTGCACTCTACATTGGGGCAATGCTTTTGCAATAATTTCACCAGAGACTCATCGGTGAAATATGCCACCATCTGCGCTGAGGGATTACGCTGACTGCAATATAATGCGGTGGTCATGGTTAAGTCATCTTCAGGGTTGTCCATTAGCACCACTTTGGCGTCGGCGACACAGGCTCGGTCCATGTCGGCATCGTTACTAAAGCTGGCGACTTTGACGAACTCTATTTTATCCGGCATGGGATTGGTAATATCGGCTCGCACGCATAAGGCTATCACGGGCTTTTCGTCGACAGCTTCACGCTCCCGTAATAACAACTCGAGTAACCTGATAGTGCGCTGCCCATTCCAACCTAAAACCAGAATGTGATTAGATAAATGTAAATTTTTCAAGCCTCTTGCTCCTTTAAGCCACTGATATGAAACCCAGGATGCGGCTCTACCTATGATGAGGGCAAAAAAACTTAAACCTACTGGAATAACAAACAGGGATACGAAATATTTTCCCATCGTGGTGACAGGTGATAAGTCGCCATAACCGACAGTGGAGGCCGTAACCACTAACCAATAGATAAAATCCGTAGGGTGAGTAAGTGCTTCCTCACCAGCTACTATCATCATCAGCCAACAAATTACGCTATATAGCCCCATTCCGACCAGGATGGTATACCAGCGCATTTCTGCAAAATACTTAACCAGAATTTTGCGTATCCTTGGTAGCATTAAATTACGTTCTTTTAGTTTTGATTGCCAAGCATTCTTGCACATTCACTATTAATTTCAATCATCCAATATACAAAAACAAAAATGCGGAATTTATATCAGTATAAAATCCGCATTTATTTGATACAACCGTTAACCGGGATGTGAGCGACTACTTACCTAAAATTCGGCTCAATTCATCGTCCGCTGATGAGTTACCACTTTTTATACCGGCTTGAGCCAACCGAGTTTCAAGTTCGTCACTTGACTCTTCTGTCGCCAATTCCTGGGCGGCCTGCAATTCAGCTTCACGCAAAGTTTGTTTATCCTGAATGCGTTGCAATGACTCGGAGGCAGTTTTCATCTTGCTGTTGGCACCTAAATGCCTGGAAGACACGGCTACCTGAGCTTTTTGCACTGATTCAGTGGCCTTAACCATATCCACTTGTTGTTCCAGGCGGCGTAAATTGCCTTTTGCCTGGCTGATATTAGTCGCCAATTGCTTTTCAGAGTGCGTAAACTGATCCAGGTACTTTTGTTCTGATGTTTGTTCTGCCTTTAAATCACTGACTTTTTGTGCGCAATCCAATGCTAACTGTCGATCCGTATCAATAGCCTTACGGGCGTGGGCCTCGTATTGCTCAATAGAGCTTTGTAAGCTACTGACTTTTTGTTGGGCCAGTTTACATTTTGCTAAAATTTGCGTTCTTGCATGATCTGATTTACGCAGTTCATCCTTGGCTTCACGAATCTCTTGCTCAAGTATGCGAATTGCTTGGCTATCAGCCACTGATTGTGCCGCTTCTGTGGCACCGCCTTTGATTGCAGTAATTAATTTTCTCCAAACTGACATCATTTCACTCCTCGTCTAGTGCAAATATTCGTGGTAGGCATCTAAAAAAGCTTCCACGTTTTGGAACAGGGTTTGTACTTCAATCAAGATGCTTTCTCGCTTGGACTGTGAACTCAGTGAGCCAAAAGCGGTGTAATATTCTTCACCTGCTACCTGTGATATACCCACAGTCGTCAAGGGGAAAAGCATGTGAGTCTTTAATATATCCTCATTCAATGCTGCTCGATCTTTAACCTCATTAATTGAAAACAATAAAGATTCAATTAAGATTTGTTCACCACTAATGGCTAACCACGCATCGATGCCGTCGCTATTGGCTATTAATAAACAATTTTCCTCTCGAGTGACGACCAAATTCTGGTTGTCACTTAGCAGGGTCTCAAGTTGGTCAAGATCCCATCTCATGGTTACTCTCCTGTAAGTCATATGACCGGTTAGTGTATGCTTGGTTTGTCACATTTAAAAATACATGCTAGTGATAATACCCAAGCTGATCACAGGTCACATTTTAGTCAGTTAAAAACTAATTAGTCAAATAATATTTTCAACATTTGAATAATATATGTTTTAAATGTAAATTATAAGTCACATAAAGCGACTACGGATTTGTTATGCAAAAGTTATCTGGCGAATTAACGTCAAAAGACCAAACCAATGTTTCAGCGGATTGGCGACAACTGGTGCAGCGCTTGCTCAAGGCTGAAATGTCCAAGCGGGGTGTAAAATATCAAGACCTTAGCGCACGCTTGACTAGTATTGGGGTCAATCAAAGCGCAGACAACCTAAGAAATAAAGTTAATAAAGGCATACTGGGGGCAGATTTATTGTTACAAATCATGTATGTACTAAATATGCGGCGCATAGAACGGGATGATATTATCGATATATTTAATGATATTGGCAGCTCACTTGCAGACCGATAAAGGGATGTTATGCTCAATAATCCCTGATTTTGCGAGGGATGATGAATGCAAATAAGGAAAAAAAGCTCGGCATATTCTGGCTGGACAAAAACAGTCATGAAAAATATCGATAATAATAAACGGTTAGCTTTAATCTAGGCCTTAACGGTTTTAGTTGATAGCCTTTATGGGTATAAACAACAGAGAACACAGAGGGAATAATGTTTAAGATAGAATGATTATCTTTTTCGGGGATCTCTGTGACCGAGGTGCTGAATTTCTTTTGAGTTACACAATCTATACCCAAAGCCATTGGCGTTGTGACCAGACGACAATGGAACACAGCCCAATAAGCTTAGATGGTCTAAGTGCTTCAGGCGATAGAGGTGATTAAGAGCAGCCAACACCCAACGGAGTCACTTTAAGAGCGACGAATATAGACACTAGATTGCAGGTATTCATCTTTATACGTAACATAGCCAGCGAATTTTCCAGGATGTATTATGAAAGTATCTGATTTCCATTTTGACCTACCCGAATCACTTATCGCTCGCTACCCTACACCGCAGCGCTCTGCCAGCAGATTAATGCACCTAAGCGGGGATGCAAGTGTAGTGCAACATCTTAAATTCACCGACATAGTCAGCTTAGTTAATCCGGGAGACTTGTTGGTTTTTAACAATACTCGGGTTATACCTGCTCGCTTACTGGGGCAGAAACTGTCCGGTGGCAAAGTTGAGGTACTAATCGAGCGCGTAGTAGATGAACATAACGTTATCGCTCATGTACGGGCCAGTAAATCCCCTAAAATAGGGAGTCGCCTGCTGCTTGAAGGGGCACTTGAGGTGGAAATGACAGGCCGTCAGGATGCCCTGTTTGCCTTGCGTTTTTTACACGCTGACCCGGTATTGACTCTGCTTGAGCAATACGGCCATATGCCATTACCCCCTTATATAGACCGGCCCGATGAGGATTCAGATAAAGAGCGTTACCAAACGGTTTATAACCAAAAACCCGGTGCGGTAGCCGCGCCCACAGCAGGTTTGCATTTTGACGAAGATATTTTGGCGCAACTCAAGGCAAAAGGGGTAAACAGCGAATTTATCACCCTTCATGTCGGAGCCGGCACCTTT
This sequence comes from Paraglaciecola sp., assembly GCA_046709505.1. Classification (GTDB taxonomy): domain Bacteria; phylum Pseudomonadota; class Gammaproteobacteria; order Enterobacterales; family Alteromonadaceae; genus Paraglaciecola. Next base: position 8,535 of record JBKEFM010000055.1, on the reverse strand, counting down.
CAGCCCGTGCGGGTAGACAATATTCTTGAACATCAAATGCATTCAGAATACGCCGAAGTACCTCAGCAGGTAGTTGACGCTGTGCTGGCCACTAAAGCAGCGGGTAAACGAGTCATAGCCGTAGGAACCACTTCGGTGCGCTCCCTTGAGTCGGCTGCGCAGGCATCCCTGACAAAAGGAACTGACCTGCAGCCCTTTTTCAGTGATACCGATATTTTCATTTATCCTGGGTACAAATTCCAGTTAGTCGATGGGATGTTGACCAATTTCCACTTATCAGAATCAACCTTGATCATGCTGGTCAGTGCGTTTGTTGGCAAAACCAATATCATGCACGCTTATAGCCAAGCAATTGAACATCAGTACCGCTTTTTCAGTTACGGCGATGCGATGTTTCTGGAAAAAAACCTTCTGGAACAGCGCTAAGATTAAATTAACTGTTATTAATTTTTATTCGGCTCGTCGATTCATATATAATGCGGCCACTTTTTTCCTGTCGCACTTATTGTGCGGCAGTTTTTTGAACCGTTGAATTACCACGCTGGTGCGTGATTTATCCAGCAGGAATGATTTTATGCAATTTGAGTTAGATAATACAGATGGAAGGGCGCGTCGCGGACGGTTAATATTTGCCCGTGGTGTGGTGGAAACGCCCGCTTTTATGCCTGTGGGTACTTATGGCACGGTAAAAGGGATGACCCCCGAAGAACTGGATGAAACTGGTGCCCATATCTGTCTGGGTAACACCTTTCATTTAATGCTGCGCCCAGGCACAGAAATCATCAAGCAACACGGTGATCTGCATGATTTCATGCATTGGCATAAACCTATCTTGACCGATTCTGGCGGCTTTCAGGTGTTTAGCCTGGGTGATCTGCGCAAGATCACAGAAGAAGGAGTGACCTTTCGTTCACCGCTAAATGGTGAAAAAATACTGCTGACCCCAGAAAAATCTATGCAAGTACAGCGGGACTTGGGTGCGGACGTTGTTATGATCTTTGATGAATGTACCCCCCATCCGGCGACCGAAAGCGAAGCCCGGGTTTCCATGGAATTGTCTTTGCGCTGGGCTAAGCGAAGCAAGGAAGAGCATGGTGATAATCCTTCTGCTCTATTTGGTATTATCCAAGGGGGTATGTACGAAAGCTTGCGTGATGTATCTTTGCAAGGCTTGGAAGACATCGGTTTCGACGGCTATGCCATCGGTGGCTTGTCAGTGGGGGAACCCAAAGAAGATATGATGCGCATTTTGGACCACACAACGGATCAAATACCGGCACATAAACCCCGCTATTTGATGGGAGTGGGTAAACCTGAAGACCTGGTCGAAGGGGTGCGCCGAGGCGTGGATATGTTCGATTGTGTCATGCCCACCCGTAATGCCAGAAATGGCCATTTGTTTGTCACCCATGGCGTGGTCAAAATTCGCAATGCCGTGCACAAAACGGATACCGGCCCCTTGGATGAAAAATGTGATTGTTACACTTGTAAAAACTATTCCCGGTCATATCTCCATCATCTGGATAAATGTAATGAGATCCTTGGGGCAAGATTAAATACCATACATAACTTGCGATATTATCAACGGGTTATGCAGGGTTTACGAGACGCAATTGCAGAACAACGCTTAGAGGCGTTTGTCACTGAATTTTATGCACAAAAAGAAATGCCGGTACCGGCATTATAACTACAAAACTTTAATGGGGAAATTATGAGCTTATTTATCTCTGACGCATTTGCGCAGGCAGCACCAGGTGGCACCTCCGGTGGCGGTTATGAAATGTTAATTATGCTGGGTGTTTTCGGCCTGATTTTTTACTTTATGCTTTATCGTCCGCAGGCTAAACGAGTAAAAGATCATAAAAACCTAGTTACTTCGCTTAGTAAAGGCGATGAGGTGCTGACGCAAGGCGGTATGGTTGGTAAGATTGTTAAAGTTTCAGAAGAAAAAGACTTTATCGAAATTGCTATAAACGATACTACTAATATTGTGGTGCAAAAATCAGCCATCTCGGCAGTGTTACCCAAAGGTACTATGAAAGCGATTTGATTCGTTTTACCATAAATAAAGCGGGCTAATGCCCGCTTTATTTATGTTTACGTCAAAAATACGGAAGGATAATCTAGTGTTAAACCAAACTCCGCTATGGAAGTATGTGTTGGTGATATTCATTATCGGCATGTGTGCTCTGTATGCCTCGCCCAACCTTTACGGTGAAGATTACGCCGTGCAAATATCTGCCGGCCGTGATGCCGTGGTCGATTCATCGTTAATCGATGAAGTTACCACAGAATTGCAAACAGCCAAAATTCAAAGCAAAAGTATTGTTTTAGAAAACGAACAAATTTTGATCCGTCTGAACGATTTGGATAGCCAGTTAGTCGCCCGTGAAACCCTTGAGCGCGCTTTGGGTGACGATTATTCTGTGGCGATGAATTTAGCCCCGGACACCCCAAAATGGCTCGAGTCTTTGGGTGGAACGCCGATGAAATTGGGCCTGGATTTACGTGGTGGCGTGCACTTTTTGATGGAAGTGGATATGAATTCAGCTATTGCTAAATCTTTTGAAGATATGGTTGGCGATTTTCGTACCGCGTTGCGCGAAGAGGGGATCCGTTACCGCAATGTTAAACAGGTCGATGCAGGCGTTGATATTTATTTCCGTGATCAAGACGCCCTGGACAAGGCTCAGTTCTTCCTTCGAAACCGTAATCGCGATCTGGTCTTCACTGAAAAAAATGATCTGATATTACAGGCCAGCATGTCTGAGCAAAAATTAGCAGAAACTCGTGACTACGCGGTTAAACAAAATATTACTATTATTCGTAATCGGGTTAATCAACTTGGTGTGGCAGAGCCCAGCGTACAAAAGCAAGGCTTGGATCGTATCGTGGTGCAGTTACCGGGGATCCAGGATACGGCACGGGCCAAGGAAATATTAAACGCCACGGCGACTCTGGAATATCGTGAAGTGGATATTGAGCATGATGTGCGTGATGCCGTCAACGGTCGAGTGCCAGCAGGTTCTGAATTACTTTACGAAGAAAAAAATGGCCAGCCAGTGTTACTTAAGAAGGAAATCATCGTTACCGGCAATCACATTATTGATGCCAATTCTGGGGTGGACGAATATGGCATGCCTCAGGTGTCTATTTCATTGGACTCAAAAGGTGGTGCCAAGATGCTACGTTTTACAAAACGTGCTGAGGGACAACCCATGGCGGTGGTTTTTATAGAATATAAAGCCAGCGGCGAGCGAGATGCAGACGATAAACTCATTTTTGACAAAGAGCGCAGGGTTATCAGTGTTGCGCGAATCAATGGGGTATTTGGCAGTCAATTTGCCACTACTGGCCTGGACTCACCTAGTGAAGCACACAATCTTGCGTTGTTATTACGTGCCGGTGCGCTTATCGCACCGATTCAAATTGTTGAGGAACGCACCGTTGGTCCAAGTCTGGGTAAAGAAAATATTGAAAAAGGCAAACAAGCCATAATATGGGGCTTTGTGGCCGTGTTAATTTTCATGTTGATCTATTACAAATCCTTTGGCCTGGTGGCCAACCTGGCGTTAACTCTTAATTTGGTCATGATAGTAGGTATTATGTCTATGATCCCTGGTGCGGCACTTTCTTTACCTGGTATGGCCGGAATTGTTTTGACTGTAGGCATGGCCGTTGATGCTAATGTATTGATTTTTGAGCGCATAAGAGAAGAATTACGAGAAGGAAGAAGTCCGCAACAAGCTATACACCATGGCTATGATAGCGCGTTTTCAACTATCCTTGATGCCAATATCACCACCTTTATTGCGGGCTTAATTTTATTTGCTGTAGGTACAGGTCCGATTAAAGGGTTTTCTATTACCCTGATGATTGGGATTGCCACCTCAATGTTTACCGCCATTATCGTGACACGTGTTGTGGTCAATGCTTGGTGGGGCGGAAAACGTCTCAGCAAGCTTTCAATATAGGAGCACTGACATGCAATTATTAGCATTAAAACAAACGGTCGCCTTTATGTCGCTGCGCATTCCAGCAGCGATACTGTCAGCCATACTTATCATTGGCTCCTTGGTTTCCTTGGGGATTAATCAGCTTAATTGGGGGCTGGATTTTACGGGCGGAACGCAAGTCGAAGTACGTTACCAGCAAACTGCAGATCTAGATGTCATCCGCGGCGTGTTAACTGAAGCCGGTTTTGTTGAACCCATGGTGCAAAATTATGGTAGCAGTCAGGATGTATTGATCCGCATTACACCTATTGACGGCGTGAAAAATTCGGATATCGGTGACAAGGCTATTGATGCACTACAGGCTGCACAGCCTGATGTAGAAAAGCGCGGCATTGCTTTTGTAGGACCGAACATAGGTGAGGAGTTGGCAGAGCAGGGCGGTTTGGCTATGCTGGTTACACTACTGTGTATTTTGATTTACGTAGCGATGCGTTTTGAATGGCGGTTTGCCCTGGGCTCAGTTATCGCCCTGGCCCATGATGTGATCCTCACCCTTGGATTATTTTCAGTATTGCAATTGGAGTTTGATTTAACAGTATTGGCTGCCTTGTTGGCTGTTATCGGTTATTCCCTGAACGATACCATAGTGGTGTCTGATCGAATCCGCGAGAATTTTCGCAAGATACGTAACAGCGAACCAGAAGATATTATCAATATTTCTCTTACCCAAACCCTGAGCCGTACCATCATCACCTCATTAACCACTATTTTGGTACTAACGTCATTGTTTGTGGTCGGCGGGGCAACGATCCATGGGTTTGCTACAGCCTTGTTGTTTGGCGTCGTAATTGGCACGTATTCTTCTGTTTATGTTGCCAGCCTGGTGGCCTTAACATTAGGTGTTAGCAGGGAAGACCTGATGCCCACAGTGGTAGAAAAAGAAGGTGCCGATCAGGAACCTATGGCGTAGTCATTCAGCAATGAAGTCAAGATAAAGCTGTGTGTAAAGTCCACACAGCTTTTTTTTGCCAAAATTTGTGTGCTATTACCCGACCACGCTAAACCTATTGCCTGGTCAACCGGTCACCTCTCCAATCCTTTTTTACTGGACTGCCCAGCGTCGGCAGATATATAAGTGACGTGCGCCACTCATATTCAGGTCTCAGGCAACGGCAGAATCAAAATACAGAGGCTTACTTTCAAATTTTGTAAGCCAATTGACTGGCTCCTTTTACCACCATAGCGGACATAGGCATATGAGATAGGAATAACCCGTTTGTGCAAATTACAGCTTTTGGTATGGTAATCAACGAGCGCGTATTTATAGCACTTTCCGGTCAAACAACAACGCTGAAAATCAACAAATTCTTAGGTCAGCTTTCAGGCAGATTTTGCCTTCAACCAATACTATTCAACGACGGCATGAGGGATCAACGCTTGTTCAAGCAATCTCTGAACTTTTAGATTTATTGTTATACTAATGGCAACAGATCTGACAGAGCAGACATACTGTACTTACCATATGTGGTATTAATGTTGTCATCTTATTCATTACCTATTAAGTCTTTAGCCAATTATTGAATTGATTTTTTTACTTTAGGTTTAACATAAACAGGGGAATTACATGACCTCAAAGCTTCCTGATAAAAAGTCGAGCGCCCAAGATATCCAAGCATTTATTGGTAAAGTCAAAAATACTCCGCTGGTCACTGGTGCAGACAAGGGCAGATTAATATTTGCAATGGATGCCACGGCAAGTCGTGAGCACTGCTGGGATATGGCTAGTCAAAATCATGCGGCTATGTTTGTTGAAGCATATAAAGTGAGCACACTTAGTGTGCAGCTTTGTTATTACCGGGGGATGGGTGACTTTACAGCGCTTCGGTGGACACGCAGCGCAGATGACATTAAACAAGCCTTACTTTCGGTGCGATGCCTAGCGGGACAAACCCAGATTGCTAAAGTACTCACACATGCATTGCGTGAGACTCGCACAAGCAAAGTCAACGCGCTGGTATTTGTGGGTGATTGTGTTGAAGAAAACCCGGATTCACTTGGCGCCTTAGCAGGGCAGTTGGGAATACTCAACCTACCTTTATTTGTTTTTCAGGAAGGAAAAAACCCAAAGGTTGGCAGTATCTTTTCACAGCTAGCGACATTGAGTGGCGGCGCACATTGCCAGTTTGATCAAGGCAGTGCCAAACAGTTAGGTCAGCTGTTAGCAGCGGTTGCGGTGTATGCAGCGGGCGGTAAACCTGCCCTGGAAAGTCATTTATTGAGTAAGGATACAAGCGTACGCCGGTTATTGCAGCAGCTAAAATAATCATGATTAAATAGCCGCCAATAATTCAACTGTTTCCACGGAAATAACCACACCGTAAATGAAAGCATGATTGGCTTTGCGGCTTAACGGGTAACTCAAATAAGTGAAAACTCTATGTTAGTATTTGTCGCTTTAATAGCGGTTGTCATCATCGGCTATATCACAGTGGGATATATTCAAACTCTGAAACAGGAACAAAGAAAAAAAGCCGGTGCGAAAGCCGGCGTGCTCGCGTTTATCGCGGGGCTGATCTTGCTAACGGTCACTGGAAAGCTTTATATTTTGGCAGCACTGGGAACAGGTTTAATTGTATTTGCTAAGCGATTGTTTCCCTTTTTACGTTACTTTCCGTTTTTTAAAGGCCTTTACCAGAAGGCTAAAGCTAAACAGAGTTCGGGTTCATCTAAGCATTCTACCGTTGAAACCAGTTTACTCAAAATGACCCTCGATCACGAAAGTGGTGAAATAGATGGTGAACTATTGGACACTGTTAGCGAGGGTAAATATCTGTCTGAATTTGAGCTGCCAGATTTAATTTCTCTCTATATCCTTGCTGGTAAGCAATATCCGGATTCTATTGAGATCTTGGCTGCCTATCTTGATCGCAAGTATGGTGCTGACTGGCGCGAAGCTGCCAATGCAGGAAAGGGCTCTCAACAGAGCGGGCAAAACGCTCGCACAAGCGATAGCAGTGAGATGACCGTAATTGAAGCTTATGCAGTACTGGGCCTTGATAATAACGCAACGGAGGAAGAGATTATTGCCGCCCACCGCAAACTGATGCTAAAGCTCCACCCCGATAAGGGGGGAAGCAATTATTTGGCAACAAAAATAAACCAGGCTAAAGATTTACTAGTGAGCAGCAAGGACAAGTAAGCGCCAGCCGCTCATATTTTTACATTCTTGCTGTCTAGTCCTTATGTGGACGCGGTGTTTCGGTAATCAAAGGGTCTTTAAGTAGTCATTGTTGACTTCCGCATCGACATAAAAACAACCTCTATCATTATTGATAAAAATTAAAGGTAGTGTTGCAACTGTTGAAATAAATTGTTGCGGGCTGAAAATGGCACTAACCTGCCTATGCGCCGACGGGCAGGACTGAGCGAATAGCCGTCATTGGGGATATTCGGCTTCCGATAGGGCTATGCTCTATAACGGACATTAACGCCTAATTAACGGGCTGAAAATTGTGGGCTAAACTTGAGCAAAGCGAAACAGCCCGCTGTTTTTAGTCCTTTTTTTGAATTGCTTATAGTTTGACCTGGATATAGACAAATTATCCATTTAGCTGCGCCGCTCTCTAAGATCAGTAATGATTTGATTGGTGATTTTCCATTCACCCTTCACTTTCTCTACAACAAATGTGAATGCAATTTTCCTATTTGTTGAACCTGCGGATGATCCCCGATCACTCTCAATCCGACCATATACTACTCCTCCAGAACTACCAATATACCTTCTAGAAATCGGTCTATAAGAATTAGCCTCTGTCTTAGAAACCTCCTTATCGAACTCTGGAAATAATTTATTGCTTAAAAAAACTTCCAGTTCTTTAGAGCCTCGGAAGGAACGACCAAATGCATTTGTCCACTCTGCATCCACTGAGTGTGTATTTGCTACGCCTTTCGCATCTTGTGCCGACCATGCTTTCCAAAAACTGTTAATTAGCTTATCAATAGAAGCTTTATCTGACTTAACTGCTGGACGCCCAATAACATGATATGCCAGAGGTGAGTAATATTCTGCACTAGCTGTTAATGACACTAATAAAATACAAATTCCAAAAGCTACTTTCATGGTAATACTCTCATATTTTTTGCATAACGAGGCTGTAGAATTTCTCTTTATAGAAAAAACAGCTTCAGAAATTATTAAAAATTAAGCCTCAACACGCGTTTCTACGTTAGATTTGATACAATATCCTACCAAAAAATGACTTTTACAGGCTCAACGTACATAAATTTCATCCATCATCTTCCACTTTTGGGAAATTCTACAGCCTCAACGCCCCATTAAGGGGGAATTGATAGTTTGCTAAAATGTGTGTTGAATACCTTGTAAACATGTTGGTCCGGCATTATCGCCGAGCTGGATATCATTAGCAGAACCTTGCCCGATAGACGCCTGGGGAGATAACAAATTTACGTTCAAAGGCCCGGCGAAATACGTCCACATTGGCATAACCGCAAGACATTGCAATCCGTTGTATGTGCCAGTCTTTCTCCGTCAACAATTGTCTGGCGTAATCCAGGCGCA
>JBKEFM010000054.1:0-21557 GCA_046709505.1 Paraglaciecola sp. | reverse complement strand
ATAAGTCACCCTTGCCCGATTTATGTAACTCGCCCTTAACACCGATAATGTCACCAATATCAAGACTGCCGTAACGCTCTTTAATGTCTTTTTGCGTATCTTTAGACGCATAAGATTGAATACGTCCGCTCATATCCTGTAGTAACAGAAATGGTCCACGTTTGACCAAAATACGCCCGGCTATACTGACCACCTTGCCCAGTTCTTCCAGTGCTTGTTTGTCAGTATCACCATATTGCGCCTGCAAGTCGGCACTATAAAATTCCCGGCGAAAGGTATTGGGGAAGCCATTAGATTGACAATTTTCGCGAATTTTCGCAAGTTTAGCCCGCCGCTCCGCTATGAGCTTATTCTCGTCTTGTTGGTGTTCAGTCATCGGCTTTCCCGTGGATATAAATGAATAATAAAAATTACAGTCCAGACTTTAAACTGGCTTGAATAAATTTGTCTAAATCACCGTCTAATACCGCCTGGGTATTATGGGTTTCAACCCCTGTGCGTAAATCTTTGATACGGGAGTCATCCAATACATAAGAGCGTATCTGGCTACCCCAACCTATATCAGATTTACTGTCTTCCTGGGTTTGTTTTACTTCGTTCTGTTTTTGCATTTCGTATTCGTAGAGTTTGGCTTTGAGCTGTTTCATTGCCTGGGCTTTATTCTTGTGTTGGGAACGATCGTTCTGGCACTGCACCACTATATTGGTCGGTTCATGGGTTATACGCACAGCTGAATCTGTGCGGTTAACGTGCTGCCCACCGGCGCCGGAAGCGCGATAAGTATCAATGCGTAAATCCGAGGGGTCGATCTCAATTTGAATATCGTCGTCTATTTCCGGATAAGCAAAAGCAGAAGCAAAGGATGTATGACGGCGGCTGCCTGAATCAAAGGGAGACTTACGAACCAAGCGATGTACGCCGGTTTCTGTGCGTAGCCAACCAAAGGCATATTCGCCGCCAAATCTGATGGTCGCACTCTTGATCCCGGCTACGTCTCCATCAGAGACTTCAATGAGCTCAGTTTTAAAACCATGGGCATCTCCCCAGCGTAAGTACATGCGCAGTAACATACTGGCCCAATCCTGGGCTTCGGTCCCACCGGAGCCGGACTGAATATCCAGATAACCGTCATTGCCATCATTGGGACCACTAAACATGCGTCTAAATTCTAGTGCTTCGAGTTGGGTGACCAGTTCATCTAACTCGACCTGGACTTCATCCAAGGTTTCCTGATCTTGTTCTTCTACTGCCAGTTCCAGCAGCTCTTCAACATCCTGACAGCCTTTATCAAGGAGTATGATGGTCTCGACTACCTGCTCCAGGGCAACTTTTTCTTTACCCAAAGCTTGAGCTCGTTCCGGCTCGCTCCATACCTGGGAGCTTTCTAACTCGCGATTAACCTCTTCGAGACGTTCACTTTTTTGCTCATAGTCAAAGATACCCCCGAAGCGATTCGCTGCGCTGTTTTATATCGGCAATAGTATTTAGTACGGGATTGATTTCAAACATAAATCTTAAAATTGTATTAACTGGATAATGGCTGCAGATTTTACCGGATTTTATCCATTATTGACAGAGGGGCAATAAAGCTTAGAGTCAAGCCACTACCCACGGCGGCAATTGCATTGCAGCCCTGGGAGCAGAATTCATCACCCGCCAACACACGGATAATAAACAGCAGTTTTGCTGGCTTACATTTTTTCCATGGTTTCTATGCCCAGGAGCGCTAAGCCAGATGCAAGGGTTTTGGCTGTCAGAGCAGCAAGCGTCATGCGACTATCTCGCACTTCACTTGATACACCCTCTTTTAACATCGGGCAGGCTTCGTAAAATGACATAAACAAACTTGCCAGTTCATAGAGATAAGTACATAACGTATGGGGAGTGGCCTCATCCGTCACTTGCTTGATTGCCTCTACGTATTGCAGTAATTTTACCGCTAATACTTTCTCCTGCACCACATCTAGTTGTATGGGCGCATGTAATGTTTGCCCGTCAACTCCGGCTTTGCGGAAAATGCTTTTTACTCTGGTGTAGGCGTATTGCAGGTAAGGCGCGGTATTACCTTCGAAACTGAGCATACTGTCCCAGCTAAACATGTAGTCAGTGGTACGGTTTTTACTTAAATCTGCATATTTAACGGCCCCGATCCCGACTTTTGCCGCTATATCTTGACGTTCCAGAGGGGTTAAATCTGAATCTCGCTGGGCGATAAGTTTTTCAGCACGCTCCACCGCTTCATCGAGCAGTTCAACCAACTTGACTGTACCGCCGGTACGAGTTTTAAATGGCCTGCCATCACTTCCGAGCATCATGCCAAATGGGCAATGTTCATAGCTTTGGCCAGAGTTAATAAAGCCCGCTTTACGGGCGACAATTTCAGTTTGTTTAAAGTGCAGTGACTGACGAGCATCGGTCAATATAAGAGTTCGATCAGCCTGTAACTCACCACAGCGGTGGCGTATGGCGGCTAAGTCCGTGGTAGCGTATAGATAGCCTCCTCCGGATTTTTGCACTATGTATACCCCGGGATCACCTTCTTTATTCGCAAGTTCGGGTAAAAAAACCACCTGAGCACCTTGGCTTTCTACTGCCAAACCTTTAGCCTGCAAGTCGCTAACAACGTGGGCTAAATCGTTATTATAGGCACTCTCCCCCATAATATCCTTACGGGTTAAACTGACATTGAGTTTTTTATACACCTCTTCACTGTGAGCGATAGAGACGTCAATAAAATTTTGCCACAGGGTTAAACAGTGGGGATCCCCTCCTTGCAATTTCACCACATATTCACGGGCTCTGTGGGCAAAGCCCTCTTCCTCATCGAAGCGAACTTTGGCTGCACGGTAAAAATCTTCTAAATCCGACAAGGCGGTTTCTGCGACCTGTTCACTGGCCAGTTTGTCATTTAAATGTGCCAGCAACATACCAAATTGTGTGCCCCAATCTCCCATGTGATTTTGGCGGATAACCTTATGACCCATAAACTCCAGAGCTTTGACCACAGCGTCACCTATAATGGTGGTGCGAAGGTGTCCCACATGCATTTCTTTGGCAAGATTAGGTGACGAGTAATCGACAACAACTGTTTTAGGGGGCTCACACTGGATATTTAATCTTTTATCTGCCACCGCCACTAGCAATTTCTTGGCTAACCATTGAGGGTGCAAATGAATATTAATGAAACCTGGCCCGGCAATTTCAATTTTTTCCACCAGCTCATCTAGCTCAACCGCATCAACAATCAACTGAGCGATGTCCCGAGGTTTTTGTTTTAGCGTTTTAGCTAAAGCCATAGCACCATTAAACTGATAATCACCAAACCCTGGACGTGTGCTGCGACTAAGCGGCGCGGGTGAGTCCTGGGGGGCACCGATTTTAACCAGGGCTGCTTTAAATTTTGCGAGTAGTGTGCTGTGTAAATTCATATTTTTTTTGCCATTGCATCAATACAGTTAAGCCTAGTGCTCACGAGTTTTGTGGAATTCTATGTCGGGATAGCGCTCTTGAGACAGAGATAAATTAATCATAGTAGGTGCTATATAAGTTAGGTTATCCCCGCCATCCAAAGCGAGATAAGACTCGGCTTTACGGCGGAAATCATCTAATTTTTTGTCATCTTTGCTATAAATCCAACGGGCGGTGGATACATTAATATGTTCATACAAGGCATCCACGTTGTATTCACCTTTGAGCCTGGCGACGACAACTTCAAACTGCAACACGCCCACTGCACCAACAATAAGATCGTTATTCTGTAAAGGCCTAAATACCTGCACTGCCCCTTCTTCGGATAACTGAATAAGACCCTTGAGCAATTGTTTCTGTTTAAGTGGATCACGCAACCGGATTCGCTTGAATAACTCAGGAGCAAAATTGGGAATACCAGCAAAACGGAATTTTTCACCTGCGGTAAACGTATCGCCAATCTGAATAGAACCATGGTTATGCAAACCAATTATATCCCCTGCATAAGCTTCTTCAAGTACCTCACGGTCACCGGCAAAAAACGTTAAGGCATCGGATATACGCACATCTTTGCCTATCCGGCTGTGATGCATTTTCATGCCTTTTTCGTATTTACCTGACACCACCCGGCAAAATGCAATACGGTCACGATGTTTAGGATCCATATTGGCTTGAATTTTAAACACGAAACCACTGAATTTTTCTTCTTTGGCTTCGACTCTGCGCATATCAGTGTCACGTCCCTGGGGAGATGGTGACCACTCAACCAATCCATCTAACATATGATCGACACCGAAATTACCCATGGCAGTACCAAAATAAACCGGGGTTAATTTGCCAGCAATAAATTCAGCATGATTAAATTCATTTGAGGCACCTTGCACCAGTTCCAGTGTTTCCCGTAATTCTGCCGCATAATAACCGATAGCGGTATCCAGTTCAGGGTTGTTCAGGCCTTTGATAACACGTTTTTCCTGGATAGTGTGCCCTTGTCCGGTCCGGTACAAGACCACTTCATCTCGCAACAAGTGATATATACCTTTGAACTCTTTACCCATTCCAATAGGCCAGGTGATGGGTGCACACTTGATATTCAATATATTTTCCACTTCATCCATCAAGTCGATCGGATCCCGGGTATCCCGGTCCAGCTTGTTGATAAAGGTAATAATCGGCGTATCACGTAAACGCGTGACTTCCATCAATTTGATGGTTCGGGCTTCTACCCCTTTGGCCGCATCGATAACCATTAAGCAAGAATCGACAGCTGTTAACGTGCGATAGGTATCTTCAGAAAAATCTTCGTGTCCCGGCGTATCAAGTAAATTAACCAGGCTACCACGATAAGGAAATTGCATAACAGAGGTGGTCACCGAGATCCCCCGCTCTTTTTCCATTTCCATCCAATCAGATTTAGCATGTTGTCCTGATTTTTTGCCTTTGACGGTTCCGGCGCGCTGCAAGGCATTACCGAACAGTAATACTTTTTCGGTAATAGTGGTTTTACCCGCATCGGGGTGACTGATAATTGCAAAGGTGCGACGCTTATCAACTTCTTGCTGGATTGACATGCTTTTCTCTAACGGCTGACTATAGGATTTTTGGGCGCGAATTGTATATTAAACTAGGTAAAAAGTCCCGTGGGATACGTCTGTTTTCATGACCAGCCTGGTAATATTGAGCGAAACGTTGAAAAACCCCATGCCATAGACGGATTTAGCTGATTAATTTAAATTTGCAAATTTTTCAGATTGGCTTACATTCGTCCAGCAAAGGTTGTTTTTTACCCTTTCAACACCCAGTTAATGAAACTTCAAAAAGAAATAACCATGTCCCGAAGAAAAAAATTTAGCGGCACCCAGTTTAAGTCTCTGCGCAAGGAAGCCGGTTATACACAATGTGAGCTAGCTGTTCGCTTGGGTATTAGCAGGGAAACAGTTTCCGCTATCGAAAATGAAAAACCTGAAACTATGAATGTTATTGGCGTTGAAGTGATCAGCAAGTGGTGGTCAGTTTGTCGGCAAAAAGCCTCGCCACAAACTCAGGATTCTTTTTTCTCTACGGTAATGGAATACTTCGATTTTAATCACAGATAATGTTAACTCGTACTTGCCCAAAATAATAACCGCCATATTTAAAAGGCTTTTATCGCCACCGGCATACTAATTTTCACAATATTCGACAAATTATTTTTTGGTACTTTATTTTAGACAGCTACGTTGTGTCACAAAGACATAAATATTATTGGAGTGAACACTATTATAATAGTCCCGTATTCTTTTAAAGAAATAGCTTCGCTGTATTTAACAAATAATGAAATTTTCAAGCATTGTTAATTCACCCATTACCAATGGGCCGCAGATATACTCCTCTCCCTTGAAGCTGCAGCGTTGTTAGGTGCTCTGACTCATCCCAATCACTTAATAAAGTTAAGCTCATGGGGCTGAGTTTTTTTCCCGCCTAACTGCAACTTGAATGGCTTTGGGTATAACCAACATTATCAGTAAAGAGAGCCTCCATTTAAATTATTTTGGAGTATCACAAATCAAGGTTTTTCCAACTCGCTTTAGAGTTTATAGGTGTGTTTATTCGACTTTTCACGGATTCGCTTTGTGGGCGAGTCATTCAAACTAAACAACGGATCTCTAATCAAATGTGCTATAAATACTATAATTGACCATTGACCAGCTAGTAAACCATTCTGGCATTTGAATTTACAACCAAATGAATTATTGAACTGCCCCACGGTGTGAGATTTATATTCTCCTTATGGACTCTTAACATAAACAGCTTTTTGCTGTAATAAAATATTCATCCCCCCTAAATAATGTGAAATTATTTCACCTTGTGGAATCCAATCCACATTTACTGCCTTAAACTGCATGCTAATTAGAGAAAGTGAAGCCTGCGATGAATACATGTATTGGCTTTGCTGTTGTTTCGATAAAAGAAGGATATAAACATGTATATTACTGGTTCAGATCTAAGAAAAATGAGACAAGATGCAGGCCTTACCACAGTTAAAATGGCCAAACTTGCTAGTGTAAAAACACGTAAAACTTACGAAAACTGGGAGAAAGAGATTGGTAGCCCAAGTATGAATCAATTCATTGCTATGTGTGTTGGTTGCAACTATAACTCTTCAAAGTTTGTAAAATTAGCTATTGAACGTCAAGATAATACTCAGCAACTTAATATATCTTCTGCCAGAAGATAACATCTGCAAAATGAAGCCCTGTTGGGCTTCGTCGTTTTACCTTTGATTGTGAATACAAACCTGAGTATCTTTTATAGTCTACTGCGTTTCAGCTAAAGTAAGTGTCATGATCATGGCGTCTTCATACCCCTGGGCAGAAGGATAATAGTCTTTTCGGTGTTCTACCAAGACAAAGCCACTACTCTCATAGAGTTCAATAGCAACGGAATTCGATTGCCGTACTTCCAACCAGATACCTGTTATATTTTTTGCGCGACATTGTTCAATAAGATGCTCAATTAACACTCGGGCATTTCCTTTACCCCGAAAATCAGCGACTACACTTATGTCCATCAACGTTACTTCATCTAAAACAAACAGACTCATATAGTAGCCAATCAGTATATTGTCTTGCTCCAAACTAAACCCTGCATATTGTCCGCTCAGACAATCACAAAAAATAGCTTCAGACCATGGCGAAAATTGCGCACCCACATGGATTTTATATGCGCTGTGGTAATTAGCTGACGTAAGACGGATAAATTTATTATGTGTCATAGGCTGACAATATTTCCCAAAGTTGTCGTTTACAGTCCGGCTGCTGTATCTTCTCTAGCATCGGCGTAGTTAATATTTTACCTGACATGTCTATGGTCTGACCAAATTGCCAGGCAAGATCAAAGCGACTGTAGTTGCCAACATCTTGTTCAACAATGGTTCTGGCGTGGGTTGACTGAAAACCCGCAGCTAACAGAATATCTGCCACTAACCTTCCTTTACCCTGTTCGGGTGACATAAGTAGCAGCAACTGACCAGGGATAGATTTCACCTCGGGTTGCGCAGCGACGGTCGTTTTTTTGAATTGACTGATAGCCACTGGCAGGCTTTTTTTAATCTGGGTTTGTGACTGACTAACTGCCTTTATGGTCTCGCCATCGCCTTGCGTTTGCAACTGCCATGAGGATATCCCCATTTGAGTTAACATCCCAAGTTGGTAGTCAGTTAGAGAAAAAGTATTTTTTGAATTCATAGTAGAAGATTATCACGATAACTTGGTGGAAGAGCTCAAGTTCAGGATTTTCACGCTAGCACCAACAAAGATAATTTGGCAGGGGTGGAGGGATTCGAACCCCCAGCCATCGGTTTTGGAGACCGCTGTTCTACCAATTGGAACTACACCCCTGCTGAGAAGCTGAATTATACTTATCGATAGCAAAAGGTAAAGCGCTTTTACGCCTGAAAACGCGTATGGCGCCTAAGCGCACAATTAATAACCAGTTTGTCGATTATTCCCGCTGGTGAAATCTGCGACTTGGTACCAAAGCTTATTGGTCAGATTAACCAGTGGGGTCATCAAGCGCATTTTGGCCTCAATATCATTTGTCTTTCGACCTGTACGCTGGGCGTAGAAATGACATAACAATTTTCCCTGTATATCGCTTAGCTGATTAACCTGGGCACAGGAAGCAAGATCAAAATAAGGGCTTGAAAGCGCACAATATTCCCAATCAAAGATAACGACCGGTTCTCCCTGGGTCACATGTTTGAGTGACAGGTCATTGTGACAAAAAACGCGTTCATCGCCGCAACTGGCATACCAGTATTCGCCATATTGTTCAAGCTCACGCTTGTACTCCTTTGATATGACTTGATTAAGTTGCATAAGATAGTGTTGCCATTGACAGGGTAAATCCAGAAGCGGGGCGTCTAGACTTTGTTGATGAATATCTGCCAAAACATAAGCCAATAGCTGTATTTTGTCTTCCATAGATAGGCCACTTTTATCCAGCGTAGGTTGTTCAATCCATTCGTCTATCTGAAAGTCACACGCTTGAGACAAATACACAGGTTTACTGGCCTTACCGCCCAGAGATAAGGTCTTTTGCATGGCAAATAGAGCACGGCGGTCAAGCTGAGCAATATCATCAGACTCAAAGGTTTTCATGAAATAACGACGGCCATTAGCCCTAAGACAATAGCTAGTATTCACTACCCCCCCATCCTCTATCTGCTGCGATTGAAAGTCTTGGCCCAACAACCCAGTCAGCTCAAGTTCCCTGTGTATAGACTGGGAAAGAATATTAGGCTTGGGCATACTTACGTCCTGTTAATTGCTGTCGCCAATTGTAATAACCATATACAGCAAACACAGCATAACCAACAAATAACAGCCCAGTTAGTGGCATATCTTTAGCGAAATATAGGTACATGGCAAAGGTATTGATGACGAGCCAGTACAACCAGTTCTCCAGTACTTTATGGGCCATCAATACTGTGGTAAAAACACTGAATACAGTAACAAAAGCATCGAGATACAAATATTCTGTGTCTAACCACATAGCGCCAATTTGCGTTATCAGGATTGATATTAGTGTCAATCCTGATATGCACAGTGCATGGCGTTTGACTGACCAGCTCTGAATAGTCATATCCTCATCATCTTGTTTGCGCCATTTAAACCAGCCATACAGTGCCATCACCAAGTAATAGGCATTTAACAGGGTATGAAAAGGTAACGCCACTTCCCAGAATAACCAGGTGTAAATAGCTGTACTGATAAGCGCACAGGGCCAGCACCAGATACTCTCCTTGGCCGCCAGCCAAACATAGGCTAATGCCAGGGCGACGGCCAGTATCTCCGCCCAGGACTGGGCGGCAAATTGGCTACTTAGTTGCGATAAAATATCACCCATTACTGCCCGCTACTCATTTTATCACCGTTGAGAAATTTGCAGACGAATATGGCCTGCCCTACTTCCTCATGGCTACGTTGCATTTCCTTGGCCAGTACTTCCATAGTGGCCAGATAGTCACCGCTGACTACTGTGTTGGTGGCACTGGTGACGACCTGTAAATAGGCATACCCGTTTAAGCGGTCAATGAAGGTTTGAATAGGTTCGATATATTGCTCATTAAGCGGATACATGGAAATTTCTGCCACTAGTTTCATATTCGTTAATTCCTGATAGTCAATAGCGTTAGGGTAAACCACCTTTGGTTTACCCTATATACCCGTCACCCTTAAAGCTGCAGCGTTGTTGGCTGTTATGACTCACCCCAATCACTTAGTCCATCTAAGATCATGGGGATGAGTTCCTTTACCGCCTAGCTGTAACTCCAATGATTTTGGGTATAAATAGGTTTTAAAAGTGGTAATTTACGTTAACACCAAAACGACGTGGTTCACCAAATTGCTCGTAGTTATGCGACATATACTCGTCTCTGGGATCATTGCCAAAATAAAAACCACGATTAGCGTATTGACGATCAAAAATATTACGAGCATATAAACTTAACTGCCAAACACCAAAGTCATAGTCCACACTGCTATGCACAATAAACTGTTTGTCTGAACGTTCATCGTGTCCAAAAGAATAATAAAACGCATCTTTAACATCGGCTTCAATCAACCAACTAATATTTTGACTTAGTTGCCAATTAACCCCGGCATTGATTTGATAACTAGGTGCATGAGCTTGCTCACGATTTTCAAGAATCTCGAACGTATCACCATTACGACGAGTAATACCCTTAATATTAGTTTTTAACCAACCTAGATTTAAAAACGCCTGCACATTATCTGTGACTAAAGCGTTAATACTCGTTTCAATACCGTAGTTAGTACCACTGGCAGAATTATCATAAAAATCAACGAATGACTGATCTTGTACAAACGAATTTTTATATTGAATATCATCGCGCCATTGATAAAAAACATTAAAATCAATGCGTAAACTACCGTCTTCATTCGCCCCTTTAATACCCATTTCAGTGCCAAGTAAAGATTCACCATCAAACTTCGCATTGTCTAGCAGGATATGCTTAAAGAGCACGAAGCCTTCATCGTTGGCTTTACTTAAAGCCTGCCCATTAACGCCACCCATTTTATAACTGCGCAACAGGCTAAAATACAACATGGTATAAGTACTGGTTTGCTGATGATAACTGAGTTCGCCACCCCAATCATCGTGATTGATGCTCTGGCCAATGCCTTTACTATCTTGATAATCAAGCTTGTGAGACGCCAGCCGCAAGCTAGTCGTTAACCATTGACTATCACTTAAATCAAATTTGTATTGACCGAACAGTGCACTATCTTCCCTGGCCACTTGACTAAAAAATGGACCGCTGTAGGTGTACTGACGGTCAAGGTCTTCATCTTTATCTGCATAATAAAATCCAACTAACCAATCATTAGTCGAGCCTCTTTTGCTACTTAATTTTGCCTGTACGCTTTTGTCATTGCGGGTTCGGTAATAGTAATCAGTAGACGAATATTCCCAACCGGGAGCAATACCCACATAACTCCAATCTTCGTCATAACCATAGGTAAGATCAGCGTCAAGCAAGGTTGCTTGCACCTGAACATTAGCCCAACTCAACCCCTGGTAATCTGCAGTTAAAGCAACAGCATTACTCTTTTGACTATCAATGCCCGGTTCATCTGACAGACTTGTACGGTCTCGGTCCAACGAAAAACTATCGTATCCATTGTCAACATTGATAACATGTGCTGTTGTATTAAATTTTAGATCAGACGTAATTTGCCAATCTATTTTACCTCTAAAGGTAAATTCATCCTGATTATTAGTATCTTTTCGATCTAAGAAGGTATTTTCAACAAATCCATCGCTGTTGTTTTGGTGGACGGAAACACGGTAATTAGCGTTATCAGTTACCGCTCCCCCCACCGCAGCACCCAAATTCCAGCTATTGTAGTTAGCTATTCCTGCCTGAGCATCAATACTGGTTTGCTCACTGGCGGGCGTAGAAATCACATTAATCATACCCGCCAGGCCATCAGCACCAAAACGAGCGCTATTTGGCCCTTTAAATATTTCTATTTGCGCCACATCAAAGGTACTGGCGCCTGCCAACAAACCTGAGTAGTTAATGCCATCAACTAGATATCCAACAGAGGGGGTAATGGGATCAACAAATTGACTTCGTTCACCGATACCACGAATCTGTACAAAACGCCCCCGACTTGCGCCGGTTGCAAAATTGACATTAGCGGAACGATTTAATATTTCATCTAAGTGCTGAGCATGACGCTGTTCAATATCCAAGTTTGATATTACATCAATGCCGGTTGCCATTTCATTCAAAGGTGTCGTACTTAAAGCCCCATAAACCACAACTCTTTCAATATCTTCGCTGCTTTGTGCATAAGAAAAAGTACAAGATAGCAACGAGGAAAAAGCTAAAGTAAATGTTTTTTTATTTAATTTAATCATTTTGGATCTCTTCGATTGTAGATTGAAAAGATCCGGCTTTGCGGCAGATAAATGGGAGATGCTTACACTTTTGTCATGTAGACTAAATTACCATTCCTACGCCGGTATTATCCGGATCAGGTGTAAGGGTCATATTTCACATTATGAAATAAATCTCAGCCTTTCGGCTCCCCTTGGTCACTAATTCTTTGTGCGACTAATTAGCAAGCGGCATTTTAACAATATTTTTTCTAAGCGCAAGCCTATAATATTCAATATTTCAATACAGCTTAACTAGTCAAGTCAGTTATCTGGGTATGGCAGTTAATTTTGTAATCTGATTTTCACCAACTTAGCTGAGCTAAATATAGAGCCTTCCTGCGTAAACCATATCTCGCCAGACGCTTGCTGACAAACGGCTTCAACTTGGCCAAACCCGGTAAGTTGGAAATGCTCAAGTAATGTAAATTCATCGCTTAAGATCACCATAAAGGGATCACCAAAGCCAACCCGTTTAGATGGGTAGCCAACAAGAATGTATTGCTTGGTAACAGGATCATAGGCCGCTCCGGTAATAATACCAGGCAAGTTAGAAACTGTTACATAAGGCTTTACGTGTTGCTTAAGTTGGAACTTATCCAGTAAGTAGACTTTAAGCAGATCTGTTTTCCAACTTTTGGAAAATAACACCAAATGATCGTTAACAGCCAGCAAAGCTTCCGCATCAAAATCATGATTTAAGGTTGCGTTAAGACCAGGTTGATTCCCAACATAGCTCACGTTTAAAGAGAAAATCTCACCTTGCCCCAAATCCTTTTTACTGATTTTATAAATACTCAGGTCTTTGCGCTGACCATTATTGTTGCCTATATCACCTACATAAAAATAATGTTCATCACCGGTTAGTGCTTCCCAATCTCTATTTTTAATCTTAAGCGGATATTTTGCAGAAATAATCCCCTTAGTATCTATTTGGTAAATCACGGAGGGATTTCCAGAATCATTAATACTGAAGGTTTTACCTTGTTGATCACAATAAAGGCCTGAACTTTCTGCCAAGGCATCTGGTAGGGGCCATTGTTCAAGTACTTCGTAACGGGGGTTAACCGCTAAAGCAATATTACAGCCGTATAGCGACCAACTAAACAGTAAGACTAACATCCGTATTTTCATAACTATCCTTAATTACTGCACTGGGCTAAACGAAAGAACATAAGTGAGAAAATTAACTTGAGCATAAAAAGGTGGTTAAAATTGATCATTAATATCAATTTTAAGTTGGGTAGTCAATTGTTGCAACGTTTTGCCGTGGGCCACGGGTAAGCGGGTATCCCGATCGACTCGCACAAAAACAATATCATCTGCCAGACAAATTGTCTTTTTGGTTTCTTTATTACGTACCAAGCAGGTAACCGTTATTGATGTTCTACCCACTTTTTTGGTGACCAGCCCAAATTCGACTATATCTCCTTGCATCGCAGGTGATTCAAAGTTGATTTCACCTATATGCTTGGTAACCAATAGATTGGTTTCGAGTTGGCATATAGCGTAAATCGCCGCCTCTTCATCAATCCATTCTAGCGCTCTACCGCCAAAAAGTGCATTGGCATAATTAAGATCGTTTGGCATAACAAGCCGACGAGATAAAAAGCGCATTCGTATTCCTTAATAACATTGCTTAAACTGGCGTAACTCTTATACAGTGTACAGATAAAATGAGCGTTGATTTACAGTTTCAAACACAACAATGGCTAGAAAAGCGAAATAAACACACTTCCCATCGACAACTAGTGTTGATCAGTGGAGAGCAGTCGTGGGTAATTAACCAGGCTGAACAATTATTAAAGCAATTCACCCCGTCAAACACTGCCTTGTGGATAGGTTTTCGCCATTCAACAAGCGCAATTGAACACTGCGGCAACTATCGCCAACACTTAGGTCAGGAACGGGATGCACTTGTCTATAATTGCTTTTCGGGCCTGCGAGCCAATGCCCTAATCGCTTATAGTGGAATATTAAGAGCCAAGGGCCTGATGCTGTTACTGTGTCCTGATTTTGAAAAATGGCCATATTTTGAGGATCCCCAAGCGTGCAATCGTACCTCTTACGGTTTTGATAAGCAGCAAAGAGACAGTTTATTTACACGGTGGTTAATCCAAAATATTACCAGTGACCCTGCCGCTCTCGTTATCAAGCAAGACGGTATCAGCGGTGAACCCGCGTATGTTGCTGCCAGTGAATTATCCCATCCACTATATAAAACATCGCCAGAGCAACAGAGCACCGTTGAGCAGATTGTGCGCACAGCTTCTGGGCACCGCCACCGCCCACTGGTTATCACGGCTGATAGAGGCAGAGGTAAATCATCAGCTTTGGGTATGGCCGCATCTAAACTGATAAAAGATCAACAAAAAACCATAATAGTTACTGCTCCAACTATACAAAATGTTGAACAAGTCTTCTCCCATAGCGGACAAAGTATCAGCCCAGAAAAAACCAGCCACAATCAAACAACCACTGCAAAACGATCGTTAAGGTATATCCCACCGGATATACTGATACGTGATGAGCATCAAGCCGATATATTATTTATCGATGAAGCAGCAGCCATTCCCGCCTCTATTTTAAAAGCGTTACTGACACGTTTTTCAAGAGTGGTAATGTGCACCACAATTCATGGTTATGAAGGCGGTGGCAGGGGTTTTGAATTAAAATTTAAACCCTATTTAGACCAGGAAAAATCAGGTTGGAAACATCTACACCTTAATACACCTATACGATGGTACGAAAATGACGTATTGGAGCATTTTTGGTTTAAGGTAATGTTGATGCAAGATCAGCCCACAGACCCGATTATGTCGACACAGTTGTCTGCATTGAACTATCAAATACTCAACAAAGCACAGCTACTAAAAAATCCACACAAACTTTTTGCCCTATTCAACCTACTGGTTAATGCCCACTACCAGACTACACCCGATGATCTGGTAAGATTACTTGATGCGCCAGAACTGAGTTTGCACAGTATCGAGGCACAAGGCCGTATTCTGGCGGTCGCTTTGGTAGTAGAGGAAGGTGGTGCATCCCTGACAGCAATAGCAGATGAAATCATCAGTGGTCAGCGGCGGGTTTTAGGACACCTGGTGGCACAAAACTTAGCTTTTCAGAGCGCCGACAGGCTGTTTTGTGACGTCAGGCAACGGCGCATAGTGCGCATAGCCGTGGATCCACAATGCCGTGATGAAGGTATTGGCTCATATTTACTGAAGTCATTAATAAAAGATGCCCAACAACACAATATTGAAATGTTGAGTAGCTCCTTTGGCGCCACACCGGAACTCCTATATTTCTGGCATGCCAATGGGTTTTCACCGGTAAAACTGGGATTCAAACGGGATGCTGCCAGTGATGAATTTAGCACGATAGTGTGTCGGGGATTAACCTCTGACACCACTAAAAAAATGGCAGGGCTACAGTGTGAATTTAGTGAAGAATTATTATTTCAATGCACCAGACAATACCAAAAATCAGATAGCAATCTACTGTGTAGCCTATTTAAGATCATAGATTTTGAACTGCCCGCCATCTCACAAAAAAACATTCTGGTGCAACAATTTTTAGCGGGCAAACGCAGTTATGTATCTTGTGAAAGAATACTTAGCCATTACTTTATTATTACCATTAGCCACCGGCAATTAACTAAAATCGCCTCTGAAGAAGAACAGCTATTAATGGCTGTATTGGTTCAGCACAAAGAGATAACAGACATTTGTAAGTTGTTTTCACTGACAGGCAAAAAAGCCCTGAAACACAATATATTAAAGGCTGTGCGAAGCTTGATTTAGTTAATTTAGTACGGGGGCAACATTAATAAGCCAGGAGCTTATTAGACCGTCTGCAGGACAGCCTTTATGGATAGCGTAAGAGGAGTGCGTAACAAAAAAGGCTCCGATATTGGAGCCTTTTTTACATCGAATGGACTAAAGTGTTAGACCACGATTTTTAGCTTTTTCTTTAATATAAGGTTCCCAACTTCTCGCACTACGAGATGTTGATTTATCCTTTTTGGCTTCCAGGACATGCTTGTACGCATCTCTAAAGTTGCCGGTATAAAAGTAAGCCTCCATCATTGCCATATGAATACGACCTCTATCATCGGCCCCTTCATCCAGCGCAGCCTGAAGAGCTTTTAAAGCATCTTTATACTGTTCTGATGACAACAACAATGTACCTTGTTTACGATACAACTCTGGATCAGAGCTCATCTTAGCCGCTTCACCATAATAAGCAGCTGCTTTTTTATAGTTTTTGGCTTGATGCCATGAATTAGCCAGGCTAGAAAGAACCTTTTCATCTTTCTTAATTAGCCCTTCTTTCATGTGTTTCTCGTATAACACCGCAGCTTTGTAAGGTATTTCATTGGTCGCATACAACTGAGTCAACGCTTTTATTTCTGAAGCCTTGGTCAGATAGCCTTGATTATAAGCCATCTCAAAAGTTGAAAGACCTTTCTTGTAATCTTCAACTAACATGTAAAAGAATCCAAGTTGAGTCCAGTTCGCTTTGTTATCAGGAAATATTTTAACCATTTCCTCAGCGACTGCGAGCGTTTCTTTATGCATCTTAAGACTATAATATGAGGTCAATTTCAGTGCGTAGGCATTTTTGTTCGGCTTATCATCTAACTCGATAGACTTATTAAGCGGCGCAATCATGTCTGCAAACTTCTCTGTCTCATAAAGAGCCTGGCCCATTCTTAGATAGACGTCAGCATCTTCTTTACAGGTAAAGTCCATCCATTGCTGATACCAACCAACAGCCTTATCATAACGTTTTTCTTGCATATTTAAATCTGCAATCAAACGTAATGTGCCTGCTTGTTCCGTATCATTTAGAGCCTTGGAATTAACGGACTTCTCAAGATATTCTAAAGCTTTGGCACCAGATTCAGATTTAGTGGCAAGTAAATTACCAATAAATCTGTCAGTGAATGCTCGGTCAAATGATTGGCTGGTATCAATGTCATAAAGAATCGATAACGCTTCATCAACCAAATCATTGCTATATGCTTCAAATGCCTTTTGAACTTTCTTACCCGTTCTTTCACCAGGAATGTTAGTTGGTCCACGCTTGTAGTCTGGACAGACAACGGCTGCAGATTGTGCACTGGCAAAACTGCTTCCCAGTGTTGTGACCACAAACGTTGCACCTACCAAAAAGGTTGTAATGTATTTATTCATCATGATTGATCCAACTTAAAGTCTAATTGAACTTTCATATTGAACTGTTTCATCGGTTTTCCGTCTTCGATCTTAGGCTTGTACTTCCACTTACCTAAAGCACGTTTTGCTTCTCGATCAAACACACGCCTAGGATCAGCGTCGAGAACCTCAACATCGTCTACTCCACCGACTTCATTGATGGTAAAAGATAATCTAACCCAACCTTCTTTACCATCACGAGCAGCTTGCGACGGGTATTTAGGTTCAATACGAACGATTGGTGTTGCATCACCATCTCGTTGCATCGCGCCTACACCACCTATATCGACCGAAGCACCACCAATATCCACAGATGGCATATTAAAACTCATACCATCTGTATTTGCATCCTCAGCCTCCGGTTCAACAGGTTCCAATTTAGGAGGCTGTTTAGGCGGCGGCGGCGGCGGCGGCGGTACGCGACTTCTAATTTGCGTAGAGTCATCAGGAGTTGACATAACTATGTCAATCACCGGCGCTGGCGGTACACTGTCTTGTGGTCGTGACGAGTTTGCAATCAACTTCGCCATAACAACGAACAAAGCAAACGCGATTACCCCACCAAGGAGTATTGAAACAATTATTCGTCCCATACTAGCTCCCCTTAGCAGCAATAGAAATGCGATCTATGCCTGCAGATTTTATTTGATCCATCACTTTCATAACTACACCATGCTCAGCATTTTCATCGGCCTGAACAATAATCACATCAGAAGGCTGTTCTGCCATCAAGCGCTCCAGATTTGCCCGAACACTATCAACATCAATTTCACGTTTATCAATCCAGACGTCTCCGTCTTCAGTGACCGCAATAAAAATATTGGCATTCTTTGGCTTAACGGCTTGGCTTGCTTCAGGTTTATTAACTTCTATACCTGCTTCTTTTACGAAAACTGTAGTTACAATAAAGAAGATCAACATGATAAACACGATGTCCAACATCGGTGTCATGTCTATCGCTGCGTCTTCTTCTTCAACACGAACTTTTCGAGCCATAAATTCCTCTCTCTAATGATGGGGCAGACTATCGACTAGCTTTTCCCTTGCCATCTTCAATTTCGCTTCAAGACGAGAACTGAAAAAGATCCCAGATAAAGCTGCGACCATCCCAGCCATTGTTGGGATCGTAGCCATAGAAATCCCGGCAGCCATTAGGCGCGGATTACCTGTGCCTTGTGTTGCCATCGTTTCGAACACGCCAATCATTCCGGTAACGGTTCCAAGAAGGCCTATTAGTGGACACATAGCGACAAGAGTTTTGATTAACAATACTCTTGCACTAAGGCCATCAGATGCTTGTGAAATCCATGCGTCACGGATTCTATGCGCATACCAAGAGGTAGTATCTTCTCTAGCATCCCATTTTGAGATAATATCGTCTCTCAATTTTGGAAACACGGAAGTTAAGTACCAATAACGCTCGACCATTAAAACCCACATTAGGAAGAGCGCTAAGGCGACAACGTATAACACGTCACCGCCGGCAGCGATAAAGTCCCTGACAGACTCCCATAGTTCTATCAGGTATAACATCTTATGCTTTCTCCGACTCTGAATGCGTTGCAATTATGCCAGCAGTTTGCTCATCAAGAATATGCACAATTGATTTGCCACGGCCCGCTACTATGCTATGCATAAGGATTAGTGGCAGTGCTGCAATAATACCCTGTGCTGTTGTTACCAACGCCATGGAGATACTACCAGCCATTAATCTTGGGTCACCTGTACCAAACAACGTAATTTGTTGGAAGGTCATAATCATACCCAATACTGTACCTAACAAGCCGAGTAACGGCGCGATAGCAGCAAAGATTTTAATGATATTGATACCACTTTCGATGCTTGGCAGTTCTTTCAGGATTGCTTCATCAAGTTTCAACTCAAGGTTTTCAGCATCGGCAGTTTTATTAGAATGGTAAACCTGAAGAATACGACCCAGGGGGTTAGCCGATGAAGGGTTGCCCGCATTCTTTATCTGAGTACGCATTTTGCCGCTGATGATGGTCAAGGTAATCATTTTGTATAAACCAATCAGCAAACCAATAGCCAACATGACAGTAATAACATAACCAACCACACCACCTGCATGATAACGCTCAATCATAGTCGCTTTTTCTTTTAACAGACCAAGAATACCGCCACTTGAAGGATCGGCATAAAAAGCAACCAAACCAGAAGTTTCATTACGTAATTCGTCTGCAGAATCAACTAAATAACCATCAGGCTGACGACCCAGAGGTTGAACGATTTCGTTCTGGTCATCATAAACCAGATAACCTTGCTCGCCTACCAGATTGAATGTACCTATACGCACGACTTCTTGAGTTTGTGAACCACCGTCGAGTAACACAACTTCTGTTTCGAAACGCGATACTTGTCCAGACTCAGTCATTTCAGTTTGCAAAGCGAACCACAAATCTTCCAGTTCCTGAATATTGGGAAGACCTTTAGATTCTTCAGACATGCGCTTCAAAAATTCACCACGTCCCGGGAATTCAGCACTAACGATTGAAGTAGAGATTTGTCCGTAAGCTTCAGAAGCGGCTTGACGAACCACACCAAACATTTCACCTAAAGTACCGGTTGCTTGATTTAACTCTTGCTCTTTTTCTGCAAGGGCAACTTCGTTTTCACCGTATTGTTTGGTAAGAGCGTCGCCTCTGCTTTGTTCACTTTTAAGCTCGCCTTGGGCTTTTCTTAACAAAGCTTGTTTGTCGGCACGAGCAGATTGAAACTCAGCTTCACGGTCTTTGTTAATACGCGCTTCAGAAACACGACTTTTTTTGACTTCTTGCAACAGCTCTTCTAAAGACGTTGCAGCTTGGGCTGAAGATGCGATTAATGCTATCGATACTGCAGCCAATACTGATTTAAAAATTGTTTTCATCGATATCACTCCGCGGCTTTGATGGGTAGTTTCATAAGATTAGGCGGCACGAGTTTATTAGCCATACGCACAGCCATAACAATAGAACTCAGGTATTCGTCACCCAGTTTCTCCCATGCTCTTGAATCATTATCCCACACCCAGGCATTCTTTTGGTCAAGTGACAGTGCAGCTAATGCTGTACGGCCAAGATTAAAGAAATCAACCGTAATTTCGGTTCCTTCATAATCAAGCTTGCCTTGATAAGCCCGTATACCTCGTCCGTATTCATTCTCAATTTGATAAGACTCGATCACCTGACGGAACTGCTCAGACGTGGTTACGTTTGAGTTCGCCATAACGTCACGTAAACGCTCGACGCGTGCATGACGTTCTTCAAGATTAATCGGAATATCTAATTCAATAAACTGTTCAAGGCTGTCGATCATTCTGAACATAAGCGGCACAACGCCACGTTTAACACCGTCAATACCATCAATTTGACGTTGTAGTGACTCGATACCGCGTTTTTGGTCAGCAACCAGGGTTGCCAGGTAATCGTTGTACACTTTTAAATTTTCTGTCTCATCGACTACTTGGCGATAGTCAGAAAATATGTCTAACGATTGTTCATATAGTTTGTTGATCTTTTCTTGAGATTTCTTTGCAGCTACGTGAATCTTTGCTTCTTCATTATGAAGATCATTCAGCGAATCTGCAGAGACAACTGCGCTGCTACCGAGTGCAAAGGCACCGATTACGGCAGAAGAAATAAGGTTTCTCTTGCTCATTTTGGACATAATTCCCAACCAATTTTCTTGTTTTATATCCCTGCTTACGACTAATAAATCGTAGCAAGGGGCTCTAAAGCTTCTAAGTTATAGGGGCTTAGTATAAATCTAATTTAACACTAAGACACCAAGATATTCACATGGATACCAGCGAATTGTCAAGGTGCGAGGCGCATTATGCCAACAAAGTTATACATAATAAACAGTATTCGCCCAACAACAGATTTAAGTAAATGAACTTTTAGGTACCTATTTTTTGGCTCTTGTTATGAAGCAACTTTAGTATAATGTTTGTTTTTCAATCAAATAACGATTTTGAGCTGAAATTTCATACAAAAGATGTGGCGCATTGAACAGGTCAAACGTTCAATCCATCAATAGCCAATCATTGTTTAGCTCATCTAATCTTTTTAAATTTAGCACGATTTTTTATTTTATCTAAGTGAAGTTGCGAGTTTATTGACCTACATTAGTTGTTTTTCACTCGATTTCACTCGCACTAAGACTTCACCAGCGTGTTATTGTCCTCATACGTTTAATGCTCAAAGCACAATTAAGCCATTTTTAATTACCCTGATAATAATGTGCTTAAACCCGTGCAACGCAGTAGTTTTGAGTTTAAAGCTACTCGAGACCAAAGTCAGAATTATTTTCACATCCTCTTTAGTCATATGGGTTGGTTGACCGGTTACTGGTCTCATTCCTTGAAGACTTTGGTGGGGCCATTTTAGGCTATGCAGATCACCTCACAACCTACCT
>JBKEFM010000053.1:0-21667 GCA_046709505.1 Paraglaciecola sp. | reverse complement strand
GGGTAAGTGTGAAGTTAACATTTATGCCGGTAATATTTATTCCTTTGCCATGGTTTTTTCGAGCCTATTGGTGGGCCTCTTTTTCAGTCATGCATTGTGCATCGTCCAAGTTCAATCCAGCTTTTTCTGGGCGATTGCTTATATTACGAGCTGTGTGGAGGTATTACTTTTTATAAGTAATATTGCCGCCCACCACCGTCATCAGATTTTCGGACGTTAAAATATCCGCTGCCGGAACAGTTAACCAGTCCCGGTTAAAAATGGTGAAATCGGCATATTTGCCCACTTCAATTGAGCCACGCAAGTTTTCCTGAAACGCACCGTACGCGGGCCAGATGGTAAACATCTTCAGCGCAGTTGCACGGCTTACTGCCAGCTCAGGATGCCAACCCACCCCACTTGTACCATCAAGGCGCTTACGGGTAACTGCCGCGTAAAATTCGACCCGGGGATCACCCAGTTCAACAGGGGCGTCTGACCCGCCCAGGATCATCAAACCGCGATCCACGAGTTGTTGCCAAGGGTAAGCATGGGCGAGCCGTTCTTGGCCAAGACGAGCCGGCGCAAAATTAAGATCACCAATGCCATGACTTGGCTGCATAGAGGGAATGATACCAAGTTTGACAAACCGTTCCTGTTCTTCCGGGGGAATAATTTGCGCATGTTCAAGGCGCCATCTTGGATCTTTATTCGCCCATTGGGACTTATCTACGGCATTGAAGGCCTCTTCGTACCAATCCAGCAGTGATCTAACTGCGCGGTCGCCAATTACATGGGTTTCAATCTGTATTCCTTTACGCAGAGCTTCCCGTAATATGGGGGCAAGGTCTGCTTTGGTGGTGCGGTTCATAAAGCCGTTATGATCTGCGTCATTATAATTTTCCAGAAGCGCCGCACCCCGTGAACCCAAGGTGCCATCAATGTAAACTTTGATCGCCCGTAAATCGAACATGTCATCGGTGGTAACTTCCCGTCCTTTATCAAGGATTTTCCGCGCTTCCATCACATTCGCAGCAGCATAAATTCTGGTGGACATGCCGCCTTGTGCGTGGATTTCTTTTATAATATCGACATTAATGTAAGGCATGCCAGCGTCCTGAGTTTGTGTCCAGCCAAGCTTGGCATTTTCATACATTCCTTGAACCAGGCTGTCTTTTTTATACTCCCGTGTTTCTGGTGGAATAATGTCGCGAAAAACATTCATTGCAGTGGCAAGAATGTAACCGTTTGGCGTTCCGCTAGCGTCCCGCTCAAACTTTCCACCTAGGGGATCGGGACTGTCCTTTGTAATCCCCGCTAACTCAAGTGCTTTCGAATTAACCAGCGCAGACACACCGTCGGCACGTGGCATAAACAGGGGTTTATTCACGGTAAAGGGATCAACATCATGACGGGTAAGAAAACGCTCTTCATCGGTCCACTCCCGTTCAATCCACCCCCGTCCTTGCACCCATTTACCGTCAGGTACGTTTGCGGCAAAGGCAGCAATTTCATCAACGGTTTCTTTAAGTGTTGGCAGACCAAAAAGGCTAAGTGTTTTTGGACGCCTGCCAACACCTTCCACATGTTGGTGGCTATCGGTAAATCCGGCGTAAACATATTTGCCCGCCATATCTATGATATTGGCGTTGCCGCACATATATTTGGCAGCATTCGCGTTTGAACCGACAAAAATAATTTTGTTGCCACGTGACGCTACCGCTTGTGCCGTCCACTGTGCGTCATTTGCGGTGTAAACAACCGTATTATGCAGCACCATATCTGCGGCTACACATGGTATTTCAGCTGGCTTATCATGTTGAGCACAAGACATAAGGAAGAGACTAATCCCTATTATTACAAAAATATTTTTCATTTTACCGTTCCATTTTTTAATGGCGACAAACGGATAGTGTTCCGTCCACATGCAAGTTTATAAACAGAGATTAACAGGACAGCGATGATCTTAATAACAAAACGCTGCTTACAAGGGGTTGCTTTGTAAATATTTTTAGATTGACGCTGACTCTCTTTTATTATTCACCGGCATACCGTGGCTGATTATTTCACGCAAAAATGCGCTAAATATCGAGCTTGTGCGTAGTAATAAGCAAATCCCTAACGTGGGATTTTTTACGTTCAACATCACGCTTAGTAATAATAATTAGTATTCGCAACACAGAGGTATTTTCATGTCTAAGTTAAACAGGCGAGAGTTTCTTGCCCTCACAGGTACATCGTTAATTGGACTGACCTTGGGTGGCATAACCCTCAAGGCCTCGGCGCAGGAAAAAATTGAGCTGGACAATCCCAGTGCAAAGGCACTGCAGTATGTGCATAATTCTGTAGTAGAAGGGGCGCAGTGTAGCAATTGCTCCTATATCCAGGGTGAAGACGATCAACAATGGCGACCTTGCGCGCTGTTTCCAGGTAAAGTAGTGAACAACGAGGGCTGGTGTGCAGCTTTTAATAAAAAAGCCGGCTAATACTGGCTAACTGATGTTGCCCTGTTCGCTTAGCGTGTCAGGGCAATACATCAGGTTTTAACCCCAAAGCTAGAGGGCCCCCAAGTATACGTTGGTTGTCACTAAGCTTAGTGGGGGGCTCTGTTTTATTCTGTCTGAAATTTAGCAATCAACATGGCTATTTTTGTAATCTTGCAGGGTTAAGCTAACGTGTAGGGTAAAATAACACTCACGGACAGGCCACCATCTGCTGGCTTGCTCATACGTAGTTCACCTTTGTGTTTATTAATAGCTTTAAGCGCAATGCTAAGACCAAGGCCAAACCCGCTGGTGTGCATCTGATTCCCCCCGCGATAAAAGGGTTGTAACAACTTCGACATTTCGCTTTCATCTACACTAGGCCCGTGGTCACGTACGGCAATTTTTACCGTGTTTTCATGTTCTGTGATGGTTATGTCTACGACCTGACCTGCGGGAGAATATTTACAGGCATTACCGACAATGTTATCTAAGGCTTGTAACAATGGTTCTGGATAGCCCGTGATCTCAACTGTATCTGAGGATGCAAAATGGATTCCTGTGCCGGGAAAGCTGACCGCCATATTATCCACAACCTGTTGACATAGGGCATTAAGGTCGCATTGCTGGGGACTTGAATTGTAATGTTCCAGCTTGGAGTAATTTAAAATTTGCTGGATAAGTTGGTCAATTCGCATGCAATCATTATTGATTTGCTTGGTGTGACGATTGTCTGGATTTTTTTGTTCGATAAGGGCTGCCGAGGCTTGTAATCTAGCCAACGGCGCGCGCAGTTCATGGGATACATCATGTAAAAGTTGTTGTTGAGTACTGGCTGCCGCGTGGGTTTTGTTAACCATAAAATCAATGTCAGCGGCTAAGTCGGCTAATTCATCCCCTCGGGCTAACAGTTTTTTGGGGAGGGTGGCGATTTCTTGCTGATTGGCATAACGGCGACTAAATGCACCGAGGTAGTTGATCGGCCGAACAATACTCCAACTGAGTAGCGCACTAACCAGCGCTGATGCGAGAAAGATAAACCCGAATTGCAGGGTCTGAAATCTATACAATACTTGTTTGTATATGCGCGGAGGTTGGGGCTTTTTGCTGAATATCTGGTACTCCCGGTCGGATGGGCCTAGCAGTATGCGCTGCACGCTATCGTCGGGTTGCACTTGACTCATTCGATAGTGATAAATCTGTTTACCGTGACCGTCCATAATCAATATAGGTAACCGGTGGCCTTTGTGATTAGGTTTTTTTTCTATCCGATTTTTTAATCTGCCGGGTTGGAAAGGGGTATTAGCCGACGTTTGTTCATAGTGCCATATAATCCGTTCAGCTTGGTTTATCAGATCATTGAAGTAACGCTTGCTGTATTCATCGGACGAAAAATTATTTATCAAAATGAAACCTGTGGCTAACATCACGAGTAAACTGGCCAACCAAAAAGCAATGAAAATACGCCAGAACAAACGTTTAAATCCAAAGGTATGTCTGGCGTAAGACGAAAGTGATGACAAGGTTAGCATCACTAATCCTGCACTTGCTGTGGAGCCGTTAGCATCTGATAGCCAATTCCCCGCACAGATTTGATCACGTCATCAATGCCAGCAGCTACCAGTTTTTGTCGTATACGGCTGATATGTACATCCATCGCGCGATCATACGCTTCAAGTGGGCGGTTGAGCACCTCTTGCGTCATATCTTGTTTGCTGATGGTTTGTCCCGCGCGCTCCATTAATAAACTTAGCGCGTTAAACTCAGCGCTGGTCAGGGGAAGAGGTATGTCATTTACTCGTGCAGAGCGAGCGCCGCTATCGAGGGTGATACCGTGTAATTTCGCCTGTACGATGTTGTTTGTTGAACCCTGCTGGGTACGACGGATAATGGCACGTATGCGTGCACTTAATTCTCTGGGATTGCATGGTTTAGCTAAGTAATCATCGGCACCCATCTCTAAACCGACGATACGATCAATATCATCCCCGCGGCCCGTAAGCATCAGGATTGGGACTTGTCGCTTTGCTCGTACATTACGCAGCACATCTAACCCAGACAAACCAGGCATCATAATATCCAGGATTACAGTATCAAACTCATCCTTTTCCAGTAGTCTGTTGATAGCTGTTTCACCGTTGTTGAGTGTTTCTACGTCAAAGCTGTCTTCTTGCAAGTATTCGCTTAATAACGCGCATAAGATGATGTCATCATCCACCAGCAAAATTTTGTATTTTTCATTTTTCATGATGCTGAGCTTAATCGTTTTACTTTGGGTGTTGTTTAACTTTACGCAACTTTACACTAGCTTAACCCTTCTTATCGAACCATCAATGCATACTTCTGTGGGTCGATTACGGAATTAATTTTAATTTACGTCATCAAAATTGAACATAACAGAAATAGGAATTCAACAATGAAAAAATTAATCACAGGTGTTTTATTAAGTGTGTGTATTGCGGGCAGTGCTTTTGCTGGTGGCCATCATTCAGGTGAATATAAAGGCCATGATCCCTTCCCATCACATAAAATGGTCAGGGTACTTGACCTAAGTGATGCACAAAAAGCTCAGTTTAAAGCGCTAAAAGAAGAGATAAAAGCCAATCGTGGGCAAAGAAGTAATGTTACATCCGGTAAAACGCAACTTGCTCAACTCGATCCAAGCGATGCAAACTACGAACAAGCACTAAATACAATGGCAGATCAGCGGGCTGAGGGCGCACGTGAACAGTTTTTGCAAATGGCGGAAATGCGCATAATGATAAAGCAGATTTTGACTGCACAGCAACTCGAGAAATTTAATGCGATGGCAGAAAAACGCGGTAAAAGACACGACAAAGATTAATCTCAATGTTTGTCAGGTGATTATAAAAAGAGGGGCCCTACTTAGCTTGAATAAAAGGAGTCAAATTAACATTCATACCCAAATTAATGGGGTCGTAAGATTGCTCTAAGAGCAAGTGCCAAGGGCTCAATAGCTATCCAGCCCTTAATTACTCAACAGCAGAAACCCTTCGATTACGCATCACAAAAGTAGATAAATCATTGTCACGTACACCCTGTTCACACATCACTTTATGGGACTTTTTTGCTACCAGTTACCGCAAATAAAAAGGCTGACTAACCACAAAATGATTGATGGAATGGTGCTGCCAAAGTTGCAGCAAAATAACTGTAGGGGGGAATACCAGCGACCGAAACTTTGGGTCTGCTGCAACAGGTTATGCACATTGCCGTAATCACATCGCCACAATAATGCATATTGGAGGTGATGAATTTTAAACACGCAGAGCGAATAACATTGGGCGTGATCAGTACCACTAGGGTGAAATCTATGTTATTCATGAGTTGCACTAACCAGTCCGGTTGAGGCCCGTTGCTCTGTGGGTTAATCCCTCCAGCTAGGGTATTGTAAGCGTGGAATAACAAAAATCCATATCAGTTTAAAAATACAGGTTCGCCAGGGGAAAGGTGGTACTGATTAATTTACGCACCTAAAGTTATTTACTTTCCGGCGCAAAACTCGGTGACACAGGCACAGTCCCAGGAAGCCATCAAACATCACCACAAAGCGGGACATGCTATAAGTAATAACATTTTCAACCAGGCGTTCTTCTACATCATTAGGGAAGCCGGAATTTTTGTGATGCAGCAGATGCATAACACGGCTGTACCAGGGATTGATGGTATTAGGGCGCATCAACCAAGTGTGTAACATCATCACATTATAGGTAAAGGGCCAGTGGGGAAAATACTGACGATGGGTCAGGCCATGTTCAGTCTCATTAGACACCGATGCATCAAGGGCTGCCACCATAATAGACGCCCATGCAGGGAGCAGTTCCACACAACACAAATAACCACTGGTTAGCATTGTCGCTAGCGCCAATCGTGTTCTTCACTGCGAATAGCCTGAATAATGTGGCGGCTAGGTTGTTGTGGGGATAGGTTAGCTGACGCTTTTTTTTCTTGCATATTCTACAGCTCTAATGGCCCATGATGATGCTCTACTCTAGTAAATTTTCCTTTGCATGTATTGCCAGAGGGACATTCTGTAAAGGCGTCAGTCGTTAATTAATCTGAGGTGTTTTATTCCCTTTTACTTAACTTGCTTTGTATATACATGTGATATATATATGATAGGCATAAATCGGTGATTTGCTCGGTAACTTAGGATTTGACGTTGGATAAAAAATCGACCAAAAAGAAAAATAGTCAGTTGCTTATCCGCATTAACGATCAGGAAAGGGCGGCTTTTATCGACCTCTGCGAAGATCTGGATACCAGCGCAGCACGGGAAACCCGCCGGTTTATTCGAGAATTCATTGCGTCTCATGGTAAAAAAACTGGCAAACGTCAGTAGTTTACCGGCAATAATTCTAATCATTTTTCATTTAAGGAGAACGCAACATGGCAAAAGCAAAAACAGTTAAAAAAGAAATTAAAGCCCGCAAAGCAAAAATTTCCAAGCATAAGAGCAAAGTCAAAGCGCTCAAAAAAGAATTGAAACAAGCGAAATAAAACCTATGGGGCCTGAGGCCCTGTTGTTTTATAGAAAAAAAGCAGCCTGATTGGCTGCTTTTTTTTGACTGATATTTACCTTCAGCGCATTAGGTGTAAAGACTCTTGGGCTGTGTAAATAAAACTGTTCGCCCAGATTAATGGTATGTTGTATTGGAGGTTAAATTGCAAACCACAGAGCTATAAATCCTGGGTTATAGGGCTTTTATTTATACGCCATTCTGTATGGATATCGTTACTGAGTTGTGCGACCCGGTTCTGTTTTTTTTTCGTAAAGTTTGGATTACAACTGGGTCACGATATAATGGCCAGCTGAGTTTTATATAATTAAAAAAGGGAGAATGTACTTTTGAATATTTTGCTAAAGGCTGGCTTGTTGCTGGCAATGGGTTTTGCGAGCGCAGTTTATGCTGCAGCGCCGGTGGAGAACCTGTCAGTGACCAATCTATCGCCTGAGCTGTCGAGTCGCATCGTTGAAAACGCCAAGGTACAACCTGTAGATAAATTTGATGACTTTTTGGCCCAGTTACTCTCATCAACGGTTATGGCTGAACAAAATGAATTACGCATCGCCATTAAAGCATATCGCGCTAAGCAGACCCTGGAAGTGCCTCAATCGCATATGCTGCAGCGTTTATTAGGCTTATATACCCGGGTAAAGCACGGCGATGACGCTATGAAGACCCTGGCGAAATTAGTGGCCATTCCTACTTTTCGTGTTTCGGGCGTGGCGCAACATGATAACCCAGAATTTCATAAAATGGCTGGGGTGCTGGCCACTATAGCGAACGATTTCAACCTAGCATTTCGCAATATCGATAATCGGATATTTGAAGTTTCCCTTAAAGGTAGCTCAGAAGAGGTAGTCGGTATCCACGCTCATGTTGATGTGGTGCCGGTGACACCTTCACTTTGGGTGCTTGACGATGGCACTAAACTTGACCCTTTTCACCTCACCCGTATTGGCGATCGCATGTATGGCCGGGGCACCGAAGATGACAAAAATGGCATCGTGGTCTCTTTGTATGCCATGAAAGTGATCCAGGAAGAAAATATACCCTTGCTGCGCAATTTTCATTTATTGATTGATACCACCGAAGAAACGTCTTCTGATGCAATCCCCTATTATTTTGCGCAAAATCCCACTCCCAATTACAACCTGGCCCTGGACGGTGGTTATCCGGTGGTGATTGCAGAAAAAGGCTCAGGTGGCGTAATGGCAACCTTTGCCGTACGCGCCGGGCAAGCTAATAACACTGCCAGTGCTGAAGTGGTGGGGATCACCGGTGGTTTAGCCATCAATCAAATTCCTGGGGCAAGTGTGGCGACTATCACTAGCGATGAAGCCGGGGCGTTGGTAACCACGCTTAATCAATTGGGCGCTAAATTTGTTGCCATCAACGGTGGCAATTTTGCAATCAACGCCACTTTGCATAACCAAGGGGTAGAGCTTACTGTTAAGGGCGTGTCTGCCCATTCATCGGATCCCGCCTCCGGGGTCAATCCGGTGTCTCGCATGTTTGCTTTTATTGAATTCGCGCAGCGCCAGGACGCCCTTTTTAAGCACAACCATATAACCGATGCTGCCACTTATATTGTCGCTAACTGGGGCCTGGGTTTTCTGGGTGAAAAACTGGGCATTGATTTTTCCCATGAATTTATGGGGCCACTGACCAATGCCGTCACCTTTATTGCCCTTGACGATACAAACCTGCAAGTCGGGGTCAATATACGTTTGCCCGTAGGTCGGAAAGTTGACAGTTTAAAACAGGAGCTTTCGAGCAAGCTAAGTGTATGGCAAAAAGACAGTGCTACAGAGGTAGATTTTAAAATTAGTATGCGTGAGCCCATGTATCGTAATCCCAAAGGTCAATGGGTGAATGCGTTGCTTGATGTTGCCACTGAAAACTTGTCTATGCCTCGTGAGTTTGGGGCGTCCAGCGGCGGGACATCAGTGCATGATTTGCCTAATGGTGTGCAGTTTGGGCTGGCCATGCCCGATGAAAAATACTCCGGGCACAATGCCAACGAGTTTAAGCGCGTAGAGCAGTTTTTACTCGACTTGCAAATTATCACTGAAATGATCACCCGGGTAGGGCAACTGCCCAACCTTGAGTAACCCAATTAGCTGTTAATTAGTCAACGTTGCTTTTGCCTTGACTTTGCCAGCCAGAGCGGGCAATTAAAAACTGGGACAATAGTGTGCGGATTGTGTTGTCACTTTTAGTCTTGCACCGCTATGTACATAAGGTACATAGCGTCTATAAAAAAGCTACGCATAGTGCGTAGCTTTTCCCAGCGGTAAGGTTATCAATTACGCTTTAGCGTTACTGATATAGTTAACTACGTCAGTTGCCTGGCGAGCTCCAGAGAATTCTTTTAGACCCTGACCGGCACAGGTTACGTTGTTGCTATCTAAGACCAAATCCATTACTGCTGACTTACTGCGGGCTAGTATACCCACCTGGCTTCTTATTGAGCGCTTGAACAGGTCAACACTATTAGTCAGTGCCGCTTTACAGAAGCTGGCGAATTTTTTGTCACCCACAAATTTATATTTAGCTTGCTCGATTTGTTCAGCAGCGGTAGCGCTCTCGATGAATGCCAATATATTGGTGGCATTTCTTTGTTGGGAAAAAGACACTAAGTTTTGTTCTGAACAAGAAATTTTCTTTGCTGCCCAAACAGTATCTGACAATCCACTTTTATTACCTGAAAGAATACGTTTATGTTGTGCAAGACTCTTTTTGAACAAATCAACATTGTCGGTAATCACCGCTTCACAGAAACCGGCATATTGGGTATCACCCACAAATTTAAACTGCTTAGCACCTTGCATGGTGGCGTTAGCGCTCAAAGAGAAACAAGCGGTAGCGACAACAACAGATAAAAGTAACTTTTTCATATTTATGACCTCGGTGGTTAATGTTATTTACAGCTGAGTTGTGCAGCAACTCCTGCAACAAATAGTAATTTAATTACAATTTTATGTTGTTTTTTTTGTGTGGGATAATGATTAACGTTATGTTAAATCATTCTTTTTGACACCGATTGTGATTTAAATAACTGATATTATGAGTTATTTTATATCTATATATATTTTTAACTATAGTGGGTAGATCTATATGGTCTTAATACTGATGTAATAAAGTTACATTAAATGACTTTAATAGTACGAAAATGGAGGGGTTGTTACAAAATTAGCTGTTTTTTTAGCCCGTAAAGCGCCAAATTAGTTATTTTAACGTCGCTTTTAGCCAGGGTAAGGTGCTGAATGTCGTTATAAGCAATGCGGTGAAAATCAGTTTTATTCTTTATATAAGCTAAACTTTCCTCTTTAAATAGCGGTAAACAGCCGGTGCAAAAACATATACCACTGTTTGCCTGTTTTTCGGTGTCTTAAGGGCCACAAAGATTGTCGCCACTAGTTGCTGTGTATATACTCCACGAAAATTGAGTGGACTTGAAAAAGACCACACCTTGCGTTTTATTTTCCAGCCTATTTGGAGTTGCATATGTTGTTTGACGGTAACTTAGTCACTGAATCACCCATTCGTCAAAAGATCCGTGATTTTTATCGCATTGATGAAAATCTTGCCGTTGAACATATTTTGCCTGATGCAGAAGTTAATATGCGCGCCCGCAGCCGTGCCTGGGAACGAGCACGTAAAATGGTACTGCAAATTCGTAACGATCAGGAAGGTACCGGAGTGGTTGAGGCATTACTCAATGAATACTCCCTATCTTCTGCCGAAGGCGTGGTATTGATGTGCCTGGCCGAAGCGCTGTTACGGGTACCGGACAAACGTACCCAAGATAAATTGATTAGCGATAAGTTATCCAGAGGCCAATGGAGCTCACACCTGGGCAACAGTGATTCATTATTTGTGAACGCTTCGTCCTGGGGTTTGCTAATGACCGGTGGCTTGGTTAATTATGCCAATCAACACAATAAATTTGGTTTCCTGAAAAAAACCCTGGGTAAGGTTGGCGAGCCTGTTATTCGTAAAGCCATGAACATAGCGATGAAGGTTATGGGCCAACAGTTTGTCTTAGGTGAAACCATTGAAGATGCGGTGCGCCGCGCTGAAGAAAAAGAGCGTAAAGGTTATGTGTACTCTTACGACGTGCTAGGTGAAGGTGCCAGAACCCAAAAAGATGCTGACGACTATTTTAATGCCTATGCAAAAGCGATAAAAGTGATCGGCAAAGCGGCACAAGGCAAAGGCCCCAGAAAAAGCCCCGGTATTTCAGTCAAACTATCGGCTATTCACCCACGCTTTGAATTTACCCACAGAGAACGGGTCATGGCAGAAATT
This sequence comes from Paraglaciecola sp., assembly GCA_046709505.1. Classification (GTDB taxonomy): domain Bacteria; phylum Pseudomonadota; class Gammaproteobacteria; order Enterobacterales; family Alteromonadaceae; genus Paraglaciecola. Next base: position 10,365 of record JBKEFM010000053.1, on the reverse strand, counting down.
CCACCCAGACTGAAACAATTGTGTCTGCTGGCTAAACAATACAATATTGGCTTAACAGTGGATGCTGAAGAATCAGAACGTCTGGATATTTCTTTAGACATTATTGAAAACGTATTCAGTGATCCTGAGCTAAGTGGCTGGGACGGTTTTGGTTTGGCTGTGCAGTCTTATCAAAAACGTGCCCTGTATGTTATCGACTGGTTGCGTGAATTGACCGAAAAAGTCGGCCGTAAACTGATGGTGCGACTTGTTAAAGGTGCATATTGGGATACTGAAATCAAAAATGCCCAAAAAGATGGCCTGGAACATTTTCCCGTTTTTACCCGTAAATCATCTACTGATGTGTCTTATCATGCCTGTGCCAACCGCTTGCTGGATTATCGCGACACGATTTACCCGCAATTTGCCACCCACAATGCCTACACTGCCGCAGTGATAATAGAACTGGCCGGTGATGACAAAGAAGGGTTTGAGTTTCAGTGCCTGCACGGTATGGGTGACAGCCTGTATGATCAGATAGTCACAGTAGAAAATATCCAATGCCGTATTTACGCTCCTGTGGGCGAACATGAAGATTTATTAGCCTATCTAGTGCGCCGCCTCCTTGAAAACGGCGCTAACTCTTCTTTTGTTAATGCCATAGTTGACGTGTCCAGACCCGTTGAATCTTTACTCGAAGATCCGGTAGAGAAAACCCAACGCTTAAAATATAAATATAACGACCAGATCCAGAAACCTATTGCGTTGTTTGGTAAAGAAAGAAACAACTCAAAAGGTATTGATGTCACCGATATTAATCAAATTACCCCCCTCAAGGCAGCTGTTGATCGCTGGTTTGATGAAAACTTGTTGAGCGAAGACCAAGTGCCTGAAGGTTGCCATGCGGTGCGCAATCCTGCCAATGTAGATGAAATTATCGGTTTTCATCATTTCGACACCCAGCAGCAGATAGCGGATAAGTTAACTATCGCCCACGAGACATTTGCCAGTTGGTCGCAAACGCCCATGAGCGAACGGGCGGATTTATTGCGTCGTACTGCTGACATTCTTGAACGCCATATGGATGAACTCATTGCCCTGTGCATAAAAGAAGCCGGCAAGGTCACAACAGATGGAGTGGACGAAGTCCGCGAAGCGGTAGATTTTTGTCGCTATTATGCCGCTCAGGCAGAAAAACTCGCAGAAGATAACCGATTAGCGCCCAGGGGCGTAGTGTTGTGTATCAGTCCGTGGAACTTCCCCTTGGCCATCTTTTTAGGGCAAGTAGCCGCGGCTATCGTTACTGGTAATACCGTGATCGCTAAACCCGCAGAACAAACCAGCTTAATTGCCTTGCGCGCTTTGCAGTTAATGGAGTATGTAGGTTTACCTGCCGGTGTTGTGCAGGCTGTGATTGCTGCAGGGCCAGATGTGGGCGAGATTTTGTTACCCGATGAGCGTATTAAAGCGGTGATGTTTACCGGTTCAACGGTAACCGGTAATGTTATCGCTAACGCGTTGGCACAAAGAGGCGGTGAACAGGTTCCTTTGATCGCAGAAACCGGTGGCCAAAACTGCATGATTGTTGACTCAACAGCCTTGCCTGAACAGGTGGTTGATGATGTTATCGCCTCTGGCTTCCAAAGCGCAGGCCAGCGCTGTTCAGCACTGCGTGTGCTGTTTTTGCAAGAAGAGATAGCCGATACCATCACCGAAATGTTGATTGGTGCGTTGAAAGAATTAAGTGTAGGTGATCCTGCTTATTTGGCTACGGATGTTGGCCCGGTTATTGATCAAAAAGCCCTGGCTAATTTGCAAGCCCATGCTGAAGATATGCAACAAAATGGCAAACTGTTATATGAGTGCAAGGTACCCGCTAACAACGGCACATTCTTTGCGCCTAAACTTTATCAAATTGCTGATATATCCGTCCTCAAGCGTGAAGTATTTGGCCCCTGTGTGCACATAGTTCGCTTCAAGGCCGATGATTTGGAAAAATCGGTAGAGAGAATCAACGCCACCGGTTTTGGTTTAACCATGGGTATTCATACTCGAATTGATATGCGAGCCATGGAATTAGTTAAACTTTCTCGGGCCGGCAACGTCTATGTTAACCGCAATATGATAGGCGCCGTAGTCGGTGTTCAGCCCTTTGGCGGCCGTGGACTGTCTGGTACCGGCCCTAAAGCAGGTGGACCAAATTACCTACCACGCCTGATGCTGGAAAAATCAACGCCACGACCCGTTAGTGAAGAGTTGCACACGGATAAAGCGCTGCAAAGTAATGACGAGGCCGAGCAACAAGCTGTCCAATTTATGAAAAATGCCCACGCTACCGAGCATGAATGGCGTTTAACCGATTTAAATACCCGTATATCTTCAGTGCGTCAACTACTGGCCAAAGTTGCCAAAGTGGGCATAGTAGAAGAACTGGCCGATGATTTAAATTCTACATTAGCCGCGGCTCGCTCGCAGTTGATCAGTATCGAAAAACGTCTGAAAAAACCCAAGGTTTTACCTGGGCCAACAGGTGAGTCCAATGTGTTATATTTGGAACCCAGAGGGATTCTGGTTTGTTTCGCGGATAAAAACGTAACGTTTGAGTATTGGACGCTGTCCATTGTTACCGCTCTGGCAACGGGTAATGTGGTTATTTCAGTCGTGTCTGAGCTGTTCTACGCTGAAGCCCTTGAATTCCGCGAACAGTTTATTGCAACCGGCGCGCCCGAAGGCGTATTCCAGGTCGCTAAACTGCATCACCTGCAAGCATTGTTGGCCGAAGACGCCCTGGCCGGTGTGGTAATAGACAGTCAAAGTGATCGCTCCAGCGATATGGTACAAATGCTAGCTAAACGCACAGGAGCAATATTACCAGTTATCACCGCTGAGTATAATGATCACCTGATCCAACGTTTGCTAACAGAAAAAACCGTCAGTATCGATACCACTGCATCGGGCGGTAATACCTCACTGATGACGCTGATAGAAGACGAAGAAGACGAGTAACGTCACCGCCATAAAAAACGCGCCATAAGGCATGTTTCAGAACGTTGACCAACCCTGGCTTTTAGCCGGGGTTTCTTTTTTGGGGAAAGGTCATATTGAGTAGCATATTACTGTTGTGAACAAAAAAATGACATTCCAGTGGATTGGTTTGGAGTATTAAAATGGGCGTGGAGTGCGGTAGCAAGCAACAAGTCCTCGTTGTTGAAAAAATAAATAATTCCCAATAAATCCAGTATTTTAGGGCAAAGCAGGGCGAGAAACGTAACAAGATAATTCCTTTGTGCAGGATTGATTTTTTATCTGTTATTGTTTTATGCACGTCGCTGCTAGTCGCTAATACTAATTCAGGGAAGTTAAACAATGAAGTTAAAATATGCACTGCCTCTTATTGCCGTTACCACATCTGCCGCTGTATCAGGTAAATGCAAAATACTTTTTGGATAAAAAGCAGACCTTAGGACCCTTAGATCAGTTCAAATATATTAACAAAGTAACAAATGTTGCGGCAGATTATGCCCGCGTTTATGACCGCTATACTCTGTCGGTAGCAGGGGAATATTTTGCAGAAAATAATGTCGTTGTTTCTGCAAGTTACTCTGATTCCGAATATTCTGATGTTAGTTCTTTGGGCATAGGTTATCTGATTTCTGACGATTTTATCGTTCGCACTGTGGCGACCAAACTAGATTATGGTGATAGCATTTATCAAAACTACGACGATACTTCCTATCGCTTTTCTGCCAGTTATAATCTGCAGCTACAGGGAAAAGATTATCTAGGTTTTAACGTCAGTACCGATGACGAGTTGGACAACTATGGTATTAGCAGTACCTATTTTTCCAGTCTGGGAGGGGAGCGTTTTGTGATTTTGGGACTGGGTTTCTCGGATACTCCCTCCGGGAATGTCTCAAATATCAGTGCCGGATATTATTTCTCAAAAATGACATCAGTCAGTGCCAATTATAATACATCAGACAACTACAGCTTAAATGCTAAACACTACTTCAACCAGAACTGGGCACTAGTGGCAGGATTTGCTGGTAATACCGATTTCTCTGACTATAAGCGTTACACTTTAGGTGTAACCGGTCAGTTCTAAGCGTTTTGAGATAACTACAGCAATATTTTAGGGCAACTTCGGTGACCCTTTTTTATGCGAAATTTTTACCTTGTTCATGGTAACCGAAAATGTCGCCACTTCACTTAAGTCTTAGCTACTTTAGGCCGCTACCCTTACATTCCTCGCACAATATATTGTCACTGCCTTGACGTAAGGCGTTTTCCAGGAGGCTAAATTCTATCAGCTGGAAACGTTGTTAGTTGGGGGCGGATATTTAGCTAATGAGTGAATAAGTGAGGGGCAACAGCCCTGGAGATAAGCTATATGACCCTCATGTATAACAGTGTCTGGGAACAGGGAGGCAACGTCTGCCATCTAAACTATTATTCTTTTTTAGGTTCGTCGGAACAATTCCAGGCTACAAACTTCCAGGATCCATCATCTCTTACCAAAATATCAGAACAACGACCATGGGAAGTGCTTTGTTTACCTTCTTTTGAGGTCGTTCCATTTGAATAGTAGTAATGGACAACGGCCGTATCGCCATGGACAACGATGGCTGCGGGGCTATATTCTGAAACGTTAGTGGTAGAACCATCTGAAAATTGAAATGTATCCCACCGTTTGATGGCGTCTCTATCTCGCGGCATGGGCGAATTGTTGCCCCATACCATGGCGTCTGGCGTTACCCACTTATCTGACCAGTTCGGATCATGTTTATCAATATCCTGGTAGGAACCCAAAATAACATTCCACACCTCCTGTTGCTTTTCATCCCAGTTTTTTGCCGCCGCCGAAAAAACAGTCATAACTAAAACCAAACCTACAACTCTTGCTATATTTGTCATGAGTCAAATCCTTTGCTAAGTTTTTCGCCACGACTTATCAAAACTTGTCACCTTAAGATTAAAGACGAATTCGCGATTATCGCTGCAAAAAGAATAGCAGAGCTTAGTAAAACCCCTATTAAGGCACCTGTTCCCTATAAGGACGGCTGCCAAAATACATCATAAAATAGTCGATAAAGGCTCTTACTTTTGGTGCTAATAATTGAGAGCTGGGATATACGGCCCAGATGGCGGTATTAGAGACTAAAGGGTGATTTTTGAGTATTTCAATCAACTCCCCTTGCGCCAGGTGTTGATAAACACTCCATTTCGATCCTATGGTAATGCCTAAACCGTTTATGTAGGCATCACGAATGGCTTCTCCGTTATCGGTTCTGAAATGTCCTTTGGCTTTGATTTTTATTGGCCCCTTGGCGGAGTGAAATCCCCAGTTATCCAGTCCCATCAAGGTAATGCATTGGTGAAATTTTAAATCTGCAGGTGATCCTGGCTCTCCATATTTGGCCAGGTAGGCCGGCGAGGCGCATAAAATTCGATTATCTGCTGCTAGTTTTCGCGGAATTAAGGTGGAGTCTTTAAGCTCAGAGTTACGAAGATCAATGTCAAACTCCACTTCGACCAGATCCACAATAGTATCAGAGAGTTTCAAGTCGACTTTTAAATCGGGATAGCGGGCTAAAAAATCAGTCAGGGCCGGTAACAGGTGCATTCGCCCAAAGGATGCGGGTGCGGCGACCCTTAAAGTCCCTATGGGTAACGATTGCCCAATGCCCACAGATGCGCGGGGGGCGTCTACGCTGGCTAATACATCTTCGGCATAAGGAAGAAAAGCTTTGCCTTCTTCTGTTGATGATACTTTTCGTTTGGTGCGATGAATAAGCCGAACGGCTAGCCCGTCTTCTCATTTATTAATATGTGCACTGGCGACCGCGGGTGATAAGCCCAACTCCTGTCCGGCTAAACTGATGTTATGTGTGGCGGCAATACATATAAGCAGTTTTAGGTGTGCAATATTCATTATTATCAATTTAATTACCAGAACGTATATTTGCCTCAGTCAACTAACTCAGAGAAAATATAATAAAAGCAATGATCATAAAACGTTTTGGCGATGAAGACTTATTTGCAGCAACGCAGCTTGTTAAGCCAGTCATCAAAGTTGACCATGTATTAATTAAAGTGGCAGCAACCGGTGTCAATACCGTAGATACTATGACAGAGCAATGGGGGATGATTTACCCCTGGCACCATAGAAGACGTGGGCGAGGGCGAGGGCGTTACCGATTACGCCATCGGTGATGAAGTTTATGGCTGCGCTGGTAGCCTGGTGGACTTGCCTGGCACCTTAGCAGAATACATGCTTGCAGACGCCCAGTTGATTGCCCTTAAAGCTAAAAATTTATCCATGAGCGCAGCCGCTGCTTTACCTTTGGTTGGTATTACCGATTATGAAGGTCTAATGCGCGCGCAAATAAGCAAAGGGCAAAAAGTATTAGTTCATGGTGGTTCACGTGGCGCGGGGCATGCTGCTCTACAGCTGGCCAAATATTCTGTCGCCGAAGTCTATGCAACAAGTGGTGGCGACAAGCAATTAGCCGTTATAGAAAAGCTGGGCGCTAAAGGGAACAACTATAAAACAGAAACCGTCGCCCGATATGTTGAAAAACACACCGATGGTGCCGGTTTTGAGCTGGTTTTTGACTCAGTTGGCGGGCTGAATATGCTTAACTCCTTTGAAGCGGCTGCGTTAAATGGGCAGGTTGCATCAACCGTTTCCATGGTGGCGTTAGATCTTTGTGTTGCACACTTTAAAGGCTTGTCACTGCATGTGGTCTTTATGCTTATTCTCATGCTGCACAACCATAAACGTGCAGAACATGGTCATATACTTAGTAAATTAACTGAAATTGTAGAAGCGGGTGGCTTGTTACGGTGTCATATGAACAACGCTTTGAACTGGCCGATGTCGCTCAGGCACATGCTCGCTTGTCTAGCGTTGAGGGGATGGGTAAGGTAGTTATTGATATTGCACAGTAGCGTGCCTAAAGAATAGATTGTCACTTATCGTCCAGGATCAGGAAGGCAAAGCCTGATCTTGGACGACATCACACAGAGGTTTACCATGCAAAAAACGATTCTCATTACCGGCGCTACCGACGGCATTGGTTTAGCAACGGCTAAAATGTTGGCGGCAAAAGGCCATCATTTGTTAATTCACGGGCGTAATTCAGGCAAGTTGAATAATGTCGTAAAAATGTTATCTGCGCTACCCAACGCCGATCGAATAGAACGTTATGTAGCGGATTTATCTGTTCTGTCAGAGGTGGCCGCCTTAGCGAAGGCGGTTACCGGGCAACACAATAAGCTTGATGTGCTTATAAACAACGCCGGTGTTTTTAAGGTAGATAACAAAACAACAGCAGACGGACTGGATGTGCGTTTTGTCGTTAATACCATTGCTCCGTATTTATTAACAAAAAGTCTTATGAGGTTACTGGGAAGCGCTGGTCGAGTGATTAACCTTTCTTCTGCCGCCCAGGCACCTGTCAATATAGAGGCTTTGTTAGGGAACACTGAACTGCCAGATATACAAGCGTACGCCCAAAGTAAGCTTGCCATTACCATGTGGACACACAGTATGGCACTGTCATCAAACGTTACTGGGCCTGTTATGATCGCGGTTAATCCAGGCTCTATGTTAGGCAGTAAAATGGTGCAAGAAGGTTTTGGTGTGCCAGGTGGTGACATAAACATAGGGGCAGAAATATTAACGGAAGTCGCCCTTGAGGATGAATTTTGCAAGGCGAGTGGAAAATACTTTGATAATGATTCAGGACACTTTGCCACGCCCCATGCTGATGTGACAAACGCCCAAAAAGCCAAGGAGCTGATTGCAGCGATGGAGCGGCTGTTAGTGCCGTTTTAAACTGACACCAGCGAATAAACAAGGGATTATTTTCCCTAATTTACCCTGTAAGTAATATATTACCCGGTCAGTAGGCGTTTTGACTCACCGGGGTAGATAAAAAATCAGCTCATAACAACGTTTCACAAGCCTGATTGCAAAACGCTTTAAACATCACCCTCTAAATAATCTCTGCGCATGGGTGACCAAGCCTGAGGTTACACTGCCAAAGTGATCGCCAATGATGATCTCGATATCGGGGAAAACCGAATGTATCCATGTTTGTACCACAGGTGACATGGCTGTCCCCCCGGTGACATAGAGGGCGTCCGGAAGAGTGCCGGCTTGTTTTACGGCCTCTTGCATCAGTAACTCAAACTTACCCAGCTCATTGCTGATGGCATCACTTAATTCACTGCGACGGATGGGTACTGAAAAATCCTCTTCTATATAATTCAGCTCCAAGTCGATGGCTGTTTGCTGAGAGAGTAAAATCTTGGCCAGCTCGGCACTTCTGCTGATGCGCAAGCCAAATTTGCCGTCCCGTAATGTTTTGAGGCGCTGCAAATTGGGGTCTCTGGTTATGGTGCAATAGCCGGCCAGTTCTTTGCCGGTGCGCATAGAGTTGAATTCTTGTTGGGCGCTGACGTCATTCACCTTTACCGCTTGAGTGAATAAATTGTTTGGCACGGGCAAACCGTTGGTTAACATAGCGTTTTTACCAAAGTGCGGCATCAGGGCCATCAGCGCTAATTTGTTATCCAGGTCGATACCGCCAATGCGCTTACCCGTATGACTTAAAATACATGACTGACGATCCACCAGAGGGACATGGCTTGGCCCAACCTTGATCATCGAGCAATCTGTGGTACCACCGCCGAGATCAAGGATGAGCACCAATTTATCGGTACTCAGTTGCCTTTCGTAATCGTAGGCGGCCGCCACCGGCTCCATTAAAAATTCCACCTGCTTGAAGCCAACGGTTTTGGCGGCGCTTTCTATTATGCCCAAGGCCTGGCTATTACCATCTTTGCCCAACAGCCCATGGAAATTAACCGGGCGACCGATGACAACCTGATCCAATTCCATGTGTTTGACGCACTGAGCTTCGTCTTTAATAAAGGCCAGCATTTTTTCTACTATGGCGGTAAATACCCCCCTTTGGCCGGCATTAATATCCGCCCCTAAAAATGATTTGGGTGATTTAATATAAAAGCCACTCTGTGGGTCGGCAATATGGCTCAACTCTGCTTCTTCACCAAAAATCACGTCGCCATTAGCCCGCAGGGCCTCAATAATACTTTTTGCCCGTAGATGGCTGACAGAACTTTGGCGGTGCGCTTGTTTTAATTGTTTACGGGCAATATTGACCAGCTCTCCTGCACTTAAGTGTCCGGCGGTGCGCTTAATGGCGGCTACTTTGGTGGCCAGCGCCGACTCTGAAATAGTGCCAGGGTTGATGATCTCGTGTTCGATAAAAAGGGCAGAGGGTAATCTGGTTTTACCGTCTTCGAGGGGGATCAGCTCAGGCTGATCATTGTGCATGACGCCGATTGAACAATTAGAGGTGCCGAAATCCAGGCCTGCGAACATTTAGGGGGGATCCTTACGGGGTTAATAGATTTTTACCTATTTTAATATAAAACGTCCCAACAATTTGTTATTTAAATGTTTTAAGTGCGCTAGCGAGTCCTAAGGCAAGGGTGTAAAGACTTATGGCTATTTCAGCCTCTTCCAGCCATGTGTCTTACTCGGCATACGCCCAGTGATGTGGCCAAAAAAAATGATGATAATGATTAAAAATGCATGGTGAGTAGCACGTACTTCTCAACGATTATTTTGTTCATATGCCTGATCTTATATCGTATCTGAGCTCGATTTAGTATTCGCGTTAAACATGGATCTTGATGACGATAAAGCCCAGCTCAAACAATTGATCATCAAAGGGTATGATATTGGCGAGGTGTGCGTGTTCATGTAGATCCGCGGACTGAAGGATTTACGGGACATGGGTGAGCAAATTACTTCGTTAATGGGGATCATGATACTTCAGGAGCGGGTTGTGTATCAGGCATCTATCTATTTACAAGATGAGGGGGTATTGCAGACACTATTCGACCGTGAGACAAAAAGCCATTGAGTGAGGTCAGCAAACAAAAGATAAAAAACAATTAAATTTAGCAGCAACTTGCTGATGTCCGTATAGCCTTATTAGCAGGTGACGGCATAACTACTACTCTGGACTAAGAAGGGCAATCCACTTAGCTTCACCTGGCTCCCTTATTTTGTCATTTAAGTCTTTTCAGGGCAAAACGGTCATACGTAATTATTGGCATTCAAACGCTCATTCTGCGCAAAATCCAATTATGGCTTGATTAAGCTGAAGGACCGGTGATCGAAGCCGTCTGTCGTCTGAGTCCCATATATAGTCTTTCAACCTCAATTATCTACACTTAGATTGTTCAGGTTATGTGCTCATCATATACGAATAATCAGGGCCTGAAGGGGCCGTTGGTTTTTTTAAATCAGCGTCTCTGACGCTGCAGATCGGAGAATCGCCACCGCTC
>JBKEFM010000052.1:0-21975 GCA_046709505.1 Paraglaciecola sp. | reverse complement strand
ACTAAGTGCAACAGCGATTCACTAAGTGCAACGGGGGTTACCGATTGGAGCGAATGAGTGTAACCAACAAACAAGTAGTTTCAAGGATGAAAGGTGTGTCACAATTCGATGTAATGACCATTATCAATACCATCTAATGTCCAATTACCGATACGATAGCGAATAAGGCGTAGGGTTGGATAGCCAATATGCGCCGTCATGCGTCTGACCTGGCGATTTTTGCCTTCGCTGATGGTAATGGACAACCAACGGGTGGGAATAGACTGGCGGAAGCGAACCGGGGGGGTACGGGCCCATATAGTCGGCTCCGGTATCAGGGTGACTTTACCAGGACGCGTCATGCCGTCTTTTAATTCAACCCCGTGGCGCAGTTGCTCAAGCTTACTCTCATCAGGTATGCCTTCGACCTGTACCCAGTACGTTTTGCTGGTTTTATGCTTGGGATCGGTCAGTTTACTCTGTAATTTTCCGTCATTGGTCAGAATTAATAATCCTTCACTATCCCGATCGAGTCTGCCTGCAGCATAAATACCGGGAATTGGGATATAATCTTTCAGTGTTTGTCGACCGGTAACGTCAGTAAATTGGGTGAGCACATTAAAAGGTTTGTTAAAGAGTACGATTTTTGTACTAGGTGAAGGGTTTAGGTGTTTGTCAGAAAACTTAATCATGATTTTTTATTACTTATTATGCATAAAATCGCCCAGTTGTTTTGCACTCTGCGATGAATTGTTTATTATCTTGCAGCAAATTATCCATAATACACTTGAGCCAAATTCAGGTTCCTCGCAATTTAGGGCTGAATAATTTCATATATGACCGGTGATTAAGGATGCTTTTATCTTTTACTATTACCAGTCTACACTAATCCGGTAGCTTACTACCGCAACATTTGAGGCACATAATGACAACTCAGAAGTCAAAGATTATCTACACGAAAACGGATGAAGCCCCGGCGTTAGCAACATATTCTTTATTGCCTATCATCAAGTCCTTCACTGCTCCTGCCGATATCGAAATTGAAATCAGTGATATTTCTCTGGCTGCCCGTATTCTTGCCAGTTTTCCCGATTACCTGACAGAAGAGCAAAAAGTACCTGATGCCCTGGTTGAACTGGGTGCGCTTACCCAGGATCCGCAGACCAATATCATCAAGTTACCTAACGTTAGTGCGTCCAAACCACAGCTTAAGGCAGCCATTAAAGAATTAAATGCGAAGGGCTTTAACGTCCCCGCTTATCCTGAAGATCCTGCTGGCGACGAAGAAATTGAGCTTGAAGGGCGCTATAGTAAAATACTGGGCAGTGCAGTTAACCCTGTTTTACGAGAAGGCAACTCTGATCGCCGGGCACCAAAAGCCGTTAAAAATTATGCCCGTAAAAACCCCCATTCCATGGGGCCCTGGAGCCAGGCATCACAAACACACGTTGCGCACATGCGTGGTGGGGATTTTTACTCAGGTGAAAAATCGCTCACGGTGGAAAAAGCGGGACACGTACGCATTGAATTTACTGGTTCAGATGGCCAGGTAAAGATCCTTAAACCTCGAGTTGACTTGCTAGCTGGCGAAGTTATCGATGGCATGAATATGAGTAAAAAAGCCTTGTGTCAGTTTTTCGAAGCGCAGATTGAAGACGCAAAAAAAACCGGTGTACTGTTCTCGTTGCATGTAAAAGCGACCATGATGAAGGTTTCTCACCCTATTGTGTTCGGTCATTGTGTCAAAGTTTTTTACAAAAAATTGTTTGAAAAATATGCCGACTTATTTGCAGAACTAGGGGTTGATGCAAATAATGGTTTAGGTAGCGTCTACGACAAAATCGCCAGTTTACCCGAATCCCAACGTTCAGAAATTCAGTCGGATATCAATGCCTGTTACGCCGACCGTCCATTGATCGCCATGGTCAACTCAGACAAAGGGATTTCCAATTTACATGTACCCAGTGATGTCATTGTGGATGCGTCTATGCCCGCGATGATCCGTGATTCCGGTAAGATGTGGGGCCCCGATGGCAAAAAACATGATACCAAAGCCGTTATTCCAGAAAGTACCTACGCGACTATTTATCAAGAAATGATCAATTTCTGTAAAACTCACGGTGCATTTGATCCAACGACTATGGGCTCAGTGTCAAACGTTGGCTTGATGGCGCAAAAAGCAGAAGAGTACGGTTCTCATGATAAAACCTTTGAAATGGTTGGTGATGGGACAGTATGCATCATAGATCAAGATGAGAACGTTCTGGTTGAGCACAAAGTAGAAGACGGCGATATTTGGCGTATGTGTCAGGTTAAAGATGAACCGATTCAGGATTGGGTTAAACTAGCTGTTAACCGTGCCCGTCAATCAGGCATCCCTACTATCTTCTGGTTGGATGATGAGCGTGCTCACGATGTACAATTGATTAGCAAGGTAACAACCTACTTAAAAAATTATGACACTGAGGGTCTGGATATTCAGATTATGGCTCCGGTCCGTGCGATCCGTTATTCAATGGAACGGGCAATCAGAGGTTTGGATACCATTTCCGTTACTGGCAACGTATTGCGTGACTATTTGACCGATTTATTTCCAATTTTGGAGCTCGGTACTAGTGCCAAGATGTTGTCAATAGTGCCACTTATGGCAGGCGGCGGGTTGTTTGAAACAGGTGCCGGTGGCTCAGCACCAAAACATGTTCAGCAATTTGTTGAAGAAGGCCATCTACGCTGGGATTCATTAGGCGAGTTTCTGGCACTGACAGTATCGCTGGAAGATTTGGCACTCAAAAATAATAATGCCAAAGCAAAAGTGTTGGCCAGTACGCTTGATCTGGCGACTGAAAGGTTACTTAATGAAGGTAAGTCTCCCCAGCGTAAAGCCGGACAATTAGATAACAGGGGTAGCCATTTCTACTTGGCTTTGTATTGGTCGGAAGCTTTGGTGAGTCAATCAGACAACACAGAATTGGCGGCTAAGTTCAAGCCTCTGCATAATGCCTTGCAAGAAAACGAAAGCAAAATTATGCAAGAGATTGATGCAACGCAAGGCGCACCTGAAAATATTGGTGGTTATTACTATCCTGACGAAAGTTTGATCACTAAGGCTATGTGCCCAAGCGTAACCTTAAACACTATATTAAAAGATTTTTAATATAGTTTATTTTCTAAAGAAATAAAAAGGCAGACCCAGGAGGTCTGCTTTTTTTTGCATAATGACTATCTTTCGGGTTCTCCGTTAAAGTCGATGTTCTCGGCATGCAAGCCTTTTGGGCCCTGCTGAACGTCGTACTTAACCTCTTGTCCGGCTCTCAGAGAGCGATAGCCCTCCATTTGAATGGTTGAATAATGAGCGAAAATATCATCGCCACCATCTTCCGGAACAATAAAACCAAACCCTTTTGCGTTGTTGAACCACTTAACTTTGCCGATTGCCATACTTCTGCTTCCTTTTAATCCCTTGAACTGACGCATTCTTGTCCCCACTATGATATGTAGGGATTAACGAATTGCTAAATTAACAATATCGCTACTGGAAATGTAGATTTCATAACCTGTTTTTGTCAAGGCGAATTTAGTTATTTTGTCAAACAGTAATAAATCTGCAAAATTTGCACTAAGGGCACTATTCTTCTTATTATGAGCAAAGATAACACTATAAATATCGATCGCGAGAAACAGCTTGAGGCGGTCAAGCAAAAATTGGCACCACCGCCTATGTATAAAGTTTTGCTGAATAACGACGATTACACCCCAATGGATTTTGTGATTGAGGTATTGACCCGTTTTTTCAATCTAGACTCAGAAAAAGCCAATCAGATTATGTTAACTGTGCATTATCAAGGTAGAGCAGTTTGTGGCATATATACTGCAGAGATTGCAGAAACCAAAGTTTTGCAAGTTACACAGTATGCCAAAAAACACCAACATCCGTTGATGTGTTCTATGGAACAGGTTTAACGCAGTGAGAGGGTCTTAATATGTTAAATAAAGATTTAGAACAAACATTGAATGAAGCGTTTATCTTTGCCAGAGAGCACAGACACGAGTTTATGACTGTTGAGCACCTGCTATTGGCACTGCTTGATAATAGCGCTGCTACAGAGGCCCTGGTGGCTTGTGGGGCGAATGTGGAGTCAATTAAAAGTGAATTGACTGATTTTGTAAAAGATACCACTCCTTTACTACTCGATGATGTCAATAACGAACGGGAAACCCAGCCAACATTAGGTTTTCAGCGTGTGCTGCAACGGGCTGTATTTCATGTGCAGTCGTCAGGTAAAGACGAGGTTACCGGGGCCAATGTATTGGTCGCGATTTTCTCCGAGCAGGAATCGCAAGCTGTATATATTTTGAAAAAAGCCGATGTTACCCGTCTCGACGTGGTGAATTATATTTCCCACGGCGTGTCAAAAAGTGACGAGTCCGGTGGACAATCGCCGGAAACTGAAGAAGAGGGGGCAGAACCCGAAGCGAGCGCCTCTATGCTTGATCAATATTCATCCAACCTCAATGTTCTGGCTAAAGAAGGTAAAATCGATCCCCTGATTGGCCGCGATATGGAGGTGGAGCGCAGTATTCAGATATTATGCCGTCGTCGCAAAAACAATCCTCTGCTGGTGGGTGAAGCCGGGGTGGGAAAAACCGCCATTGCCGAGGGATTAGCTTATCGGATTGTTCATAAAGACGTGCCTGAGGTCATCGCTAATGCAGTGGTGTACTCACTAGACATGGGAGCTCTACTGGCAGGTACCAAATATCGGGGAGATTTTGAGAAGCGTCTTAAAGGTATTCTCAAGGAACTGACTAAAGATCCCGAGTCTATTCTGTTTATTGATGAGATACACACTATCATCGGGGCTGGTGCGGCTTCTGGGGGAGTAATGGATGCCTCGAACTTGCTTAAACCTAAGCTTAGCAGTGGCGAGTTGCGTTGTATCGGCTCAACGACCTACCAAGAGTATCAGGGTATATTTGAGAAAGACCGAGCATTAGCGCGGCGCTTTCAAAAAATTGATGTGCTGGAGCCTACAGTCAATGACACAACCAAAATATTGATGGGACTTAAATCCCGCTATGAAGCACATCACAGTGTGCGCTTTACCCATAAAGCTATTCGCGCTGCGGCCGAGTTGTCGGCTAAATATATTAATGAGCGCCACTTACCGGATAAAGCGATAGATGTCATGGATGAAGCAGGGGCAAGCCAGCAGTTACTGCCGCCCTCCAAGCGTAAAAAAACCATAGGTGTATCCGATATCGAACAAATTATCGCCAAAATTGCGCGGATCCCGGAGAAATCTGTATCTTCGAGCGATAAGCAAGCCCTTAAAAATCTCGACCGGGATTTGAAACTGGTGGTGTTTGGGCAGAATGAAGCAATTGATACCCTGACCGATGCTATTCGTCTGTCCCGTTCGGGCTTAGGGACAGAAACCAAACCTATAGGTAACTTTTTGTTTGCCGGGCCAACAGGGGTGGGTAAAACCGAAATTACCCAGCAATTGGCCAAAATTATGGGGGTAGAGTTGGTGCGGTTTGATATGTCCGAATACATGGAGCGTCACGCGGTAAGTCGCCTCATCGGTGCACCTCCTGGCTATGTAGGCTTTGACCAGGGAGGCTTGTTAACGGACGCCGTAATTAAAAATCCCTATTCTGTAGTATTGCTCGATGAGATTGAAAAAGCCCATTCCGATATTTTTAACTTATTATTACAAGTTATGGATCATGGAACCTTGACAGACAACAATGGCCGTAAAGTAGATTTTCGCAATGTGGTATTAGTTATGACCACTAACGCTGGTGTGCAGGAAACCATCCGTAAATCGATAGGCTTCAAGCAGCAGGATCACACCCCTGATGCTTTGTCGGCTATTAATAAGGTGTTCACCCCGGAATTTCGAAACCGCCTCGACGCTGTCGTATGGTTCAACCATTTGGATCCGGATGTGATCCTGCAAGTGGTAGATAAATTTATTGTCGAGTTACAAGTACAACTTGATAATAAAGGTGTGTCATTGGAAGTGACTAACCCAGCCCGTGAGTGGTTAGCTGAGCAAGGTTATGATCGCGATATGGGGGCAAGGCCTATGGCTCGGGTTATTCAGCAACAAGTGAAGAAAGAACTAGCCAGTGAACTGTTATTTGGAGAATTGAGTAAGGGAGGTAGTGTGAAAATATCCTTAAAAGATGAAAAACTGGTATTCACTTTTAAGGCACTAAACCAAGAAAAATCTGAAGCCTAACTTTTGTTTGATGACAGGCCCTCAGGAAGGGGTCTGTTACACAGGGTTATTTGGCCCACTAAAAAAAGCCCGGTACTAGTAGCACCGGGCTTTTTTTAGGGCTAAATATGTTAGCGAGCGCGGTAAATAATACGCCCTTTGCTTAAGTCGTAAGGTGTCATTTCACAAGTGACTTTATCACCTGTTAATATGCGGATATAGTTCTTACGCATTTTTCCTGAAATATGCGCAGTAACAACGTGTCCGTTCTCTAATTCGACACGAAACATGGTATTTGGAAGGGTATCCAATACAGTACCTTCCATTTCAATACAATCTTCTTTCGCCATGTAGCTCTGTTACCTCTGTAATAATAAGTCTCAAAAATGCCGCGCAGATTTTGCCCAATAAGTGCGGCGCTGTAAAGCTTTACTGCTCTTTTTTTGTAATTAGCTGCCATTTATCCTTAAAAAAACGCTCATGGGGCAGAAAGTTTCGCTTATAGCTCATTTTTTGACAGCTATCAATTTGGTATCCCAAATATACATATTTCTTACCTAGTTGTGCCGCAATCAAAATTTGCTGCAGCACGGCAAAGGTGCCCAGGGAGCGCGCTTGTTGTTGCGGCGCAAAAAATGTATAAAGCGCTGACAAGGAGCCTTGAAGTTGATCCGTAACTGCCACAGCAATCAATCTGTCAGCCAGGAAAAACTCTATAAACAGCGGCGTAATCCAGTTACAACTCAAGAAACTGGCATATTGTTTTTCGCTGGCGGGATACATACTACCATCTTCATGACGTTGATTGATGTATTGTTCATACAATGGGTAGTATTGTGCTTTGTTCACCTCGCTCAGCACCACTTTTACGTCCTGATTGCGCTTCAACAATCGCTTCTGACTTTTCGATGGCTTAAACAGACTAACGGGGATGCGGATTGACTGGCAAGCCTGACACTGATCGCAATGGGGCCGATAAATCTGCTCACCACTGCGTCTAAACCCCACCTCCAACAAGGTTTCGTAGTAAGGGCCAGGTTTATCCTCAGCATAGATTAGCAGTTTCTCCTGTTGCTGTGGAAGGTAACTGCAATCAAATGTTTGGGTGATGCCAAATTTCATGTGTGATTAGTCAACTCTACTGATTGCCAAAGGTTTTTATCTAACTCAGAGCCTGTAGCCTGGTGTAATTTAGCTAAAAACTCGCTCCGTGGTATTTCAATACAACCCAGGCTGGCAAGGTGTGGATTTTGCATCTGACAATCAATAAACTTACAGTCCTGAGCGTGTAAATGTTGAACTAAATAAAACATAGCAAGTTTTGAGGCATTTGTTGAGTGATGAAACATAGATTCACCGCAAAAAAGCGCACCCACGGTTACCCCATACAATCCCCCTACCAACTTATGTCCATCCCACACTTCTACAGATTGTGCGTATCCAGCATGGTGCAAGCGCTGATAGGCGCTAATCATAGCGGCACTGATCCAGGTACCGCTATCCCGCCTCGCCGCGTGGGCACAGGCTTTGATTACTTGCGAAAAATCCTCATTCAAGGTTACCCGCAGGGGTGTTTTTCGAATGAACTTTGCTAAACTTCGTGATACTCGGAAGTTATCCAGGGGCAAAATACCCCGGGGATCCGGTGACCACCATAATATGGGCTCACCTTCACTGTACCAGGGAAAAATACCATTTTGATAGGCGAATTTAAGGCGCGCAACCGACAAATCGCCCCCGAACGCCAATAGACCAGGAGGATCGCTCATGGCAGCGGATGGGGCGGGAAAGCTAAGGGAATGGTCTAGTTGATAAAGCTCTATCATGATTATTTATGCAGGATAACGAGGCCTCTGGTGAGGCCTCAGTAGCCTAGACTAAACCGTCTAGATATTTTTCGGCGTCCAATGCCGCCATGCAACCGGTTCCGGCAGAGGTGATGGCTTGACGATAGACATGATCACTGACATCACCAGCTGCAAATACGCCTTCCACACTGGTCTGGGTAGCGTTGCCTTCAGTGCCACTATTTACTTTGATGTAGCCATTGTTCATCTCCAGCTCCCCGGTAAAAATACCGGTGTTGGGTTGATGGCCGATAGCAATAAAGACGCCCATTAAATCCAATTCTGTAGCCGCATCAGATTCAGTGGATTTAATACGAACGCCCGTGACGCCCATTTGGTCGCCCAGCACTTCATCAAGGGTGCTGTTTAAATGCAGAGTAACATTGCCATTTTGTGCTTTGTCGAGTAAGCGTTGGGACAGTATTTTCTCACTTCTGAATACATCCCGTCTGTGAATGACGTGTACTTCTGATGCGATATTGGCCAGATAAAGGGCTTCTTCTACTGCGGTATTTCCACCGCCGACTACCGCCACTTTTTGATTGCGATAAAAAAATCCATCACAAGTGGCACAGGCTGATACGCCCTTACCCATAAAGGCTGTTTCGGATTCCATACCCAAATATTTTGCAGACGCACCTGTCGCAATAATTAGGGCATCACAAGTGTAGGTGCCTTGATCGCCGGTTAAGGTAAAAGGGCGCTTAGATAAGTCGGTTTTATTGATATGATCGAAGATAATCTCGGTATCAAACTTTTCGGCATGCTTTTGCATGCGCACCATTAAATCTGGTCCGGTTAATCCCTCAGGATCTCCTGGCCAGTTTTCTACATCGGTAGTGGTGGTCAGCTGCCCACCTTGCTCCATGCCAGTTAACAATACCGGGTTAAGGTTTGCTCTGGCGGCATACACAGCTGCTGAATAGCCTGCAGGGCCTGAACCTAGAATAAGTAATCGTACGTGTCTCGTTTCAGACATGAATATCTCCAAAATAATTTTGTCGGCGATTCTATGCAATAGCGCCAACCAGGTAAAGTAGAACAACAGTATTAGCTCTATTAATGCGGGCGGGGGACAAACTTTCAATCCACGGGCTGAAACTAATTCTTCTATCTGTGAACTAAAGGATTTGCTTAAGCCGTTTTGCTCGGCTAAAGTGTTTTAATATAAGCCAAGATTTTGGCCATCGCCGTGCTAAACGGGTAGACTACAGATATTGACATCGACAGTATAAGGTAAATCATGGCTCAGACATTTTCAGCTTTGTTTAAAGACGGTCAGGAATACCTGCACATCTGGCCGGTGAAAAAAGAACTTTATACATTGTTTCCTGAATGTCGGATCGTGTCCGCCACCAAGCTGTCTATAAAAACGATGCCACCGTTAGCGGTATTAACTATAGCGACCTCGTTCAGTGTTTTGGGCATGGAGCATCTGCCCCAGGCTATCGCCATGGCGGCATTTTTTTTGACGATTCCCGCCCAAGGCGTGTTGTGGTTAGGTTATCGTGCCAATCAATTTTTGCCCCCTTCGACCAACACTTGGTATCAGAATATTCATCATAAAATGCAGCTCCAGGGTTGTGCCTTACAGGGCGCAAAGGCCCGTCCTAAATATAAAGAACTTGCCACATTACTCAAAACAGCATTTGACGAACTGGATAAAGTTTTCACCAAACAGTGGTTCTAACCTCTTTGTAACGGTTGTTGACAGTTTCGGCAAATATAGCGCTGTTGGTGACGAATAATTTTATTGTGCCGCCTGATGCTCAACTCAATCGGTCCGCAGGGGCACAGATAAGTGAAGGTCTGCCCTGTGACTTTTGCTACATCCATAGCGTGATAAGCGCCGCCGGGTAAATTAAACAAATCTGACATCAATGTTTTCCACTCTCGGCCATGGGGTTTTACTTTGCCGTATAACCAAAAGGCCAGTAAATGACAAATCTCATGGGGCACCACTTGTGCTAAAAATGTTGGCAGGTTATCACTGAGCAATACCGGATTGAATCTCAACTCATTGCTTTGCAGCCGCGCGCACCCAGCAATTTTTCCCCGTTGGGTAAAATAGATTTTTGGCCGGGGGAACCGCCTTTGCAACGCGGTTTCCGCTTGCTCAAAACAGCGTTCAACCTGTTGCTCTACGGCTAACGTAGCCTGAATATTTTGTTCTGTTGTCGTTAACAATACGTCAGTACACAGCCGGTTGACTCGCAGCCATAAGCTGCGAGTCCGGGTTTTACAAATCTATAGCTCACAAGCAATGCAAAATGCATATACACCACGGGGGTCATTCAATTTGGCAAAATCGTCAAAATCAGCGGTTAGCTTTTTGACTAACCCTAGCAAGCGGCTATCGCTTTGAGCGAATTGTGATTTGGCCAGCATGACCGAGGCTTGACCAAAAATACCTTTCCAAAACAGTTCGGAACTGCTCAGGGAACGTTCCACATATTTGACATCATAGCGGTCAAGATGGGCTAAATCTGCTGCAGCCTTAACCGCATCATCAAAGTATCCGAGTTCATCTACCAAACCCAGTTCATGGGCCTTTTTACCTATCCATACCCGTCCCTGTGCAATGTTATCTACTTGGGCTTTACTCATGTTGCGCTCATTAGCCACCAGGGTAATAAATTGGTCGTAGCCATGTTCTATACCTCGTTGCAATATCTGGCCCATTTTCGGATCGATGCCACGGGTAAGACCCATGCCGGCGAAATCTGTAGTACCTACACCATCGGTGTGAACGCCTAAATAATCCAGGGTATTTTCGAAGGTTAAAAACATACCAAAAATGCCGATAGAGCCTGTGATAGTGCTGGGTGCCGCCCAGATTTGGTCTGCGCTGGCGGAAATCCAGTAGCCGCCCGATGCGGCGTAAGTTCCCATTAGCGCAACCACAGGTTTACCCGCGGCTTTAAGGTTTTTAATTTCCTGACGAATAATCTCCGAGGCAAAGGCACTGCCTCCAGGAGAATCCACATACAACACCACTGACTTGATTGTTTCATCCAGGCGGGCTTTGCGCAGTAAGGCGGCAGCACTGTCACCACCAACTGTACCGGGTTTTTGCACACCGTTTAAAATAGTACCTTTGGCCACAACGATGCCAACTTTATCCATATCATTATCTATATGCGGCAGAGCCGGGTTGATGATATGCAAATAGTTTTTAAAACTAATGTTGTTATAGCCTCGTGGGGATTTTTCATCGCTACCCACTACGGCGATAAGTTCTTGCAAGCTCTGTTCGCGGGTTTTTAACGCATCTACCCAACCGTTATCCAATGCGTAACGGGCAAAGTCACCATTTGCCTGTTCGAATTTAGCCATGAACGCTTCTACTTTCTCATCAAAATTCAGCGGAGACATATGACGGGCGTGGGCCACATCATCTTTATACTGGCTCCACATAGCATTTAACCAGGCGCGGTTGGCCTCTTTGGCTTGTTCAGACATATCATCCCGTAAAAGGGGCTCAACGGCTGACTTGTAAGTGCCGACTTTAAAGACATGAGTGGTCGCCTTGATTTTATCCAGGGCAGATTTGTAATACATACCGAAGCGGCCGTATCCTTCAAACAACATCCAACCCATAGGGTTCATATAAACATGATCCGCATGACTGGCGATGTAATACTGATTCTGGGTGTAATAATCCCCTATGGCATAGACAGGTTTTTCGCTTTCGCGAAAGCTTTCTATGGCTTGGGCAATTTGCTCTAGCTTGTCTAATCCGGCGGAGTTCAGCTCGTGTAAGTCCAGCACCAGAGCCTTGATCCTTTTATCTTGTTTGGCGTTTTCTATGGCCAGCAAAATATCTTGCAACAATACCTCAGGATCATCATTGCTTTGTTCAAATGCCTGTTGCATAAATTCTTCAAAAGGATCAACAGATTGCTTTTGAATGACAATATCACCTTTTAATTCCAATACCAGCGCCGAGTCCTGAGGTACGATAACACTACCGTTATCCCGCCATAAAACAGATATAAAAGCGATGACAATAACCAGAAAAATAATGTTAAAAAATAATTTGCGGCAAAAATTGAGTATTGACCACAAGCCTGTAAACAGCGACTTGGTCCAACTTTTTTCAGATGACATAGATTATATATTCACTAGATAACTTTATAATACTGCATCCTAACCAAATTCACGGCAGGTTAGAATCGAGAAATGTAAACTTTTGTAACGCAAAAATTCTATTTTAGTCTTTTTACGATAAACTCGATGCTCATAATATCTCTGCTTATCTGGTGTCTACTATGTCGTTAAATCAGTATTTCCCTCATTTATTTCAACCTCTGGATTTAGGTTTTACGACCATTCGTAACCGCACGCTAATGGGGTCGATGCATGTGGGCCTGGAAGAAGAAAAAAATGGCCATCAATTGCTGGCACGTTTCTACGCGGAACGGGCGGCAGGTGGTGCAGGCATTATTGTGACAGGGGGTATTAGCCCCAATCGTCAAGGTTGGGTTTTTCCTTTTGCTTCGCGTATGGCCAATGAACGTCATGCCGCTAAACATAAAGTTATCACTGAAGCGGTACACGCTCACGACGGTAAAATATGCATGCAAATTTTGCATACCGGGCGCTATGGATATCATCCGTTTATTGTTGCTCCATCTGCGATAAAGTCGCCTATAGTACCGTTTAAACCCAAAGAGATTTCTAAAAGGGGGATACTTAGCACCATAGAAGATTATGCCAATAGTGCAAAGATGGCTCAGTTAGCCGGTTATGACGGCGTCGAGATCATGGGCTCTGAAGGTTACTTTATTAATCAGTTTATATGTGCCAGAACTAATCAGCGCCAAGATGAGTGGGGAGGCAGTTTCACCAATCGTACTCGCATAGCCGTTGACATAGTAGATGCGGTACGCCAGCGCGTAGGGGCCCATTTTATTGTCATTTTCCGTCTGTCGATGCTTGATTTGGTTGAAGGCGGCAGCAATTGGGATGAAGTGGTGGCATTGGCCAAACTTATTGAAGGGGCAGGGGCGACGCTGATCAATACCGGGATTGGCTGGCATGAGGCGCGGGTACCTTCTATCGGCACTATGGTGCCAAGGGCCGCCTTTACCTGGGTCACGCAGCGTATGAAGGGCGAAGTATCTATTCCACTTATCGCCACCAACCGCATCAATACACCACAAATCGCAGAAGATGTATTAGCTCAGGGCCAGGCAGATATGGTGTCCATGGCGCGGCCTTTTTTGGCTGACGAAAATTTTGTGTGTAAAGCCCAGCACGGTAAAGATGATGAAATTAACACATGCATCGCCTGTAATCAGGCCTGTTTGGATCACGCCTTTAAAAAGAAACGGGCCACTTGTCTGGTTAATCCCCGGGCAGGGTACGAGACTTCACTCAATTTCACCTTGACCACTCATAAGAAAAAGATAGCTGTAGTAGGAGCAGGCCCTGCGGGTTTGGCCTTTAGTTGCTACGCTGCCCAGCGTGGTCACGAAGTGCATCTATTTGAGCAAAGTGCACAAATAGGAGGGCAGTTTAATTACGCCAAGCGTATCCCGGGTAAAGAAGAGTTTTACGAAACCTTGCGCTATTTTACTAAACGTATTGCCGTAACAGGGGTTAATTTACATCTGAATGCACCCCAGACAGTCGACAGTTTGTGTCGAGGCAACTTTGATGAGGTGGTGCTCGCAACGGGTGTGTTACCCAGAAATGTGAAGATTGAGGGCATACAGCATGCAAGTGTGCTCAGTTACCTAGACGTGCTAAGAGACAATAAATCAGTGGGCAAACGGGTCGCTATTATAGGGGCCGGTGGGATCGGTTTTGATGTGGCGGAATTTTTAGTTGAGAAAACCTCTCTTACCACCCAGCCGGATAAATGGTTGGCGTCCTGGGGTATAGATCGCGACTATAAGGAGCGCTCAGCCTTAATGCCCGCAAAGCTCAGCCAACCTGCTCGCGAGGTTTATTTGCTGCAACGTAAAGCGTCCAAGGTTGGTAAGGATTTAGGCAAAACTACCGGCTGGATCCACCGCAGTACACTGAAGAAAAATAAGGTGCAAATGTTAGCGGGCGTAACCTACTTATCCATAGATGATGCCGGTCTGCATATTGAAGTGGATGGGCAAAAACAATGCCTGGCGGTTGATCATATTATTTTATGTGCTGGGCAAGAGCCCGTGCGCGGCCTGCAAAAGGAGTTACAAGCCAACCACATCAAAGCCCATCTCATCGGCGGGGCCGATGTAGCCATGGAACTGGATGCAAAAAGAGCGATTAGGCAAGGGGCTGAGTTGGCTGCGCTAATATAATGGCATGTTGTATATTTTAATTTATTTCGCCCGAGGTTTTACCGAATGTTTAGTTGGCTAACAATTTAGGTAATAGGTAATAGGCGAATATACCCAAGTGAGCATTTTGGTGGCTATAACAAATAATATGGCTATTTACATGTTAACTACCCAACCACTGCCGCACTTGAACTACACGCACTAAGGGTGTGATTAAGAGCGTATTGTGTCAGGGACAAGATGGCTTGTACCCAAAGCCATTGGCGTTGCAGCCAGGTGGCAAAGGAACTCAGTCCAATGGGCTCAGACATACTAATTGCATTCCGGTTGCCGCAACGCGGTTGTCGCAACGCGGTTGGCGAGAGGGGGGAATTGAGAGCAGCAACAATGCTGATGATTTAAGGGAGAGGAGTATATACTAACGGTTGGCTCACTTGCTTGATATCAGGTGCATTATGAATAATCATCACAAAATCAATTATATAGAAATCCCCGTAAAAGATGTTACTGCATCCAAACAGTTTTTTTCCCAGGTGTTTGCCTGGCAGTTTGTGGACTATGGCCAGGATTACGCCGGTATCAAAGATGCTGGTATAGCGGGGGGCTTGTTTAAGTCCAGCAGCACGGTATCAATAGCCCAGGGCAGTGTATTGTTGGTTATATACAGCGACAATTTAGCCGCCTCACAAAGGGCGATTGAAAAAGCGGGGGGCGTGATCACTATGCCTACCTTTTCGTTCCCCGGCGGACGGCGCTTTCATTTTAGTGACATCAACAACAATGAGTATGGGGTGTGGAGTGAGAAGTAGCTTTATCTACTGGTCGGCTTTACCTCAAGCTAGGGTGTTCAGGATACAAACCCCTGGTCTACTACCTGGCTTTTACCTTCGGCCGCCTGGCGTGCTAAAATATCGCAAGCTTCATTTTCCGGGTGGCCTGAGTGGCCCTTAACCCAATGCCAGGTGACATCATGCAGATTAACTTGCTCATCTAAACGTTTCCATAAGTCGACGTTTTTCACAGGTTTTTTGTCTGAGGTTTGCCAGCCATTCTTGCGCCAGTTGTTGATCCACTGATTGATACCATTTTTCACATACTGACTATCCGTTGTCAGATCGATTTTACATTTTTCAGTTAAGCTGGCCATGGCCTCTATCGTGGCCAATAGCTCCATTCTGTTGTTGGTGGTATGTTTGAAACCTCCACTTAATTCTTTGCGGTGATGGGCAAATTTTAGTACAGCGCCATAGCCACCGGGACCCGGGTTGCCCAGGCAGGAGCCGTCAGTGTAAATTTCTATATGTTTCATTTAATAAACCAATACTTTAAAATTTTGCGCAGAGTATAATGTTTTACGACAACGTTTTACCACAAGATTTACACCACAGCGGAGCTATTGAGAATCAATGAGACAAATCGTATTAGACACTGAAACCACCGGTCTGGATCCCAAACAGGGCCATCGTATTATCGAAATCGGTTGTGTAGAATTGCTCAATCGTCGCCTGACGGGCAATACGTTTCACGTCTATATCAATCCTCAGCGATTGGTGGAGCAGGAAGCCATAGGTGTGCATGGTATAACCAATGAATACCTGGCGGATAAACCCCTTTTTTCCCAGGTGGCCAATGAATTTTTTGAGTTTATTAAAGGCGCCCAACTGGTGATCCACAATGCCCCCTTTGACGTGGGTTTTATGGATCATGAGTTTTATCGTTTAGCGGCCTTTCAAGACAAAAAAACAGCAGATTTTTGCACCATACTCGACACCTTGCACCTAGCCCGGCAACTCCATCCCGGGCAAAAAAATAATTTGAACGCTTTATGTAAACGCTGGGGTATCGATACCTCGCACCGGGAAAAACACGGCGCTTTATTGGATGCTGAAATACTGGCCGATGTTTATCTGATGATGACAGGAGGCCAGACAGCCTTAAATCTCAGCGGTAAGGCAAGTGGTGATAGCGGTGCGCAAGTTGAGGGGGTAAGCCGTATAGGCGGTGACAGAAAACCATTAAAGGTTATACAGGCAACAGCCGATGAATTACAGGAGCACGAACAACGCCTGGATTTAGTCGCCAAAGAGGGGGGGTCCTGTCTCTGGCGTCAATGATCGCCAATTTTCTAATTGAGAACCTATGTTAAAACCCTTAGTACTATGCCTGTTATTTTGCATCAGTGTGGCGCCCGCCCAACAGGATACGACCAAATCTGTCCTTGGTCCGTTGACCGCCCTGGGTACGGACTTTGAAAATAGTCTCATTCTGTTGCAAAACCGTTTTCGTATTGATCATCAAGTTAAAGAGATCACTATGGTGTTCTTTCGCGAATACGGCAGCGCGCCAGTCGTATTAGTACGTCCCGATGGCTCAAAAATATATCAGTCTCAAGCCGATGATGAGCGCTTATTCTGGTTCGACAGTTTGACCTACGACATGATCAAAATTAAAAATCCTATGCCTGGCCCCTGGCAGGCCGTCGGGGATATCACTCCCGCAAGCCGCGTGATGGTAATAAGTGATTTGCAATTGCATGGTGAGCCGTTACCCGAGATGATTTTCGCTGGTGAAATTCTCAAGTACAGCGCTTATTTGAGTAATGCAGGCCAGCCAATCAATTATGCGCCGTTGCGTGATGTGGTTAGCTTGAAGATGCAATTCCTTAGCACCAACAATCCTGATCACCATAATTTTGCTGCCGACCCTCAAACCATTGCCAGCTTTGAAGATAACGGTAAGGGCATGGATGAAAAACCCCTTGATGGAATTTTTACCGGGCAATTCAATTTATCCATTGCCGCTGGACAATGGACACCTACTCTTGTGTTGAGTACGCCTATGTTTACCCGGGAACAACACGGTCAGCCCGTTATGCTGTACCCTAATCCTATTACTATTGCAGTTGAAAAAAATAGCGGTGAAGCGGGTTATCACAAATTATTGATCGACGGGGATCGGGAATTTGTAGATATGTCCACTTTGATAATCGATGGCAAAATCCAGTTTCCAAACGGCGATATCCAAAATTTTTCAATCACCGAGATGACGACCCATGCACGGCAATATCTGATTGTTGATTATGAATATGGCGTATTCAGGATAAAAATAACCGCTTTTGGGAATACTGTGGATGGCCGTGATTTTATACTGGATGTAGCACAATTCAGTTTTCTGGCCGAAGAGCCTTTGCCGGCTTCAGTAGAAAATATACCCAATACTGAACCAGTACCGCTTGTAAGCATAGATAGTGCAACCTATATAGCCAGTCAGTCAACTTCGGACAACGTAGCGCCTATAACTGACGAGCAGAAAATGAGTAGAGGTACTTTAGGTACTCTGATAGTTAGTATTAACCTGTTTTTATTAATAGTGGGGGGAGGCTTGATTTGGATTATCACCAAAGAGAGAAAAATCGAGGTAACGGAATCTGCTGTTCACGGAGCAAAAGATGCTGACTCTGGTGTTTTTGATAAACTCACAGCGTACTTTACTAAACTAAAGGTCGTTAAAAAGGGCAAACAAGATAAAAAGGATAAAGCCTCTGCGGATAGTGATAACAATGGAATAGCGGATCCGAAGATGGCTGAAGACTAATTGTTGCGTGCTATTTAAGCAATTTGCTCAATCCTAAAGCAAACACAACAAATATGTGGATTTATGTACATAAAGAGCTAAATAGCAGTTGACTCATAGGGGGCTAATCCGTATTATCTGCGCCTCGGTTAGGGAGTGACATCATTGATTAACTTCTTAAGCCGTTGAAAATAGTAAAGAAACTGGAGCGGTAGTTCAGTTGGTTAGAATACCGGCCTGTCACGCCGGGGGTCGCGAGTTCGAGTCTCGTCCGTTCCGCCATTTCTTTATTTATTTTCAGTTTTGATACAGCGGAGCGGTAGTTCAGTTGGTTAGAATACCGGCCTGTCACGCCGGGGGTCGCGAGTTCGAGTCTCGTCCGTTCCGCCAAATCAAAACACTAAAATTTATATGGGGAGCGGTAGTTCAGTTGGTTAGAATACCGGCCTGTCACGCCGGGGGTCGCGAGTTCGAGTCTCGTCCGTTCCGCCATTAAATTTTTTAAAACCTCTTTATACTCTCACATATCACACTCTATTATTCACCCATGCTTGTTTAGTTATGTAAATTACTATATTGATTTTGCGTTGTGGTAAAAAATTCGGGTAAACTTAATGTTTGGCTTTTTGTTGGCTAGATGTAGGGTAACCGTTTATATTTATTGTCAGGCTGGTCAACTCAATCTAACTATGTTGTTATTTAGGCAGGTCGTGATTACTCAAATCGGTGACGCTAATTGATCTTATTGTTTTTTTATATCGCCCTGGCGTTAGGGGTCTCCTTTGTCTGCTCTGTGGCAGAAGCGGTGATCTTAAGTGTCTCCTCTGCTTACATATCCGTTTTAGAAAATGAAAAACACCCCAGCGGCCCATTATTGAGGGCTCAAGTGTCAGAAATTAACAATCCACTGGCGGCCATTCTAACCCTTAACACTATAGCCCATACCATGGGAGCGGCGGGAGCCGGTGCCCAAGCCGTCAAAGTCTTCGGTGATGTTTATATGGGGGTCGTGTCTGGTGTACTCACCTTGCTGATCCTGGTCTTTTCAGAAATTATTCCTAAAACCCTGGGGGCAACCTATTGGCGTAAACTAGCACCAGCGGTCAGCTATGTGCTTAAATACCTGATCCTGTTTCTATATCCTTTTGTTTTATTGGCTAATAAATTAACCTCAGGTTTTAATGAAGACACCCCGCTTAAAGGTCTAAGCCGTGCAGAATTGGCAATATTGTCTGCTGAGTCCCATAAAGACGGGCAACTGGCGCATCAGGAAGCCAATATTTTGCAAAAGCTGTTGGCCACAGAGCAGCTCAACATCAAAAAGGTGATGACCCATAGAACGGTGATTTTTTCCGTTCCTGAAGAGTCAAGTGTGGAAGCGTTTTACCATAAACACGGCAATATTGAGTTTTCGCGGATCCCGATATTCGAACAGGGTGATCCGGAACGCATTTCCGGTTATGTGCTTAAAACAGATTTGTTATTAGCGATGATCAGGGGGAATGGGAAGAAGCCACTCAAGGTTTATCGAAAATCCATGGTGACACTTCTTAGCAGCATGCCCATCACCGCAGCCTTTAACCCCTTGCACAGTAAACGTGGCAATATGTTACTGATAGTAGATGAATATGGCGGGTTAGAAGGTATATTGACTGATGAGGATCTGATAGAAAGTTTACTGGGTATCGAAATTGTTGATGAAAACGACAAAAACGTGAGTATGAAAAAATTAGCACGAATAATGTGGAAACACCGGGAAAGAAATGCTTTTATCAGGCGCGATAAACAGCTTTAAAAACAGCGTCAAACTGGCGCGCCATTACCTACAGGATAATAGCAAGACGTATGAGTGAGTTACTCAGGTGCATAAATTTAAGTAAAGCGTATAACGACGGTAAAAATCTGGTAAAGGTGTTAACAAATGTTAACCTGCAGGTTGAAAAAGGCGAACAGTTAGCCATAGTCGGCAGTTCAGGCTCAGGCAAAAGTACTTTGTTGCATTTACTGGGGGCGCTGGATAAACCGACCAGCGGTCAGGTACTGTTTGAACAGCAGGATATTTTTAGTTTCTCCAATCGAGAGCAAGCTACGTTTCGTAATCAATTTTTAGGATTTGTTTATCAGGTGCACCATTTATTACCTGAATTCAGCGCTCTGGAAAATGTCGCTATGCCCCTTCTTATCGGTAAAGTGCCCGCAGAGCTGGCCAAACACCAGGCGGAAGCTATTTTACATAAAGTCGGCCTTAGTCCACGCTTAAGTCATAAACCGTCTGAGTTATCCGGTGGTGAACGCCAGCGCGTCGCCATTGCCCGTGCGCTGGTTAATCAACCCAAACTGGTTTTAGCAGACGAACCCACAGGGAATTTGGATCAAAAAACCGGGGAAGGAATTTATCAGCTGTTAAATGAGCTCAGAGAACAAATTCAAACCAGTTTTATTGTGGTTACCCATGATATTCAACTAGCCAACCGCTTGGATCGCTCATACAGTCTGGTTGATGGGCATCTAACCATCAATAGTGATGCTGCGAGTGCTCCCCGGTGAAATTAATTTGGCAGCTCGCCTGGCGTTTTCGTGCCAGTAAAAGACAAAATGGCTATATTTCTTTTATTTCAGCTTCGTCCACTGTGGGTATAGGCCTGGGTTGTTTTGTATTGATTTTGCTGCTATCTGTGATGAACGGCTTTGAAAAAGAGTTAAAAGAGCGGTTATTGTCGATTATTCCCCATGGCGAACTTTATTCAACCAGTGCCCGGGGGATACAAGACTGGCAAGGAGAAATTAGCCGCTTGCAACAAGACGTGCGGATTGAATCAATCCAACCTTACAGTAAGGCCACAGGTATGTTGCAAAAGGCTGGCAAGATGAAAGCGATTGAACTGGTGGGCGTCAGTGTTGATTATGCTGAGCACGATCAAATTCTCAACGCCTTAGCGCCCGCAGTTTGGCAGCAATTTGTCGCGGACCCCAAAAGTGTACTAGTGGGGAAGGGCGCCATGGATAAACTGGAGCTGCAAGTAGGTGACAGGGTACAATTGTTATTACCACAACTGAGTGAGGATCTGTCGATACGGGCGCCTAAAACGTTGTGGTTGAACGTTATCGGCAGCATCAGCATAGGCGGTGAGTTAGATAATCATATTGGTTATATGCACCTAGCGCTTGCCTCACAAACGTTGGGGGTTAGGTCTGGCGCCCAAGGTTTACGTTTTCGTTATTTTGAGCCCTTTGCTGCCCCCACACTGACGCGGGAAATTGGTTACGCCTTCAGCCAAGATGTTTACATGTCTGATTGGACTCGTACCCAGGGGCATCTATACCAGGATATTCAATTGGTCAGGGTAGTGGTGTATATCACCCTGATACTGGTTATTGCTGTGGCGTGTTTTAATATCGTTTCCACCCTGGTGATGGCAGTCAACGAAAAGCAAACGGAAATTGCCATGCTTAAAACCATGGGCGCTAAAGACAGTATGATCATTTCGGTATTTGTATTGCAAGGCTTAATCAATGGCATGATAGGCACGGCATTAGGGATAACCGCTGGTGTGCTGATGGCCCTTAATTTAGCCCAGGTAGCGAAAGGAATTGAACATTTGACGGGAACCCAATTTTTGTCTGGGGATATCTATTTTATCGATTTTTTACCTTCACAATTGAACTGGCATGAAGTTTACTTCACCGCTATTATTGCCCTGACACTGAGTTTTCTCGCCACTTTGTACCCCGCTCGCAAGGCTGCCAGAGTCGATCCGGCAACCGTGCTTGGGCATTAATCCGAGCTTAAAACTATGACTTTTTGCTTATCGCTGACAAGTCAATTTCTTCTTCTTTGGCGCCGGCATTGGGATCATTATACTTTTTTACATCCAGTTCCCCTTCACTTTTGGCTACGATACAGGCCACCATGCAATCTCCTGTGATATTGACGGCGGTGCGTGTCATATCAAGTAACCGGTCAACACCAATGATTAAGGCAATACCTTCAACGGGCAAATTAACTTGCTGGAGCACCATAGCCAACATGATAAGCCCCACACCGGGGACGCCTGCTGTGCCAATCGATGC
>JBKEFM010000051.1:0-22286 GCA_046709505.1 Paraglaciecola sp. | reverse complement strand
CCGTTTTATCTGCGCACGGGTAAACGTCTGCCTAACAAAACCAGTGAAGTGGTGATCTATTTCAAACGTCAGCCTCATAACTTGTTTGAAGAGAGTTTCTCCCAGTTGCCGCCTAACAAACTGACGATACGTTTGCAGCCGGATGAAGGCATTGAAGTCACAGTTATGAATAAGGTGCCCGGATTAACCGGAACAGGTGCCATGGATTTACAAAAATCTCGCCTCAACCTGAGTTTTTCTGAAGCATTTAAAGACGATCGTGTTGCCGATGCTTATGAGAAGTTATTGCTGGAAGTTATGCGCGGTAACCAAACCTTATTTGTCAGCCGTGATGAAGTGGAATTTGCCTGGAAATGGGTCGACAGCATCATTGCAGCCTGGGAGCACAGCAACGAACCTCCCGAGGCTTATCAAGCTGGTACCTGGGGGCCTGTAGCATCAATTGCCCTCTTAGCCCGTGAAGATCGTGCCTGGTACGAAAGTAAAATAGGTAAAAAATAAGATGGCTTTACAAGAAACAAATTTTCAATCTGTTGGTGAGCTCAATAGCACCTTTGCCCAGCGTATTGTCACTATCCTTAAAGACGGTATTGCCGAAAATGGCCGAGCCAGTTTAGTTGTTTCAGGCGGACGAACACCCGCAGCCTTGTTTGATGCCCTGTCAAATGCCGAATTGCAGTGGGACAAGGTGGATATAAGTCTGGCAGATGAACGTTGGGTGGCGACAGATGACGACGCCAGTAATGAAAAAATGGTGCGCCGGGAACTGTTGAAAAATAAGGCTCAAAAGGCCAACTTTGTTGGGCTTAAAACCGCCCATGGCGATGCTAAAGAAGCCGTAGATGAATGCACGGCGAGTCTGGCTAAATTGAAAACGCCCTTTGATGTGCTTATTTTAGGCATGGGTGAAGATGGCCATACGGCTTCTTTGTTTCCCTGCTCAGAACAAATTCATCAAGGTCTGGATATGGATAGTCGGCGCACTTATATTGCCGTACAACCCACCACTGCACCTAACCAGCGTATGTCCCTGACATTGCCTGCACTGCTTAATAGCAAGCATATATTTTTGCACCTCACAGGCGTGGCTAAAAAGCAGGTATTACACACTGCAATTAAAGGGGGCGATGAACAAGATATGCCCATCCGTGCAGTCCTCAACCATGCCCAAGTCGAATTGATGTGGGCTCCATAGGAGATATTTATGAATTCTTTGATCCAAGATGTTACCGAACGCATTATCGAGCGCAGCCTTAATACGCGCAAAGCTTACTTAGCTAAAATTGAACAGGCTCGCCTTAATGGACCCCATCGCGGCGAGCTGTCCTGTGGCAACCTGGCCCATGGTTTTGCTGCCTGCAGCACCGATGATAAATCGGATTTGCGCAGTATGACCAAATCTAACATTGCCATTATTTCATCTTATAATGATATGTTGTCGGCGCACCAGCCTTATCATGACTATCCACAAAGGCTTAAAAAAGCTATTCGCGAGGTGGGCAGTGTGGCCCAGTTTGCCGGTGGGGTTCCAGCTATGTGTGACGGTATCACCCAGGGTAATGCAGGCATGGATTTAAGCCTGATGAGCCGGGATGTGATCGCTTTGTCTACTGCGGTAGCCTTGTCACACAATATGTTTGACGGCACATTGATGATGGGTATTTGTGATAAAATCGTGCCTGGCTTGTTGCTTGGTGGTTTGAGTTTTGGCCATTTACCTACTATTTTCGTGCCTGCAGGTCCTATGCCCTCAGGTCTTCCCAACAAGGAAAAAGCTCGTGTTCGTCAGGCATATGCTGAAGGTAAAGTGGGCCGTGCAGAATTGCTTGAAGCCGAGTCTCAATCTTATCATTCTGCTGGTACCTGTACGTTTTACGGCACGGCCAACAGTAACCAACTAGTAGTGGAAACTATGGGGCTGCATTTGCCCGGCGCCTCTTTTGTCAATCCGGGTACGCCCCTGAGGGAAGCGTTAACGGATGCTGCCGCCAGACAAGTGACTCGTATCACCGATTTGGGTGAAGACTATCGCCCTATCGGACACATAGTCGATGCCAAGTCGATAGTCAATGGCCTGGTCGCCTTGTTGGCCACGGGTGGCTCGACGAATCACACCATGCATTTGGTCGCCGTGGCTAGGGCGGCAGGTTATATCGTCAATTGGGATGATTTTTCTGATATTTCCGATGCAGTCCCTCTGCTGACGCGTATCTATCCCAACGGTTCAGCAGATATTAATCATTTCACCGCTGCAGGCGGTATGGCGTTACTGTTCCGGGAACTCCTCAATGGTGGCTTGATACACAATGATGTGAAAACTATCTGCGGTGATGGCCTGGAACGTTATACCCAGGAGCCTAAAATAGAGCAGGGCGAACTGGTGTGGCGTGATGGTCCTACTGAGTCTTTTGATCTTCAGGTTGTCGCTACTGTTGATAAACCCTTTAAACCTAATGGCGGGTTATCGGTATTAAGCGGAAATCTGGGCCGTGCGGTAATGAAGACCTCGGCACTTAGAGAGCCCCACTGTATTATCAAGGCGCCTGCGGTGGTATTTGAAGACCAGTTTGAACTGTACGCAGCGTTTAAAGCCGGTGAGCTGGATAAAGACTGTATTGTAGTGGTACGTTTCCAAGGGCCCTCGGCCATTGGTATGCCCGAATTACATAGCTTAACGCCTCCCTTAGGTGTGTTGCAGGATAAAGGATTCAAAGTGGCTCTGGTCACCGATGGACGTATGTCTGGCGCATCTGGCAAAGTTCCAGCGGCCATTCACCTGACCCCGGAAGCGTTAAAAGGCGGATTGATTGCCAAGGTTCAAAATGGCGATATGATCGAATTAAACACCAAAAGTGGACTTATCACCTTGTGTGTTGACAACGGTGAACTTGAACTGCGTGAGGCCAAGGTTACAGATGTAGCATCCCATCAAATTGGTATGGGTCGAGAGATGTTTGCTGGTATGCGAGCTACTTTAACGGGTGCCGAACAAGGTGCATGTTCATTGTTTGTCGGGCAGGAAGAAAACTAGTGGCTACTAATTTTGTGGCCGATATTGGCGGCACCAATATTCGCTTGGGGCAAATTTGCGATGGCCAAGTCACTGAGATTAAAAAATACCTATGTGCCGACTTTGCCACACTGGGTGATGCCATCAAACAATATTTTAGCGAGTATCCCGCTATTAATTTTAACGCCGGTTGCCTGGCTATTGCCTGCCCGGTCAGTGGTGATCTGGTTAAAATGACCAATCATACTTGGGTGTTTTCTATTAGCGCCCTACAAAGCGATCTTGCTTTGCAGTGGTTAGGGGTGATTAACGACTTTACAGCCGTGGCCCACTCTCTGCCAAAGCTAAGTGATCAACAAAAAATTCAAATTGGTCGAGGCCAAAGCGAATCTACTGCCAACATTGCGGTGTTTGGCCCAGGCACAGGGTTAGGTGTTAAACATCTAACCCATATCGATGACGGCTGGCATTCTTTAGACGGTGAAGGTGGCCATGTGGATTTTGCCCCAGTGGATGAAAATGATATTGCCATCCTGCGCTTTTTAACGGCTAAGTTTGGCCATGCCTCAGCTGAAGAAGTGATGTCAGGACGGGGCATAGTGCATATATACCAAGCTTTGGCTGCTCATTTGGGCCGTCCGGCGGAGTTTGACGATGCCGCAGATATTACCACCCGAGCCTTGGACAATAGTTGTGAACTATGCGCCGCGACCCTGGCGCAATTTTGCCGCATTATGGGCAGTTTCGCCGGTAATTTAGCGTTAAATTTATGTACCCGAGGTGGTGTGTATATTGGCGGCGGCATAGCCTCTAGGTTTGTGGACTATCTTAAACAAAGTGAATTTCGCCAGCGTTTTGAAGCGAAAGGCCGGTTTCACGGCTACGTTGCCACTATACCTACTTACATTATTACCGAGCCCGATCATGGTTTGATTGGTGCTATGGCCTACTTAGAACAGCATTATAAAGGTTAAATGCAATGACAAAAAATTGGAAAGTTTCTTCACAAGAGGTGTTTAGCCAAGGCCCTGTGGTCCCCGTTTTGGTGATCAAGGATGTGAAATATGCTGTACCTTTGGCAAAAGCGCTGATTGCTGGCGGTATCCGCGTGCTGGAAGTCACACTTCGCACCCCGGCGGCGTTGGCAGCTATAAGCGCTATCGCTAAGGAAGTACCTGAAGCCTTGATTGGTGCAGGTACAGTGACCAATAGAGAGCAACTTAAACAAGTACAGGATGCCGGTGCTTTATTTGCCATCAGCCCAGGTATGACGCCTGATTTGCTGGCGGCAGGAAACGAGGGGAATATTGCCCTTATCCCCGGTGTTTCGTCTATCTCAGAGTTAATGAAGGCGGTGGATTTTGGTTATACCCATCTTAAGTTTTTTCCGGCCGAGGCATCAGGTGGTATCAAAGCCCTAAAAGCCATAGGCGGTCCTTTCCCGCAAATCGCTTTTTGCCCCACAGGCGGCATCAGCCTTACCAACTATCTGGACTACCTAGCCCTGCCAAATGTTAGTTGTGCTGGAGGCTCATGGTTAGCCCCAGATGATGCGGTTGAAGCCGGTGATTGGGCACGCATTACTGAGCTTGCCAGACAAGCAGTGGCGGGTGCAGCGGCGATAAAGTCTTAATTGTATCGACTTAAAATGGCCACCTCAGGGTGGCCTTTTTTATGTCTTTAATTTATCAAATGCCGGGCGGCTGTCTGCCATCAGCAGATCGAGGGCGTGCTGGGCTTTAACGGGTCGTTTCTTGTCGGTATCTTCCAGCATTTCACAGTCATCATTGAGCATTTGCTGGATAGTTACGGGGTAAGATTTACAATCATCGGGCCGGTCGAAATAAATATCGCAGGTATAGATGTCATTGCTTGTTTTACGCAGGAAGGGGCAAAGGGCGAGTTGCTTGCCATTTTCTGGGCTCATCCAGATCAGTCCATTTCTAACATATTCGGCTATATCCGGACGGAACAACTGCCACATGTCTATTTCGCTATCCGTTGCCGACAAGCCGCCATCACTATATTTGGTACAGCATTTTCCGCATTGGGTACATTCTTTCATGGCAACCTAAAACTAATGGGCGAACCGCATCAGATTACAGCAATAAGCCGGTCAGAGTAACCCGGCTGTTCTTTGCGGGGTTTTACAGCGATAACTTGAATACTTTGGAGTTACGCTGAAAATTATACAGGAGCTTTTTCTTAGTGGGTAAATCGTCAAGACTGGCAAGGACAAAACCTTGTTCCTGAAACCAGTGCGACGTGACAGTGGTTAACACAAATATTGATTCAAGGCCTTGTTCACAGCCCTGCTCCTTGATGGCCGCCAGCAGACGTTCGCCGCGATTTTTGCCTCGGTAATCAGGGTGGGTGGCAACACAAGCCAGCTCACCACAGCGATCTTCAATATAGGGATAAAGTGCTGCGCAAGCTACCGTCATACCGTCACGCTCAATCAAGGTGAATTGCTCAATTTCCCGCTCTAGTATTTCCCGGGAGCGTTTAACTAAAATACCCTGTTCTTCAAGGGGGTTAATCAAGTTCAAAATACCGCCTACATCATCTATGGTAGCAATACGCAGCTGTTCGTAGTAACTCTGGGATATAAGCGAGCCAGCACCATCCCGGGTGAAGAGTTCCTGCAGCAAGGCACCGTCTTGCTGGTAACTGACGCAGTGGCAGCGGCTGATACCAAATTCCAAACTACTGATAATGGCCTGTAGGGTCTGTTTTTCATCGGCAAAGTGGCTTTGCTCGAGCATGGGATAAAGTTGATTGAGCTGGATGTTACGCAGTAATCGTCCGCTTTCGTCCTCTATGCCCTCTTTTTCCGAGAAAAAAATCACCTTATCGGCATTCAGTGCTTTTGCTGCACTGGTGGCTACATCCTCATGACTTAAGTTAAACACTTCACCGGTAGGGGAATAACCCATAGGCGATAATAGTACGATTGAACCATCGTCGAGATGATCGGATATACCCGTGACATCTATACGCCTTACCAAACCGGTATTTTCGAAATCGATGCCTTCTCGCACACCTATGGGCATGGCTACCACCAAATTACCGGAACACACGCGAATGTGTGAACCGTGCATGGGGGAGTTAGACAAGCCCATGGTTAACAAGGCTTCGATTTGCGAGCGCACCGAGCCGGCAGCATCTTTGACACATTCCAGTGTTTGTTTGTCAGTAATACGCAAGCCGTCTTCGAAGCGAGGGACCAGGTTGTGCAAGGCCACCCGTTGATCGATTTGCGGCCGGGCACCATGCACCAAAACCAGACGCACCCCCAGACTGTTGAGCAAGGCGATGTCGTGAATGATGTTGGCAAAATTACTGTCTTCAACCGCTTCTCCGCCAAACACTAGGATAAAGGTTTTTCCTCTGTGCGCATTGATATACGGGGCGGAGTTACGGAATAATTTGACACTGTCATTGTGTGAAAGAAGCACCTGATTTCCTTATGAGCCGCGACGGCTACTAGCCAGTTCGGTTTGGGCTTTTTTCAAGGCGGCTAGCACAGGTGTGATACCGGTGCCTCCCAGCACGCTGCGTTTATCGACTAAATGGTCAAGTTGTAATACGGGATATACATCCTCTTCAATCAACGCTGAAAATTCCTTTAATTGTGGAATAGTCAGCTCTTCAATGGCTTTTTTGTGTCCTAAGGCCGCCAACACCACCTGACCGGAAATGTCGTGAGCGGTGCGAAACGGGATCCCTTTAGCTACCAAATAATCTGCCAGTTCAGTGGCATTTGCGTAACCTTCCCGAGCTGCTTTCGCGCAACGCTCACTATCAAGGGTGATACTGTCGAGTACTTCACAGGCGATGCATAAGCAGATATGCCATTGATTAGTTGCATCAAACAGGCCTTCTTTGTCTTCTTGCATATCTTTGTTGTAAGCCAGGGGCAGTCCCTTCATGGTCACCAGCATGGCTTGTAAACTGCCAAACACACGGCCGCATTTACCGCGCATCAGCTCCAGGGCATCGGGGTTTTTCTTTTGTGGCATCAAAGACGAGCCAGATGTCACCGCGTCACCCAACTGGATAAAGCCTGCTTCGCCTGAATTATAAAAAATAAGGTCTTCTGCCATACGTGACATATGCATCATACTGGTGCTGGAAACAAACAATAGTTCTAGTACATAATCACGATCAGATACGGCATCGAGGCTGTTGAGGCAGGGGCTGGCGAAGCCCAGTTCATCGGCTATGGCCTGACGGTCGATTGGGTAAGTGGTTCCTGCCAGTGCACCACTGCCCAGGGGACATTGGTTTAAACGCACCTTTAAATCTTGTAAACGGCTGATATCCCGTTTAAACATTTCTACGTAAGCCAGACACCAATGGGGATAGCGCACCGGTTGTGCCCGTTGCAGATGGGTGTAACCAGGCAAGATAACGTGTTGGTTTTTATCTGCGCTACCGAGTAATGAACCGATAACATTTTGTAAATCTGTGATCAACAAATCTACGTGTTCCCGGGTCCATAAACGAAAATCCGTAGCGACTTGATCATTCCGGCTGCGCCCCGTGTGTAATTTACGCGCCACGTCGCCCAGTTGCTCGATAAGCGTCGCTTCCACAAAACTATGAATATCTTCTTCACTACTGGCATCAAAATCTAGCTGACCGGTGTCGGCTTTGGCCAGTAAACCGAGCAGGGCATCTTCCAGTTGTTGTTGCTCATCTTGGGTGATAACGCCAGCCTTGGCTATGGCCCGTGACCAGGCAATTGAGCCACGAATATCCTGGCTCGCTAGCACCCTATCGAAAGGTAATGAGTCGTTAACCGTGCGAAACATTGCACTGCTACCGTCTTGAAAACGTCCGCCCCACAAGCTCATTATTCGATACCTGTGTTTTTAAATGGAATGCCTTTTTTATTCAAAGCACCAATACGGCTTGATAGACTGTAAAGACGAATAAAGCCTTCAGCATGGCTTTGGTCATATACATCGTCCGCGCCAAAAGTGGCAAAATCTTCTGAATACAAGCTGTTCGGTGAACGACGCTGAGTAACAGTGGCCTGACCTTTATAAAGTTTTATCACTATGTCGCCAGTCACTTGTTCCGCCAGGCTGGCAGCGCCGGCCAACAGGGATGCATTTAAGGGTGTAAACCAGCGTCCGTCGTACATCACATGAGAAAACTCCAAACCAAGTTGTTCACGGTATTTAAGGGCGGCTTTGTCTAGTACCAGGCTTTCCAGTGCCTTGTAAGCCGACATCATGACTGTGCCACCGGGGGTTTCATAACAGCCACGAGATTTCATACCTACCAGGCGGTTTTCGACTATATCAATTCGACCCACACCATGGGCGGCGGCTAACGTGTTTAATGTAACCAAACACTGATATGGGCTAAGGGCTTCACCGTTGACTTTAACCATGCGGCCATGTTCGAAGCTAACTTCAATACGCTCAGGGGTATTGGGTGCTTCTTCGGGATCCACTGTCATGGTCCATACTTCTTTGCTTGGCTCACACCAGGGATCTTCTAATTCCCCCCCTTCGTGGGAGATATGCCAGGCGTTGGCGTCCCGGCTATAAATTTTAGTGGCCGAAGCGGTGGTTTTAATATCACGCTCAGCCAGATAATCAAGCAAGTCTTCACGAGAAACCATGTCCCACTCACGCCAAGGTGCGATCACTGTTAGCTCAGGGGCTAATGCAGCAAAGGTACCTTCGAAACGTACCTGGTCATTACCCTTGCCTGTACATCCATGGCATAATGCGTCAGCACCGACCTTAAGGGCAATTTCAACTTGTGCTTTGGCGATAATAGGGCGCGCCATAGACGTACCCAGCAGATATTGCCCTTCGTAAACTGCACCCGTGGTAATAGTGGGGTAAACGTAGTCTGCAACAAACTCTTCTTTTAAATCAACTATGTAACATTCACTGGCGCCGGTGGCGATAGCTTTTTCCCGTAGCCCTTCTAACTCTTCGTCGCCTTGTCCCACATCGGCTGCAAAGGCGATAACTTCGCAGTCGTAGTTTTCTTTTAACCAGGGGATGATCGCGGATGTATCTAAACCACCTGAGTAGGCTAATACCACTTTTTTGATGTCTTTTTTGTTCATTGTCTTTACCTACAAATATTTAATGTGTTTACGCTGGGTCGCCAAGAAGATGCACGAGTATGGCATTCTGGGCGTGCATTCTATTTTCTGCTTGTTGCATTAACAACGACTGGTCTGAATCTATCAGGCTGCTACTTATTTCTAAATCCCTATGGGCCGGTTGGCAATGCATAACGAACTGGGCGCCTGTTTTGTGCATCATTTTCTCATCGATTTTAAAGTCGCCAAATGCTTGTTTTATAGTTTCAAGGGGGGTGTCATCACCCATAGACAACCAAGTGTCGGTGTAAATGGCATGGGCACCAATAGCAGCGTCAGTAGAATTGCTGATTACCAGTTTACCACCATTGTGGGCCGATTTTTCCTGGGCTAGCAATATAATGTTCTCATCGACTTCATAACCTTCAGGCGTGACGACGACCACTTCACAACCCAGGGTGACTCCTACTAACATCAATGAATGGGTGACATTGTTGCCATCTCCCAAATAGGCTAATTTAACCTGACGTAAATCGCCAAAGTACTCGGCCAGAGTAAGGTAATCTGCAAGTGCCTGACAAGGATGATATAGATCACATAAAGCGTTGATAACCGGTACTTTAGCCGACTCAGCGAGATCGACCAGAGTTTGATGGGTAAACACCCTGGCGACTATGGCATCTGCCCAGCAAGCCAAATTTTTACCCATGTCTTTACTTTCCTCACGGCCATCGA
This sequence comes from Paraglaciecola sp., assembly GCA_046709505.1. GTDB lineage: Bacteria > Pseudomonadota > Gammaproteobacteria > Enterobacterales > Alteromonadaceae > Paraglaciecola. The sequence goes on along the minus strand of JBKEFM010000051.1, from coordinate 12,465 downwards.
GTCTATTTGACTGACTATCCAAATACACCATGTGCCCGCCGAGCTTATGAATGCCTATGTCAAAACTTACTCGCGTGCGCAGAGATGGCTTTTCAAATAGGGCGACAATAGATTTGCCCATCAGAGCGTTGCTGTATTGCTGAGGATTAGTTTTTATGGTTTTGGCCAAGTCAAGCAGGGCATATAGCTCCTGGGCTGACCAATCTTTAAAACTAAGAAGATCCTTTTTCATAGGGTTCCTTGGCTAGGGTTAGGGATAATAGTGGTGCCAACGGACTCACCCCCGAGCAGGCCTAAAAGTTGCTCAGGTGTGTGCCAGCTGGCTATGGTTATGGGACGTTGCAAGCTATTGGCGGCGTCCAGTGCTGCAGTCACTTTTACCTGCATACCATCTATAATGATATCTTGGTTTATCAGCTCTTGTATATCCTGAGCGGTTAGCTGATTGATCAGGGTTTTATTCACGTCTAGCACGCCGGGTACATCAGACAGTAGCATAAGATCCCCTTGCAACAGTTGGGCGATGACGGTAGCGGCCTGATCGGCGTTAACATTGAGCAGGTTGCCCTGTTCATCGGCACCAATCGAGCTAATTATGGGCAGCATACCTGCGGCCAGTAACAAGCTCAACATTTTGCCAGAACCTGGCTGGGGCACACCCACTGCACCTAGTTTTGGATCAAGTTGCTGACAGGAAACCGAGTGCCCGTCTGCTAAACATAGGCCGACAGCATCGAGCTTGGCCTTAATTGCCAGGGCGCACAATTGCTTGTTGGCGGTACCTGCCAGAGCACCTGATATATAAGGCATATGTTCTGGCGGGGTGACACGTAAACCATCTATTTTTTTAGTCGTTAATCCTAAGGCTTGCAATAGTTGCTCAACCATAGGACCTCCTCCATGCACGAGCACGACAGGACGTTGCTGTTGTAGCTGACCAATCACTTCGAGTAGTTGCAATGCTGCTTTGGGCGCCTGCATAAAGGCGCCACCCACTTTTATGATTAATGGGTTCATTGGCCACTTCCCCGGGTTAATCCCAGGTGACTGGCAAAGCCAAAACGTAAGTTTGCACACTGAAGGGCTTGGGCGGCGGCACCTTTTAATAAATTATCGATGGCGCTACTTATTACCAGATAATCGCTATTGAGAGCAGATTTCCAGTGTAGATCACAAAATGGCGACCCGACAACGTCATCCAGTTTCGGCCAGCCTGGCAACAGGCGAACCAAGGGGTTATTTTGATAGGCCTCAGTAAAGGCGCGATCGACTTGTTCTGAAGATGTGTTTGCTGCCAGTTTCACGGTAATAGTAGCCAAAATACCACGTTTGAAATTACCCAGATGTGGGGTGAAAATAACTTCTGTACCCAGGCATTGGGCTATTTCAGGCTGGTGTCTATGGCTGTGTACGGCATAGGCTTGCAAGCTCACTTCGCAAAAACTGTTGCCCAGAGCTGCCTTTCGCCCGGCTCCTGAAACACCAGATACTGCATTGATTATTGGTGGGTAAGCTGGGTCAAGTAACTCTTTTTGCTGCAAGGGTTTAAGGGCGCTCAGGGAAGCCGTAGGGTAACAACCGGGTACGGCGATCAGATCCGCTTGGCTAATTTGCTGGGGATACCAGTCGGCTAATCCATAAACTGCTTGCTCAAGACAGGAGGGATGTTGATGCTCAAAACCGTAATATTGGCCAAAGGTCTGCGCGTCTTTAATGCGAAAGGCCCCTGACAAGTCCATTACCACCGCGGTGCCACCCGTTAATTCGGGCATCCAGTTGTGACTGGCTTCATGGGGGGTGGCCAGAAAGATAAGATCCATTTCGTTGGCCAAGTTAGCCAGGTGCTCGTCGTTAAGGGGGAGTAATGGCAGCGCCAGTTGGCCAAACAAGTGGCCATGTATTTGACCTAACGTTTTGTCTTTGTCCTGGCTATTTTGAGAAACATAAAGTGCTGCCAGATCAAACATAGGATGATGATTCACAAGAGCGGCTAATTCGGCACCAGTGTAGCCACTGGCGCCCACAATACAGGTTTTAATCATAAAACGACTATCTCTAAAAAGGGTAGGTTGCTTAGTTTACTAAGCAATAGTGACAAAAATAAAAAAACACCTTTCGCCGTTAATCAAATAATCAAAGACAAAAGGTGAGCTAAACGCAATCAGACGTCGACTTATCGTCGATATATCATACTGGCGAAGCTAGGCAGGGAATTAAATTGTGACAAAACTGAATTCATGTGCGTAATAAAACCAATTTAAGCTAATATACGGTCAATTCAGGTCAACTTGCGGGTGCAAATAGCCTAAATCCTGTTGAGCTGAATCATGACACGTGTTATATATTTATGCAATTAATATGAATAATTATTTACTGAGTTTGCTATGCCATCTTTGTCTTTTATAGAATGTTTTGAAAAAATCATTGCCGTTCCGACTATCAGTGCCTTTGACCCGAAAATAGACCAGTCAAATCGTGTACTAATTGACTATTTGGGGGACTGGTTTGCCACTTATGGGTTTGACATAAGTATTCAGCCAGTACCTGGGACGCGTAATAAATTTAATATGCTGGCGAAAATTGGCAGCGGGGAAGGCGGCTTGTTGCTTAGTGGACACTCGGACACCGTGCCATTTGATCAAGATAGCTGGAAAATGGATCCCTTCAGGCTTCGTCAGGCTGATGACCGTTTATACGGCCTAGGCAGTTGTGATATGAAAGGTTTTTTCGCCTTTATTTTAGAAGCGCTTAAAGATATCCCCCTTAATAAATTGCAAAAACCCTTATACATATTGGCTACGGCTGACGAGGAAACATCCATGGCGGGGGCGCGCTTTTTTGTTGAGCAACAGTTGATTAAGCCGCAGATGGCGATCATCGGTGAACCGACTGAACTCAAACCCATATACAAACATAAAGGTCATATGGGTCATAGCTTAAATATACAGGGTCAGGCAGGGCATTCAAGTGATCCTGCCAAGGGCGTCAATGCCATAGAAATTATGTATCAAGCTATTGGTAAGTTGCTGGCGTTAAAACAACACTTAGCCCAGCGGTATCGAGATGAAGCTTTTAGTGTGCCACAAGTCACCATGAACCTTGGGCATATTCATGGCGGGGACGGAGAGAACCGTATATGTGGCCATTGCCAACTGAACTTCGATCTGCGGGCGATACCTGAACTTAGTGATAAAGAAGCCATTGCCCTGATTGATGAAGCACTCGGACCACTTATGAATACTTATCCCCAGCGCATTACCCGTGAGCTTATGTATGCTACCGCACCTTCTTTTGGCTGTAAAAACGAACAAGGTATTTTGGAATTGGCTAAATCCTTGACCGGTTTTGACCCGGTAAGTGCTAACTATGCTACCGAAGCACCGTTTATCAACCAGCTAGGTTGCGACACTATAGTGTTGGGGCCTGGCAGTATCGATCAGGCTCACCAACCTGATGAATTTATTGATCTGCATTACATCGAGCCAACAGTGACCTTGTTACGTAACTTTATTCGTACAGTGTGTTTGTAAAAATATACTGGGCTTGCCGGGAGTGATCAGTGAACAATGGTTACTTCAGCACAACCAAGAGCATGAAATTTGTCGTTATAGTCGGGTATATACTAAGTAGAGGTCAGAAAAATGCAAAAAACCATCGCCCTGGTGGCACACGATCACATGAAGCCTGAGCTGATCAGGTGGGCACAGGAGCACAAGGTTGAGTTAGCTAAACATAATTTGGTGGCCACAGGCACCACGGGGGGCTTGTTGCAGCAAAGTTTAGCTTTACCTGTACATTGCTATAAAAGTGGACCCTTGGGGGGCGATCAACAGATCGGCGCCTTGATTGCTGAGCGCAAACTAGATTGCTTGATCTTTTTTTGGGATCCCCTTAATCCTTCACCCCATGATCCTGATGTTAAAGCATTATTGCGTCTATGTTCAGTATGGAATTTGCCCGTGGCCTGCAACACCGCAACCGCAGACATGCTGGTTACTTCGCCTTTATTTATCGACCAGGCATACCAGCGTGTCATACCAGACTACTAATGTGATGAATGATTTTCTGCTAATCTAGCGGTCTATTTTTGTAAACCTTTTATGCTCATATGACTGACCACTACTTGCTTAGCCAAGAAACGCAACTGCAACACGATTACCCTGCACTCATTTGCCCGTTGATGCAAAAATTACAGTACGGTGAATTTATGGGGGTGGATAAGGTAAACATAGTTTATGCATTTTTATTGCATCCCTGTCCCATAGGCAGTGTCGTTATTTCCTCTGGCAGAATTGAGTGCCTGCTAAAATACCAGGAATTGATTTACGATCTTTATCAAAACGGCTATTGTGTTTTTATTCATGATCACAGGGGGCAAGGGTTCTCCGGACGCATGACAGATAATTCACATATGGGTTATGTGCAGGATTTTACAGATTATGTGACGGATTTTAAAATTTTTTATGACACTGTGATAAAACTAAAGAGTGAATATCAACCGCAATTACTGTGTCACTCCATGGGAGGGGCTATCGGGGCTCTGTATGTTCATGCTTATCCACAAGATTTTGGGCATGTGGTATTTTCTGCCCCCATGTTTGGCATTCGTCCCCCCATGCCAGCCTGGTTGGTCACAGGCTTACTTCGACTTAATGAGCTTATTAATACGTTTAGTGGTAAACCGACTGCTTATTTTTTTGGTCAAGGGAATTACGAAAATATCCATTTTGCGGATAGCCAGCTGACGCACAGTGAGGTCCGTTATCGCCTATTCAGAGAGGAATATGAGCGTCAGCCTCGGGTGCAACTTGGTGGCGTGACCTGCCAATGGTTAAAAGCTGCACGTGCCGCTATGGATAAGATAGAGTCTCTCGCGGGGACACTTTCGATCCCGGCTTTAGTCCTTCAAGCTGGTGCAGACCAGGTGGTGGATAATAAACGGCAAGATTTAGTAGTAGCCAGTATGCCCCATTGTAAAAAGGTAGTCATCAAGGGTGCCAAACACGAACTGCTGATGGAAGAAGATAAATATAGAATGCCATGCCTAGTAGCAGCCCTGGATTTTTTCAAGCAGCCATAAAGTCAACAAAAATCCCAGTGCAGTGTATCCATGACCCTATAGTTATGGGACAAATTGAGCCTGGTTGGCAAATATATTAGGGGGGTGTGAATAATGCATTATATGCACGTCGGATTTGTTAAGATCGCCCCATTATCCCAAGTGAATTTGTTAGTCATGTTAGATATCGTTTTATACCAACCTGAAATACCCCCTAATACCGGCAATATTATCCGCCTGTGTGCCAACACCGGTTTTGCATTGCATTTAATAGAACCTTTGGGTTTCGATTGGGATGATAAAAAGGTGCGCCGGGCGGGATTGGATTACCATGAGTTTGCCAAGGTCGTGCGCCATGCCAGCCTGGAGGATTATCTGGGATCCCAACAACCCAAACGGGTTTTTGCCTGTACGACTAAGGGCACAAAATTTTTTGCCCAAGTGAGTTATCAGGCAGGGGATGCATTATTGTTTGGCCCAGAAACCCGGGGATTACCTTCAGAGGTTATTAATAGTTTACCTGCTGAGCAGCGGGTGCGTATCCCTATGCTGGCAGATAGCCGCAGTATGAATCTGTCTAATGCGGTGTCGGTGTTTGTATATGAAGCTTGGCGCCAGCTGGATTTTGCCGGCGCGGTGTAGTGGATACCCCCATGATCTAACAGGGGGGGATCTGATCCTGCTATCGGCTTAACGGTCAGTGCAAAAGGGCCGATTAGATGAATTCAAATGCATCGCCGTACAGGTTATTCAGCAATAAACCTTGTTGCTGAAATTCTTCTCTGGCTACGCCGGCCATTTCAAAGCGCCCGGCAATATAGACCTGATAGGCTTCCAAACTGGCAAAATCGGCTAATACGGCCTTATGTACCCTGCCCATTCTGCCGGTCCATAAGGGATCGGGTAATTCCACAACCGGAATAAAATGAAAATGATGGTGTTGTTTGTCCAGTGTGACAAGTTCACTGTTGGCGTACATATCTGCCAGTGTTCGCGTTCCCCAATACAGGAAAACAGGTTCTTTTAATGGCAGGCTCAGTAGTTGCTGCAATATGGCATAAGTATAAGAGAAGCCTGTGCCGCCAGCCAGCAGAATAATCGGTTTGGGTATGTCTGCGCGTAAGAAAGCGTTACCGTGCCCTCCGTCTATTTGTACGCTACCTGTATCCCGCATTTTTTGCAGCACTTGGCCGGCGTAAGCGTTACCGGGATCTGTCCCAATATGCAACTCCAGACGGCCATCTTCTCTAGGGGCATTGGCGACGGAAAAAGGACGCTTGTCTTGTTCCGTCATGATCACCCGCAGATATTGCCCTGCAGTAAAATCCAGGGGATGTTCGGGATTGAGTATGACACGACTGACGGTGTCTGTAAGAGGTTCAATTCTTTCCACCTTACAAAAAGTTTTTTGCATAGTTAGTTTCTGCTTGTGCTGAAAGTTAAATAAATAGCGCTGTGTTTTACGAGAAAATAGAATGTATTGGATCACAGAAATGCCCGATTTGAGGGCAAATAACTTTGATATTCAATAACAAGCAATATAGTCTCAAGTGGCCGATTATAAACATCTGACGACCAACTTACGAGGGGGAGCTAACGATAAGCTGGTTTTTTATCATGAGGTGAGGTGATAAGCGCTTTTGTGTGTAATCATCAAACAACTAGATTACCGTAGATAACAGGTCTGCTATGGCAATATTGGCTATGGGCGTTTGGAGATAAACCTCGAATAAACCATTCTATTTTTGCTTAGGTAAATGGTCAGTCCTGACGCAAGATGGCAGCAACAACATTAAAAAAGCCACAAAGGTTGTGCCCTGACTGAAAATGACCACAACCCTGGAGGCTTCAATCGACAGAACCCGAATATATTTACTGCAAAACGTCAATAAGAGCCCAAAATTATGGGGGAAATAGCGGAACATTATTGCAATTAAATGATGATCGAGTAAATTTGGTGTTAATACTAACAGGCAACGCCTCGGGATTTGCTGTTGAAAAGATATAGCAGCACACGCCAGCATTGGTAAATTAGTAAAGACAAGGGGTAATATTGCTCAAACTTCTTTGACTGTTTGTTAGTCAGGATTGAACCGTAGACCCTGTGAATAATCTTAAATAAATTAGGAAATTACATGACTTTTACCCCACAAATGGTTACAGAATTCGAGCTCTTGTTGAAATTCCCTACCAAAAGCTTGATGCAAGGCTTGAAGATACACAATGACGCACAAGCGGATGTTATCGCGGCGGCTCAACGTCTGTTTGATAAAGGCATAGTGACCCAGCCAGATGGCGGCTACTTGACGGATTTAGGGCATGAGTTGATTGAACATGCGCAGATAGTATGTTCGGCTCTCACGCAAGACTAGGTCATCCCGTTGCCACGCAAGTAAATCGAATCTTGGCCGATAACTAGAATACTCTATCGTTATTCTAGGTTTATATGCGTTTACTACGTCATACAGTGGCGCTTGGTTTTATAGCGCTGCTTGGCACAACCACATTGTCATTATCTGCTTTGGGTGCTGAGCAAATCAAAGTGGTGCAATTGTACTCGCAGGATGAATTGTTGCGCCTAATCAACCTTAATGAACATCTAACCCGTGTGGTGTTTGATGATTGTCAGCTGGTGCAGGATATTGAGGCCAGGGCCCAGACCCTAAAAATTCCTGCCTACCAGTTCTTATGGGGAGACATGCTGGCCTGGGGAGTCTGCGTAAAAGCCGAACCCGCCCGTGGGCTTGATTTTATGCGCCAGGCCGCAGAACAGGGATTGTCTGACGGTTTGGAACAACTGGGTCGTTATTACGCCCAGGGAAAGTTGGTGCAGCAGGATAAATCTCGTGGGGTGGTGTTGTTACGCGAAGCCGCGATGTTGGGCAATCAAAAAGCGCAAATCGAATTAGCTGAGTTATTTATTGCTGGTTATGGCAGTCCCTACGATTACGAAGATGCCTATCACTGGTTATACAATGCTGTCACGGCAGATAATATAACACATGCAAAAATTGCGTATTGCATGACAGAACTTGAAAAACTAATGCATCCAAAAGCATTACGTAAAGCCCGTCGATCTCTTGAAAGATAATTCATCTGCGTGATTTCACAGTTGATTTTATGCTTTGCCATTTTAATAGCCTGTCATCATTTTAATAAAGCAATTTTTAATTGAGCCAGCTGAGTTATACTAGGCACAGAATTTACTCAACCTGGAAACGCCATCACAAATATGAGCGATGATCCCTTTTACCAACGCGAAAAAGAAAAATACGAAAAGCCAGTAGCAAGTCGAGAATATCTCCTTGAACTGCTGACAAGCGCTAACAAGCCTCTGTCTTTTCTTGAATTTTGTCACCTGTTGAACGCCGAAGATGAGGACAGCCGAATTGGTATTCAGCGTCGTTTGCGAGCAATGGAGCGTGAAGGGCAGGTCGAATTTACCCGAGACAAGAAATACGCCAAGCTTGAACTTGCAGAATTGATCAAGGGGCGCGTGATTGGTCACCGAGACGGTTTTGGCTTTTTAAAACGTGAAGACGGTGAAAAAGACTTGTTTATTCACAACGCTCAGATGTCTACTGTACTTCATGGAGACATAGTGCTGGTCAAAGAAAGTGGTACGGATAATCGCGGCCGTCGCGAAGCACGTATAGCCAAAATTCTGGAACCACGTACTGAACCCATAGTTGGGCGTTACTTTTTTGAGAATGGCGAAGGTACAGTGATCCCTGATGACAGCCGTATCAACCATGAGATTAATATTCTGCCTGAATCTACTAACGGTGCACGTCAGGGACATATAGTTGTGGTTGAAATCGCTCAACGTCCCAGGCGCAGGGTAAATGCCATCGGCAAGATTATTGAAGTACTGGGTGAGCATATGGCACCGGGTATGGAAATTGATATGGCATTACGCACCTTTGAACTTCCCCATACGTGGCCGAAGGGCGTGACTAAGCAAATCAAGGATTTAACCGAACAGGTTCCCGATCAAGCCAAGCTAAATCGGATCGATTTACGCCAATTACCACTGGTGACCATAGACGGTGAAGACGCTCGGGATTTTGATGATGCTGTTTTCTGTGAGCCACTGGATAATGGTGGTTGGCAATTATGGGTAGCGATCGCGGACGTCAGTCATTACGTGCGCCCCGGTACCGCACTGGATAGCGAGGCGCAAAACCGTGGTAACTCGGTATATTTCCCCGAGCAGGTCATCCCCATGTTGCCGGAAGTATTGTCCAACGGTTTGTGCTCTTTGAATCCTCAGGTTGACAGGCTATGTCTGGTCTGCGAAATGACCATTAATAAGCAGGGCGATCTGCAGGAGCATCAATTCTATGAGGCAGTGATGAACTCCAAAGCGCGGTTAACCTACACTAAAGTATGGAATATCCTGCAGGGTGACGTCGAGCTGCAAAAACGTTATGCCCCGCAGGTACCTCACCTGAAAAGTCTGCAAGACATGTACCGTACATTAAAGCGCAGACGTAACCAACGTGGGGCCATCGAATTTGAAACCCAAGAATGCAAATTTATATTCAACGCCCAGCGTAAAATAGACCATATTGTGCCCGTTACGCGTAACGATGCTCATAAACTCATCGAAGAATGCATGATTTTGGCTAATGTTTCTGCCGCCAAAACGCTGACCAAACATAAAGCCGAGGCCCTGTATCGCATCCATGCTGAGCCTGATGCTGATCGCTTGGGTGCCTTTTTGGCTTACTTGGCCGAGGTAGGTATCAGCCACAAAATTGGTAAAGATGCCACACCGCAAGATTTCACTGAGGTGGTTGAGAAAATTCAAGGGCGAGCAGATCAGGAGCTGATCCAGACCATGCTGCTGCGTTCGATGAAGCAAGCAGTTTACAACCATGAGAATATAGGTCACTTTGGGCTGGCACTTGATGCCTATGCGCATTTCACCTCACCCATTCGCCGTTACCCGGATCTTGTGGTGCATCGTGCGCTAAAGGCAGTCATCGACAAACAAAACCAACGTAAAAGCCATACCGGTGGCAAAGCTTATTCGGCAGAAGAAGTCGAGGCGTTGGGCGAGCAATGTTCAATGACCGAACGCCGGGCTGATGATGCCACCCGCGATGTCGCGGACTGGTTAAAATGTGAATTTATGCTTGATCATGTGGGGGATACTTTCGAAGGGGTCATCGCCTCAGTCACCAATTTTGGCTTTTTCGTGCGTATTACCGAGTTTCATATCGATGGCTTAGTACATATTACCGCACTGGATAATGACTATTACCGTTACGACGAGGTGAAGCAGCACCTGATTGGCGACAGTAGCGGTGTGGTTTATCGTTTAGGTGATCCATTGGAAGTAAAAGTTGCAGGGGTAAACCTAGATGAGCGGAAAATTGATTTTGTGCTAGCTGCACCGCCAGCTGCAGGCAAACGAGCAACGGCAAAAAAACCAGCAGCTAAAAAACGCACTCGCAACAAGAAACCTGCCAGTGTTGATGGTGCGAGCGACAAACCTGTACGGAGTAAAGCTGCACCAAGTAAAACAGCCGACGATCAAAAGCCTGCCAGCAAGCCAAGCAGTAAATCCCCCAGCAGAAGGAAAAAATAAGCATGGCTCAACATGAATGGTTATATGGTATTCATGCCCTGGAAGCAGTGATCGAACGAGAGCCTGAACGTTTGATCGAATTGTATATTCTTAAAGGACGGGACGACAAACCCATTAGTGAGATTGTCACTCAGGCCAGAAAATTTGGTATAGCCGTGCAGTTTTGTCAGCGCAAAGCGCTGGATGACAAAGTCAATGGCGAGCAACATCAGGGCATAGTTGCTAAAGCCAGGCCTGGTAAACAGTTTGATGAAAGTGATTTGGATAGGATTATCCAGGGCAGTAAAATGCCCTTTTTGTTGATCCTCGATGGAGTCACAGACCCTCATAATTTAGGAGCATGTTTACGTACAGCCGATGCTGCGGGCATAGACGCCATAGTGGTGCCCAAAGATAATTCTGCCACACTCACCCCTGTGGTGAGAAAAGTCGCCAGCGGCGCGGCAGATTTGGTGCCCTTGGTACAGGTAACCAACCTTGCCCGTACCTTGCGCGAATTACAGGATGCGGGGGTGTGGATAATAGGCACCGCAGGTGAAGCGACCCAGAGTCTTTATGACTGTAAAATGCGTGGGCCTATCGCTCTGGTAATGGGGGCGGAAGGCAAGGGGATGCGCCGTTTAACACGGGAGCATTGTGACGAACTGATAAAACTGCCTATGGCTGGTTCTGTTACCAGCTTAAATGTGTCGGTGGCCACAGGCGTCTGTCTATATGAGATTGTCCGCCAGCGGGCGGTCAAATAAATATTTATACCGATGCTCCCTAAGCTTATGCCCCATCCAGTCAATTTTAGCTTCTCACTAACGGAGTTGAAGGGCTGGTAGGGTAATTTTGAAAGCACCTTACCATCTCTTCTGATCTGGGTAATTACTTGCGGTTCAAGCTGAGGAGCTGTGTATGGCCAAGTGTTTATCGTGAAAATAGATCAGTCCATGTAAACAAGACGCTGTTCTAATGAACAGCGAAAGTTAGCGCTATTAGATGGTGGTAATCGACTTATATTTACGCTCAGCAATTGGCTGGTATAAGTACAGGATTTTCTCTGTGACAACTGATTAATAGCTTATTAATCAGTTGTATGCATAGCATCATAATGAAATGTTCCACTTTTCAACCCCTTGATTAGCTCATCGGGGGGTAGGGCTTTACTTATCAAGAATCCTTGTCCTGCATCAATATTCAAATCACAAAGACAGCGCAGTTGTTCTATAGTCTCAATACCTTCGGCCACGGTTTTCAGATGGAAACTACGGGCAAGGACTGCAACCGCAGTGAGTACCCCTATATTATGCTGACCATCGTCAATGTCATTAATAAAACTGCGGTCAATTTTCAGTATATCGATGGGAAAATGTTTCAAGTAACTGAGCGACGAATAACCGCTTCCGAAGTGGTCTACCGCAATGGATATGCCGATTTTCTTTAGTTTTTGTAGTACCTCAATATTTTGCTCGACATCGGCCAGCAATACACTCTCCGTCAACTCCAGAACCAACGATTCTGGGGGTAATTCGGTTTCCCTAAGAATTTCTGCAATTAATTCTGAAAAGTTAATTTCTCTTATTTGCGTATTAGAGATATTTACCGCTATGCGTTGCACTTTGATGTTGGCTAACTGCCATTCTCGCAGTTGCCGGCAGGCCTTACGCAACACAATTTCACCGATCTGTACTACGGCTCCCAATTCCTCAGCAAGGTAGATAAAGTCATCGGGCATAATAAAGCCCCGTGAGGGGTGATGCCAGCGAACCAAGGCTTCAACTTCATTGACCACACCACTTTTGAGGTCGATAATAGGCTGATAATG